>CAYLPS010000017.1:0-52557 GCA_964385625.1 uncultured Anaerolineaceae bacterium | reverse complement strand
TGAGGTCTCTATTGCATTTTCTGGACCTTTGTCCGAACTTTCGTCCGAAGGTCAGTTAAACCCCTTGTAGATTAGCACATTTGTGCTATAATTAGATAGTAATTACTCACGGCTACCAAATGACTCATCTTCTTCATGATATTTCATTGATAAGGGGTGGGGGTGTGAGTAATTACATTAGATAGTAAATACTCACCACAAGCCCCGCGTTGTCATTGCGAGGCGGTTTTTGCCGAAGCAATCTGCTTTTTATCTCCATGAATCCAGACTTGAGATCAGATTGCTTCCCCCAAAAGAGCTGGGGCTGGGTCGCTTCGCTTCTCGCAATAACATCAATGCCGTAATACCCAATTTTGATAGCAAGGATTTAGCAAGTAATGCAACATGGTGAGTAATTACATGAGACGCCCTTCAATAAAGATTATGATGAACGCATCCGTATATGGGTGGTCTTCCAGATCGATTGTTTTACATCGAGCCGCTTGGTTTACACCGATAAAGAGTAATTGTCCTCAACCTCTGGTGGGTGCATGGAATATGATAAAAAAGAAAGGATTGCTTCAGCGGGCTTCATAACTAATAAAATTTACCTTGAAATCGTCAACGCCCGCTTCGCAATGACCATTCTCTAATCAGCGAAATCTGTTCATCAGTGCTATCTGCGGTTCAAACTACCTCATCTATCATAGAATGATCCTTAAATCAGCACCTCATCTCTGATCTATACATCCTTCCTTCTACCATGCTCTCACCCTGCCCATCTCCTGTATTAAAAATATCCATCTCGGAAAAGATGAATGGAAGATTAATTGAATGTAATTGAATTTAAAAGAGCTTTTCTATGAAGCAATCTCCGAATTAATTTAATGAGCAGCTTGCGCGATTCAATTCCCCTCTATTTTCCTGGCGCAGATACCATGCGCGATCCCACCGGAATCATTCACGCCCCTAGGTATCCAATATCACCGGTCCCGGCTACAGAGCACACAATGAAGGGCTCCTACCGTTACTCACCGATCTTTATCTGTCGCCATCCCTCCCATCACCACCCAAGGCAGCATGGCGAAGATGCCAACCAGCGCTGGGCCGTCTAAGCCGAAGATAAAATCGGTGAGCAGGCTGCTCACCCCGGTGAGAGAATAGCTCCAGGCTGCCAGGCGGGAATAAGCGCCCGTGGAGGCCTGCGCTGAGGGCCTGATGCCCGCCAGGGTCATGAATAGCCAGAAGGTGACGAAAATGGTCAGCCACCAGCCCCAGAAATTCTGAAGCGGGATGCCGAAATACGCCCCCTGCTGCTCCCACACCCAGTGGCCTCCTGCCACCATCATGGGGTCCATCGCCAGGTCCCAGGCGGTCATGATAACCCCGCCCAGCGCTGCCACCAGCAGGCGCCAGGCCCAGGCATGTTCGATAGCCGGGGTGATGCGCCGGGCAATCACGTAAGAGGGGTAGGTCATCATGAACCACGCCACCGGGATCAGCCAGGGAACCAGCCCCAGGAACTTGGGGCCCAGCTCGTCGGTGTAGTGGTAGGGGCCATAGATGGCTCCCGTGGCCACCCCCACGCTTTCAAACAGCAGGCTGACGGTGAAGGTGAGCACGAGCAGCAGCAGGGTGTGCTTCCAGCCCAGGTATTGCCAGCCATGCAGCACGGCAAAGAGAAAAGCCAGCAGGGTGAGCATGGGCGTGAAGACCGGGTTGAATGCCACCCCGAATACCAGGCTCAGCAGGGTATAGACGATGAGCAAGGCATAGATGGCGAGGATGATTTGAGTCAGCCGGCGAATGAGCATGATGAGCGCCCCTTTCAGTGTTGTGAGGATCACGCACTCGGGAATCATAACATGCACGAAGGAATAAGGCCACCCAGTCATCAATTAGAAAGGGATACCTGGCGTTAAGATATTAATCTCACGGATTTGCCTGGGCCTGCGAATTTATATAAATTTAATGTATAATCAGGCTAACAACTCGCCAAAATTCATGAAAATCTACAAAGGAGAATAAGATGAAAGCCTATCGATTGTTCGCTTGTGTATTGATATTTGCTTTCCTGGCTGTAGCCTGTGCACCGGCTGCAACCCAACCTTCCGGAGCAACCGGCCCGGGTGCCGGCGGCACGCTGCCAGACCTGGGCGGTAAGGAAGTCATCGTGGCAGTTGAAAACGCCTACCCACCCTTTAACTCGGTTGACGAAAGTGGCAACGGCATCGGGTGGGACTATGATGCATTAACCGAAATTTGCAAACGCTTGAATTGCACGCCCGTCTTCACCGAGGCTGCCTGGGAGGGCATCTTCGAGGCTACCGCCGCTGGACAGTATGACGTGGTAGCCGATGGGGTCACCATCACCGACGAGCGCAAGAAGACCGTGGCCTTCTCTGACCCATACATGAGCATTATCCAGGTTCTGCTGGTACGCGTTGATGAAAACCGCTTCACCGATTCTGCATCTCTGGCAGCAGATACCAGCCTGGTCGTTGCCACCCAGCTGGGCACCACCAATGCAATCAAGGCCAAGGAGATTGTGGGCGAAACCCGCGTGCATGAATTCGATACCTTCGATGGCGCCGTGCTGGCCTTGCTCAGCGGTGATGCTGATGCAGTGGTGCTGGACGAGGAACCTGCCAAGGGCTTCATGGCGGCCAATGAAGGCAAGATGAAAACATTATCTGAAAAATTGCAGGGCGACGAGCTGGGTTTCGTCTTCCCTCAGGGCAGCGACCTGGTTGCCCCGGTAAATGCAGCCCTGGCAGCCATGAAATCTGATGGCACCCTGGACAGCCTGTATGCCAAGTGGTGGCCGGGCGAATAAGTTGGAATATAACCCTATCCGCTAATTGAACATGGGGCTTGCCGGATTGTGAAATCTGCTGGCAAGCCCTTGCCTTACCCCGGAGGTAGACTTTGACCGCCATCCCCCAAAAAATTGGTGAAAGCCGGTTACTATCAGCAACCAGCAAGCTGGAAAAATGGCCCTGGTGGATACTGGCCATCGCCCTGGCAGCAGTGCTGATCATTTTTGCCATCATCACCTCGCCTTTTTACCAGGATGCCTTTAATTTCATCAAGGAGGGCGTCCTCACCACCATCCGGGTCACCATCATCGCCTACGGCCTATCCATGGTGGGCGGGTTGATCTTAGGATTGGGCCGGGTATCCAAGAACGTCGTCTACTACAACCTGTCTACGCTGTACGTGGAAGTGGTGCGCGGCATTCCCATGCTGGTGATCATCTTGTACGGCGCTTTCGTGGTGGTGCCGCTATCGCTCGACCTGCTCAACGGGTTGGGGGCATGGCTGGCCGGGTTCGCACCGCTCGCCGGCTTCGGCAATGCTCTTCAAAGCTTCAACATCCAGCAGGTGGACATGGCTTCCCGCGCCACGGCGGGCCTGGCCATGGGCTACGCGGCCTTCGAAGCCGAAGTGTTTCGAGCCGGCATCCAATCCATTGAGAAAGGCCAGATGGAAGCCGCCCGCTCGCTGGGGATGACCTATTTCCAGGCCATGCAACACGTGATCCTCCCGCAGGCTCTGCGCCGGGTGCTGCCGCCCCTGGGCAATGACCTGATCGCCATGCTGAAAGACTCATCGCTGATCTCGGTTTTGGCGGTGCGTGATATCACCCAGCTGGGCAAGCTGTACCGTGCCCGCTCATTCCGCTCTTTCGAAGCCTACAACACCATGGCGTTTTTATACCTGAGCATGACGCTATCCTTATCAATGCTGGTCAAGTTCATTGAGAGGAGAATGAGCCGTGAGCACCAGTCCTGACCCCATCATCCAGATCGACAACGTATTCAAGAACTTTGGCAAGATCAAAGCTTTGCAGGGCGTCAGCACCACCGTCACGCGGGGTGAAGTGCTGGTGATCATCGGCCCCAGCGGCTCGGGAAAATCAACCCTGCTGCGCTGTATCAACATGCTGGAGCATCCCGACAGCGGAAACATCGTGGTGGATGGGCTTTCGGTGATGCACAAAGATACCAACATCAACCAGGTGCGGGCAGAGGTGGGCATCGTGTTCCAGCAATTCAACCTGTTTCCGCACCTATCGGTGCTCGAGAATATCATGCTGGCCCAGCGCATCGTGCGCAAGCGCAAACCGGAAGAGGCCAAACAGGTGGCTCTCCAGCAATTGAAGTACGTGGGCATCCCCGAAAAAGCGGACGCCTTCCCCGCCCAGCTATCCGGTGGGCAGCAGCAGCGGGTGGCCATCGCCCGGTCGCTGGCCATGAACCCGCGGATCATGCTGTTCGATGAGCCTACCTCGGCTCTCGACCCCGAGATGATCAAAGAAGTGCTGGATGTGATGGTGGAGCTGGCCAAAGGTGGCATGACCATGGTGGTGGTGTCGCACGAGATGGGCTTCGTGCGTGCCGCAGCCGACCGTATCTTGTTCATGGATCAAGGCAGGATGATTGAAGAGGGCTCCCCTGATTCATTTTTCAACAACCCGCGCGAAGAGCGCACCCAGGCTTTCTTGAGTAAAATTTTATAGCTTGATTCTGAAGCCTCTATAAACCAGCCATCCCCCTGCTTCGGCGAAGCCCCCATGAGCAAACGCCGGGTGGCTGGCGTCGCTTTACTCCTGCTTCCCTTGCATTTCCTCCAGCATTGCCATGCGGCGCTTGAGATTGCGCCTGCGGATGAAGATGCTGGCAATGTAGATCAGCATGATGGAAAAGATCACGCCATACCCGGCGATCATGTAGCCGGTGGTTTCAGCAGGCGCTTCTTGCAAGATGGCGATCAACATATGCGGAATTCCTATTCAAGCACTTTCATCTTCAGGTTTTCAGCCTGGTCTGCCAGGCTGCCCAGGCGAATGCGGTGCCACAACAAATCGGCGAAGACAAATGAGAAGGTGAGCAGGCTGAACATGAAGGTGAGCAGCATTTTCGGGGTCATGTCGAAGCTGCCTTCCGCCCCGGCAGACCCGATGCCAAGGATCACCGGGTGAATGGTGCGGAAAATCCGGATCGAGATGAAGGTGATGGGCACGCTGATGAAGCTCAGCACAGCGTACACGGCTCCGAAGCGCGCCCGGCGGTCGGGGTCTTCAATGCCCTGGCGCAGCATGAAGTAGGCCGCGTACACCAGCTCGACGATAGCAGAAGTGGTGAGGCGCGGATCCCATGTCCACCAGGTGCCCCACGAGCCGCGAGCCCATATCGACCCGGAGGCGATGGCGATAAAGAAAAAGACGAAGCTGATCTCAATGGCGGCCAGCCCGACGATATCCCATTTGCGGTTGCTCGTGCGCAGGAAAGCCACCCCTGCGATTGCTGCTACCAGGAAGCCCAGCATGCCCACCCAGGCGTTGGCCACGTGAAAGTAAAACACGCGCTGCACCTGACCCATCACCGCTTCCATGGGCGCATAGAAGAAGACCAGGCCAACGGCGATGATGAACAGCAGGATGGTGGCAATATCCAGAATGGTTAGAGCTCGAGGCCTGGATTCCATGTGTCACTCCTCAACAATGTAGTCGAATACCATGAATGCCACGGCGATGAAGATCACATCATAAACAATCAGCAGGTTGATCCATGGCTGGATATCTGCGTACAGCATCCCTTGCAGGTAGCCGGTGCTGGCTTTCACCGCCGCAATGAGCACCGGGATGACCAGCGGGAAGAGCAGGATGGGCAGCAACACATCGCGGGTGCGGGTTTGCACCGCCATGCTGGAAAGCAGGGTGCCAACCGCCACATAACCCACCGAGCCCAGAAGGATCACCGCCAGCAAGCCAGGGATGAACAGGTTCACGTTGTATAACACGCTATATACCGGCAATACAATCGCTTCAACGATAAGCATAAAAATCAGGTTGCCGGCGGCTTTGCCGAAATAGATAGCGCTGCGGTCCACCGGGGCGAGTAGTAATCCATCCAAGCAACCACGGTCTTTCTCTACGGCCATCGAGCGGTTGAGGCCCAGCGTGCCGGCAAAGGCGAAGGTGACCCACAGCACCCCCCCGGTTATAGTGGCTCGTGCCTGGGCATCCAGCTCGAGAGCGAAGTTGAAGACCAGGATGACCAGCAGGGCGAACACCAGCATAGAGGAAAGCAGCTCGCGGCTACGAAGCTCGGCGGCCAAGTCTTTCCATACAATGGCCCACACGCTGTGGGTGAACCTGGCGGCCGACGAAGCATCCTTCTGGGTGACGAGCGGTTTCTCGGTTTGGGGAACTGTGTGCATGCTAAGCCTCGGCTAATGCCTGCCGGTAGAACGCTGGCAGGCTATCCGGTTCCACTTGCGAGCATTGGACGGAAGCCACAATCGTGCCGCGCGAAAGCACGTCGATACGGGAGGCCAGGCCGGTAATGCGCCCCAGGTCGTGCGAGGTCATCACCACTGTGCGGCCGCGCGCCGCCACCTGGCGCAGCACCGTGTCGAGCATCTGGCAAGCATCCTGGTCAAGCCCGGTGTGCGGCTCGTCGAATAGCATCACCTCAGGGTCATGCAGCACAGCGCGAGCGATGGCCAGGCGCTGCGTGAGGCCGCGCGAATAGGTCCGCACCAGGTCACCCCGCCGTGCAGCCAGCCCTACCAGTTCCAGCACCTCTGTGATGCGCCTTCCGGCCTGTGAAAGCCCGTACATCTGTGCGTAAAAACGCAGGTTTTCCTCGGCGGTCAGGTCGGCATACAGCAAGGGTAGGTGAGAGACGACCCCCAACCGGCTGCGCACGGAGGCCGCCTGGGCTGGCAGCCGGTACCCGGCGATCTGCACACTGCCCAGCGTTGGACGTGATAGCGACGCCAGGATACGCAGGAAAGTGGTCTTGCCGGCGCCGTTCGGGCCAATGAGGGCAACGAATTCCCCCGCTGCCACCGAGAAGTCAATCCCGCGCAAGATGGTCTTTAGCCCGAAGCGTTTAACGAGTTTGTGGACCTGGATCATAGATTATGACAATGCAACATGATCGATTAGCTTCTAACCCCGACCCTGGTTCATCCTGCCCAGTTTCTCCTTCAGGTTGGCCCTGCGCTTGAGGTATGCCTCTTTTGGCAGGTTTCCGGCATGGAACTGGTCATCCAGAGCGATGATGGCATCCATCAGGGTGTTCTCACTTTCCTGTGAGGGTTCCAGCTCGGTTGCTGGTGAGGCGATATCACTGGAGTAAGGTGCTGCCGATAGTATACCTTTCTGCTGGTTTTTACGGTAAAACCACAGCCCTCCAAAAGCGAGGGCAATGCCAAACAACCCGAGGCCAATCTCAAGGTTTTGCGTGTTTCCAAGGGAGAGGAGCGAGCTGGAAGTTTTACGGGGTGCCCCGGAAAGGGTAAACTCCAGAGAGCTTCCCGCGATCAGGCTGCTGCCGTTAAATACCCGGTAGGTGGTATCCTGATAATTCCGTGTTTCGCCCTCCTGGAGCATGTCGCTGGTCACCTTTACGCCGTTATCGGGCACCAATACGATTGCTGCACTGGTTGGCAGGAACATGGGCTGCGAAAATTTGAGTTTCTGGTTGTAAGGCATCTGGAAAGCGAAAATAACCTGGTACTCGCGTACCCCGGGATTAACCGTCATGGTATCGGCGAAGCCCTGGGAAACCGCAACATATCTGCCGCCGAGCTCACCTTGCTCGAATTGTAGATTACTATATCCTGGGGGTAAGGGAAAAGTAACCACCGGGCCGTATTTCCTGAGCGGGACGACAGCCTGGTTCGATGGATTGGTGATGATAAAGACTTCCACCACGTACATGTTTTGAGGGTCAGAAAAGTCCAGCAGGATATGGACGCGGTCGGTGGTTAACACCGAAACATCCGTCGTGGGGTCATAAACGGTGGTTTGCAAGCTGAGATTGGGGTTGTCTGTATCGACAACCGCCTCGTCCGAGCTATACGTACCGCCTGCATATTCTGCCAGGGCAAGGAAAGTTCTGCCTTCGGGCATGATGACATTGGTGAAGGTATATACCCCGCCCGTGCCAGAGGTTAGGGTATCAGAGTAGGTATTTTGCAAGTTGTCGAATCCATAAAGGGTGACGGTTGCATCGGAAGGTGCGGCACTACCCGAGCCATTGACCAGCTGGATGGTGACCGCGCCAGCAGAGGGTGCGTTGCTGGCAGCCATAGCTGCGGTAGTGGGTGTAGGATTTGGATGGGATTGAGGCTCGGGATATGTTGTAGCAGATACGCTACCGCTGGGCTTCCCCGAAGGAGCAGGATATGCATTCGTGGAGGGTGGGGGGTTGGCGTAAGTGAGGGAGCGAAGATAAGCCACGATAGCCTGGCGCGAATTATCATCCAGAGTAACCCCATATGCAGGCATATCTGGTTCGATCCCCGAGGTAATCAGCTGGTATAGAGTGGCAGAGGAGATTTGTGCCATAAACGACTGGTTGGTAAGGTCGGCAGGTTTAGCAGATAAGCCACCGGCTTCAGGTCCATTCCCTTTCCCGTTTTGCCCGTGGCAGGCGGCACAGTTTTGCTGGTAGAGAATCTGCCCCTGGTGAACCACAGATTGTGGGATGCTCAGGTTCATGGCATAAGATACTACATCCCATCTCTGGCGATCGGTCAGGTTGGAAAAATCGGGCATGTACTTTTCCATGTTTCCCTGGGTGACGATGGTAAACCATTCGGCCGGGGTGGATTGTGCGGCTGAATCAGTCAATCCCAAAGCTGCGACAGGCACGGGTAAATCCGCGGCTTGCGGACCGTCTCCCAGCCCCCGGGGACCATGGCATTGGGTACATTCCTGGTTGTAGATTTGGGCTCCATTCACCAAATCGGGGGGCAGGATGGGATATAAAACGTTGAAAGGAATACTCTGGGAAGTTTCTTGTACGTAAGGCAGCTCGGACCCAGGAGGAGGGGGGACATCACCTGCCAGCGAAAAGCTACAAGCAGACAAGGCAAGTGAAGTGGTGACCAGGAGAATTATTCCAACCGTCTTAGACATAAACATTGAATAAACAGGATTATTCTAGTGGAGCGCCACACTTAGGGCAAAAACGGTCGGTGAGCTGCACAGGTTTCCCGCATTTGGGGCAAAAACCACCTGCTTTCTCATGCATGCTGCGGCGCCGAGCAGCAATACGCTGCTCGAGCTCATCATCAGGCACAGGCGGGACAGCGCAGGCGTTTTTATTCGCCTGTGGGGTGGCTTCATTGGGCAAATTGCTGGGATGGGCTGCCGCCGGCAATGGCTCAGCCGCGGGAATGCCTGCGATTGAGGCGTGGTAGCCATCAATTTGTTGCAGAATGACAACTCCTTCCTCTACCAGCGAGGTACGCTGGTCATGATAATCCTCTTCAGGGATTTTACCCAGACGATAATCCTCGTCGAGATCCTGGATGGAGGAGATCACCTGGTCACGTTTTGCCAGCAATGATGATAGGCCACTTTCGGCGTGGGTGATGAGTACCGTACCGCGCTCCATCAACGGCTGGCTGATAAAAATCACCACGGGTACCAACAAAGCGAGGATGAGAAAGATTGAACCAATTTCCATAGGCAGGCTGATCAATTCACGGGATTATGGTCTTAATAACGGTTCAATGGCAGACTTAATTTCATCTAGTGAATCATAAGGGCTGAGCTTAAGCGATGCCAATTTACCTTGCTTATCAATGATATAGGTTTCAGGTACACCGGTGATGCGGTAAGCCTGGGATATCCTTGTGCCCAGGTCAGGTCCATTAGGATATGTAATACCATGTTGCTGAATATATGCCAGGGATTTATTTTCAGTATCTGTCCAGGCAATTCCCAAGAACACAACATCCCCACGCGGCTGGTAATACTGCCATGCTGATTCCAGGTCCACGGCTTCCTGCTCGCAGGTGACGCACCAGGAAGCCCAAAAATTCACCAGCACCACTTTTCCTGTTAGATTGGCAGAGCTGATCTGCTGCCCGTCGAAAGTGGTGATATCGAACGATGGTGGTTTATGGCCGATGGAGATTGGGCCTTGCTGTTTCAACAGCAACACCGCGGCGATGAATCCCAGCAAAAAGAATAACAGGACCCAAGCCAGGATCCGTCCAAGGTGGAGTTTTACCCTAACAGCCTCCTGTTCCTCAGGCGCGGCTGGTGGAGCTGCTTGGGTCGACTCAATCCATGTTGGCTGATAGTCCATTGCCGCGCCACAATTTTTGCAGGCTGGATCAGTGGTTTGATTCTCGTGACCACAGTTCGGGCATTTCCACAAATTTGCTGGATAGTCAAGAGAAGGCAGCGTGGTCTGGTTCATAAGGATGCGCAACCTTTACCCTCTGCGAACCTCATCCTCCAGTCGCTGGATGTATTCATTTTTTCCAGTCTCTTGGGGTGGAGGCGATAAGGTTTGTGGGGGTGGATTTTCTGGAGGCGAGGTGGTTTTTTTCCAGGAGCGCAAAGCACGCAGCAGCACATACGCTCCTGCCAGTATGATAATGGGTGGCACCACATATGCCAGCCAGTAAAATCCTGCCGCGGGAGGGGCTCCAAGCACACGGGCGCCATAATATTCGACAAAATAATCTTTGATCTCCTGGTTGGTCATGCCTTCCATCAACTTTTGGCGGATCAAGTCTCGCCATTGGGCACATGCCGTAGTCGGGCACACATCCAGAGGAGTATTCTCACAAACCGGGCAATAGAGCTGCCTGGCAATGGCATTTACCTGGTCATCAGAGGGAGTGGGCTGAGGTTGTTGAGCACTGACCAGGCCAGCAAATAATAAGCTGGCTATGAGGGCCAACCCGGCTTCAACCAGGAAATTCTTAGCTTTCATGGTCCATTCATCTCCCTGGTGAGCTGCACAGGCTTACGGAAAGGGATGGCTTGCGATTCTCTTTCAGGCCAGGCTGCCCATAACATGCCCAAGGTGAATACGAAGAAACCGCCGATCCAAAGCCAGTTGACCAATGGGTTGTGGTAAACCTTGAATGTAGCCGAAGTGGTGGATAAAGGCTGCCAGTCTGCCAGGACGATGTACAGGTCATCAGCCAGAGTGCTGCGCACTCCAGGAATGGTTACAGCCTGCTGTGATTCGTAATAATAATCGCGGCGTGGGTAAAGCTCACCAACATAGGCGCCATTTTTCGACACCCTGATCACTGCCCGGGCGATGTTACGACCATCGGAAGTGTTGAATGCGGATAACGATTCAAATTGGACGGTATATTGGCCAAGTGTGATCTCACCGCCCTGAGAAATAGTCTGTTGGGTCTCGGTGGTGTATACTTTTGTGCCAATGATGCCGATGGCCATCAATACCACGCCTATATGTACGATGTATCCGCCATAGCGCCGGCGGTTCTTACCTGCCAAGCGCCATAATGCTACAGGAAGTGATTCGCCCTGAGCTCTATGGCGTGCCCGCGCTGCCCTCCAGAATTCATTCAAGGTTACCAGCGTAGCAAAGCCACAGATCCAGAAGCCAAGAATCGCCACCCAGGAGCGCATTCCACCCAAGAGCAAGATGGGCACCAACAGCAAGGAGGCCGCAAATGGCTTTATGGCGGCACGTGCCAACGTCTTGAAAGTGGAAGATTTCCATGCGGATAGGGGAGCCAGGCCCATTAAAAGGATTAACCCAGCCGATAATAACGCTGCCGGCAGAGTGTAATAGTCTGAGCGAATATCAATCTTTTGGATGGTAAAAAGGTTCGAAAGGGCAGGGAGCTTCTGCCAGATGGATCCCACAGCATCGGTGATGATGGGAAACATCACGCCCCAGAAACAAACCACAAAAAAGCCGACAAAAAGCAAGTTATTAAGCAGGAACAGGGCCTCGCGTGAGAATAACGAGGTCATCTCGGTGGTTGATTTCAGGTCATTCCAGCGTTTGATGAGCAGCCATAAAGAGAAGATGAAGGTCAGGCCAATAAAAATGAAGAATAAGGGCCCCAGGGCGCTTTGTAGAAATGCGTGAACCGAGCTGGCGATCCCGGAGCGCGTGAGGAAGGTGCCCAGGATAACTGCGCAGTAGGTGAGAATGATGAGCAACATGTTCCATTGCTTAAGAATACCGCGCTTCTCCTGGATCATCACCGAATGCAGGAAAGCCGTTCCAGTGAGCCAGGGCATGAAGGAAGCGGTCTCGACGGGATCCCAATTCCAATAGCCGCCCCATCCCAAGACGCCATACGACCACCACATCCCAAGCACCAGGCCCAAGGAGAGAAAAAGCCATGCCACCAGCGCCCAGCGGCGGGTAATGCGGATCCACCGGTCATCGGAGCGCCCGGTGACCAATGAGGCGATGGCGAAGGCATAAGGGATCACAAAGGAAACGTAGCCCAGGTATAACATTGGGGGGTGCAGGATCATACCTGGGTGGCGCAGCAATGGATCCATCCCATTGCCATTCAAAGGGGCAAACAATTGCATACCGCCAGGTTGGAACATGGCGGTGACGACGCTGCCGGCAGGTGATTGCCAATAGCGGAGGAAGGGATTCTCAACGAAGATGCTGATAATCAGGAAGAAAGCCAGGGTGACCAGGGTGACCACGATCACCCAGGGGAGGAATTCCCGATCGCGATCCCATTTTCTCAGCATCACTGCGCAGGCAAATGCCGACATAAGCCATGACCATAGGATGAGCGAGCCAGCTTGCCCTGCCCAGAGCGCCGTAATGCGCAGGGTGGCGGGCATAGTGTTGCTGATGACCTGGCTGACAAAAGGGAATTCATAGTGGGCATTCACCAGAAGATAGAGCAGGCTTAAGGTAGTGATGGTGAGCAGTGGGAAAGTGAGCAGCATGGCATTACGCGCACTATCCACCCAGGCAGGTTTACCCCTGCGTGAGCCGAAATAGGCAGCCGAAGCCCCATAGATTGAAATGAAAAGGGTGATTATGAGAGAGCCGTATCCAAGGTCAGCCAGCATATTCTGCTCCTAAGCTCAGGGTGCCGCCTGGCTAGGTGCAGCTGCTTCGTACTTTGTGGGGCATTTTAACAACAGCTCGCTGGCCTGGAACACCCCATTGCCATCAATATAGCCGGTCATCACAGCCTGGGCTTCATCACGAAGCAAATCGGGCTTGGGACCCTGGTATTTAACTTGCAAACGGGTGTGCGAAGTATCGGTGACAGCAGTATGGAGAACCGCGGATAGGCCACCTTGGGCTTCGATTTCCTGGTTATCGGCGGGGATATTGGCGATCGTGAAATGCAAGGAAAGCGCTTGGGGATCATATTGGATCGAATCGCCAATCACTGCACCTAAAATGCGAACGGGTTGTTCAACCATATCTGGCCCACGAGAAAGCAGCTCATCAATCGTGTAGTAATACAGTGCATTGGCTTTGGTGGAGGAGATGATCAAGAAGATAATTGCAGCCAGTATCAATAACCCACCTATTATAAATTTCACCCGCCCCCTAAACCACGGGAACGCTCGTGAAGCGTATTGCATTGAATCTTCTCCTTTGAAAAAGAGGCCTTGCAAATAGAAGCTTATAAATTTTTACATGATTAGATTAATACAAGGTGAGATAACGCCAATAATAGGGTGAGAATGAACACTCAGTGGGCATGTACATGGGGCATGGTGAATTATCAATAATCATCAATGGTTGCGAAGGGCAGACCCGCAATAACGGCAAAATTGATCGCCCGGAAGGGCCCGTTTACCACATTGCGAACAATAAACAACCTCTTCTTCGGCTTGCTCTATGGTTTCTGACTGATAGCTTTCAGACTTGGTGCGCTGGCGATGTGTGAAAGAGCCAGGCCGTTGCCGACCAGATTGCCAGAACCAAATGATGCCACCGATGATTAATCCCGCGCCTACAACTCCCAGGATCCAGGGTAATGCAGTGGAAAAATTAAGATGGAATTCATCGTTCTGCGGAATGGGTGAGCTGGGCTCGACTGGCAGGCTTTCTATACTGAGTGCATTGGTGGATTTTGCATAATCGATGATAATTTGCAGGCTTTGATCAGCAGGCACCGCCCCAAGATCCTGCGTGTAGTAGAACATGCCATCGCTACCCAGCTCGCCAGGCCCCAGGCTGGGCGATATGCGCATGTCATTGGCGCCCAAAGGTTGCTGCACCTGGATGGTTAGCTGGGCTATCACATAATCTCCCGGCCAGGTGTATTGGAAATGGCGATGAGCGCCATTTTTTACCAGACCGGGATCATAATACTCGAGCTGAACCTCAGATTCAGTGCTGGTGAAGCGGATGATGGCCCAATTTCCAATTACCTGGCGGCTATAGTTGATTGAAAAAAGTGAGCCATTCACCTGGCGCTCGGCAACAGCATTTGGCTCCCCTGCCGTCGTGGGTATGAGAATGGATAAGCTGGCAGGAAATGTCGTGGATGAAGATAAGGTCATGCGATAAATGACCAGCACGCCGGGTTTGTCATATTCAGGCCAGATTTGTATCAGCATCGAGCTCAAGGATAATGCATCCTGCGCGTGCGCCTGGAATGCCAGCAGCATGGAAAAAATCAATAGAAGAGCAATAGCCCATTTTTGTATAGAGAATTTCTTCATAAACAAGCATATCTTACCATGCCCGGCTGATTGGGGGAATAGACTGGCTGTTTTCAGGACTATTGCCAGGCATTCAAGGAAGGCTTCCAGAAAATTCTGGAATGGGTGAAGATGGGCTCACGAGAAACGCCGTTTTCATTGGTGTTGCTGGATGTGGATGAATTCATCCAGGTCAATGATGAATAGGGGCACGCCATTGGTGATGAGCTGCTGGTAGAAGTGGCCAACATGTTACAAGAATATGGCAGGGATAAAATGGTGGCAGGTCGTTACGGTGGGGATGAATTTGCCATTGTTTCATCAGGTGATGAGCGTGAGCAGGCATTTCTTAAAGTGGAGCAAATACGCCAGGCGCTCAGCCAAATTGGGCTGAACGCAGACAATGGGGACGCAATACGAGGGGGATTCATCAGTGATGGGGTAGCCTTCTACCCCATGGATGGCAGGACGGAAAATGAGCTTTTCAAAAAAGCTGACCAGGCTCTTTACAGGGCAAAGACCAACAGCCGGAGGCAGATTAAGCTGGCATATGAAGAGCGCATGATCCCCAAAACCACGCATTATACAATCACCCAGCTTGAGCGGCTATCAAAACTGGCTGAGGAACGCAGTGTAAATGAAGCCGACCTGTTGCGAGAGGCAATGGATGATTTTCTTACCTAGTAGGGAGTAAATGATATCGAAAAGTGACCTCGGAAGTATCCTCATTCGATGGCGGCACGCACCTGGCGCTCCAGCTTTGAAAATTCCTCGGAATAGTGGATATCTTCCTCCCTGGGGCGGGGCAAATCAACACGCAGGTCCAAGCGCAACCGGCCTGGCCGCTGGCTGAGCACCAGCACACGGTCTGCCAGGAAAAGCGATTCACTGATCGAGTGGGTCACCATTATGACCGTTTTACGCCTGGCCTGCCAGATGCGTGTCAGTTCGGTACCCATGCGCTCACGAGTGAGGGCATCCAAGGAGCCAAAAGGCTCGTCCAGCAATAACAGGTCAGGTTCATGGATCAAGGCACGGGCAATGGCGACACGCTGTGCCATGCCACCTGATAAATCACGAGGGAACGAGTGTTCGAATCCTTCTAATCCCACCAGCTCTATCAGGCTCTGTGCCTGCTGCATGGCAATGGCGTGAGGGACATGCTGGATTTCCAATGGCAGCAGGATATTTTCCAAAACCGTGCGCCAGGGCATTAGGTTAGCTTTTTGAAAGACCATTCCCACACGGTGACCATTTTTCGCGGATGGGGGATTACCAAACGACACTTCTCCACGTGTGGGAGGTAACAGGCCGGCGAGATTCCGCAACAGCGTGGTTTTACCCGAACCCGAAGGACCCAATACACATATAAATTGCTCTGGGAAAACTGTAAATGAAATATCCTCCAGGGCATGCAAACCGCGACTGCCATCAGGGAAAATGGTAGTCAGGTGCCTCACCTGAAGAATAGGCTCACCATTGGCTTGTTTTTTGACGGAAAGGTCGCTGTGTTCCGTGGTGATCATGGCGTAGGAAGAAAATTGTTGCTGAATGCCTGGTTAACATCCTGAGGTTGGGTCAGGAAGCCGATATCTAATAGAACCTGCTGCATATTCTGCCAGGCTGTGGGGTCAGAATAACCCAGGTGGGGTGCTTTCCAGAATTCGATGGATGTGGTCAACACCTGTTTCTGGACTGCCTGGTTTGCCTGAGCAAGCCCTTCCACATAATTGAGGGTGATATTATAGGCCTGATCAGGATTAGCGATCGTGTCGGAGATACCCATCAAGATGGCTTTATCCATCTTTCGGATCAGATCGGGGTTTGTATCAATGGTATCCTGGTTGGTGATCAAGCCATTGGAAACAAGATGGACATAATCTTTCACGCGAACTTCATCCAGCTGGTAACCCATGGCGCGTAATTGGATTGGCTCATTGGCGGTATAGACGACTACGGCCTGGTCTTGTTTTGAAATCAGAACTTCCACCTGGCTATATCCAATCGAATCAAGGGTCACATCACTCTCTTTCAAGCCTCCTACACTCAATAAAGCGCGCAAGCCTATATAACTGGCACCGTAAAGACCTGGCAAGCCTATCTTCTTACCTTTTAGATCCGCAGGTTCTAAGATGCCCTGGCCAGCCATCGATACCACCGATACGGGATAATCCTGGTACCATGCCAACACATACACGACCGGCAGACCCTGGGCGCGGGCCAATAAAACCTGATCTCCTGAAACAACCGCAAACTGTATCGTATTGGCACCCACCAGTGCGACCGCATCGGTCTCCATACTGTAATCGAATTCAATGTCGATCCCCTGTTGGGTGAAGTATCCCTTCTCGACAGCCACATACAGGGGGGCAAATTGGACATTAGGGATGTACCCCAGGGGCAGACGAACATGGACGAGCGAAGAGGTGCCAGCCTGCGCCCCGGTTGGCTTCAGAGGTTGTGTGCTCCCTATGGCGGTTGCCACAGGGCTCGATACAGCAGTGGGATTGACGGTGGCGCTTGCACATGCAGCGGTCATGATTACGACCAGAATTAGGACGATTGAGACCAGACTTTTCATTTTCCTCTCCTCAGCCTTCTGATAATATAGCTTTCACGCTTCAAGGGGTATTTCATTGCTCAACAAAATACGATTTTCGGGCCTCTGCTGCCATCTCAGCAAGCGTTTTTCGATCAATGATACGCTGCCGTAGAGGATGAGAGCCATGGCAATCAGGGTAAATACGGCCACGAATACCAGGGCGGTATCGTAGACGCCCCGTCCCACGTTGACTAAAAAACCGAGACCGCTCTTGGCTCCCACAAACTCGCCCACAACTGCCCCGATGACAGATAAGGTTGCCCCTACGCGAAGACCCCCCAGGAAAACAGGCAAAGCCGCTGGAAGCTCCAGGTTTTTCAAGGTTTGCCAGCGCGTGGCCTGGAGTGAGCGCATGAGATCGCGCAGGTCTTCAGGGACTGACCTTACACCTACCACCGTATTCACCAGCACCGGGAAAAAGACAATCAGGGCGCAGATCAATATCTTGGAGAATAAGCCGGGTCCAAACCAGATGACCAGTAATGGGGCGATAGCAACCACCGGGATGGATTGGCTGGCGACGATATATGGCGAGAGCAGGCGCTCAAGATGGAGCGAGCGGGCCAGGAGATAGCCGAGTACGCTGGCGACACTCACACCTAAAGCCAAACCTGCCAGGACTTCAGACAGGGTGACCAGTGTATTGGTGATTAATGTGCCGTCCTCTACCGATTGAATGAAACGAAACCACACCTGCGAAGGAGAAGGTAGGATGAAAGCCGGAAAACCACCGAACCAGACGAGTAGCTGCCATACCAGCAATAAAATTATCAGTGAAAAAATAATAAGCCAGGGTTTTGATATCATATTAATAACAATTGCCCCGAAGAGTGCTTCGGGGCAATTGCAGTTACTCTCAGGGAACCCGTTGTGCTATGCGCACAACAAGTACATCTGAAATAGTCGAATGCCTTCTTTCATCCGGACTTTACCGTCGGCTCCGGAATTTCACCGGGTCATACCAATACACTTGGCTCGTGGGCTTTACCACCGGTCGGGAATGAACGGCATTACCGTTGTCACCCAGCCCCGAAGGTTTCTTTCGATGTTCCATGATTATAACCACAGACCAGTAAAAAATCAACACCGAGCTTGTTAGAATTTTATAAGAACCATTTTACGCCGCTTGACTTAGCCCACCCGTCATGGTATCATACTACTGTAAAATTTAGCACTCTCGCATTGAGAGTGCTAAATTATAGGTAAATCGAATGGCCACACTTACTGAACGACAAAGATTGATCCTGGCGCTGATCATCCATACTTACGTGGAGACAGCACAGCCCGTGGGATCAAAAGCCTTAATTGAGCGCTATAAATTAGACACCAGCTCAGCCACGATCCGTAATGAGATGGTGGAGCTGACTGAAGCAGGATATTTACGCCAACCGTATACCTCAGCCGGGCGGGTGCCTACCGAGGAAGGTTACCGGTATTTCGTTCGCCAGCTGATGGGCCAGACAGATCTGCCGATGAACACACGCCGCACAATTACCCACCAGTTTTACCAGGCAGGCAGGGATGTCAACCGGTGGATGCGGCTGGCAGCCTCGGTGTTGGCGCACCAATCACAAGGCGCCTCGCTGGTGACTTCACCCAGACCTGAATCAGCGCGGTTCAAACACCTGAGCCTGATCTCGACCCATGGAAGGCAGGTGCTGATGGTGATGGTATGGTCGGGTGGGCAGGTGCGGCAACAAATGCTCACCCTGGCAGAACCCGTCTCTCAAGAGCAGCTGAGCATGGCAGCCGGGCATATCAATCTGGTGTGCGCGGGGCTGGATGCAGACGGAATTGCTGCATTGAGCACCGTATTCGATGCCCTGGAACAGGACATGATCAAGCTAATTCGGGAGGAGCTGGAGCGGATGAAACAATTCGTATCCGGCGAAGTCTACCGCGATGGCCTCACCAATGTGCTGGCAGAACCGGAATTTGCTGAATCGGAATCAGCTCGTAAAGCATTGCGGGTATTCGAAGAGCGATCGTTGTTGGAAGACCTGCTCTCACGCACGGTGTTGACCGGAGGGATGGATGATGTCCAGGTGTTGATTGGTGGTGAAGGAACCTGGGAGGATTTACGTGATTGCTCCATGGTTTTGGGTCGTTATGGAGCGCCAGGCCTGGTGACGGGGGCATTGGGAGTGCTTGGGCCGACACGCATGGCTTATGGGCGCACAGTATCCACGGTACGCTTTGTTGCAGGCATGTTAAGCGACCTGGTTATCGACATGTTGGCTGAGGAAACCTAGGGAGAGTGACAGAACAATGACGCCAAGAAAACAAAAAAAAGAAGCTAAAAATATAGAAGAGGAAAAAGTATCAGCAGAAGAACCACTCGAGCAAGCTGCGCCGCAGGAACAACCTGATGAGGTCGTTGAAGTACCTGTCATCGTTCCAGAGGAAGAGATCGAGCAGTTGCGTTCCGAGCTGGACCAGGCACTGGCCAAGTCGAACGAATATCTGTCTGGTTGGCAGCGGGAGAGGGCGGAATTCATCAATTATAAAAAGCGCATCGAGCGTGAACAATCGCTGGGCGGTTTGAATGCCCTTGGAAATGCCATCCGCAGATACCTGGATATTGCAGATGACCTGGGGCGCGCTTTAAACGACAAGAATCGTCCCAGGGAGGGGAATGGGGCAGTTTGGGCCGAAGGGATCGACCTGATTCACCGGAAAATGCTGGCTGCATTCGAAGCCGATGGGGTGAAGATGATCGAAACTGACGGGAAGTTTTTTGACCCGAATATCCACGAAGCCATTTCTCATGAAGATAGCCCGGATCACGAGAGTGGACAAATCATTGATGTGGTACAACCGGGATACATGATTGGCGAGCGGGTGATCCGCCCGGCACGAGTGAGAGTAGCAAGATGAATTTAATCAGCACTAATCTGAATCATTGCACATCCATTAAAGCACAAGGAGAGTAACACAATGGGAAAAATAATCGGAATTGACCTGGGTACGACCAACTCGGTTGTGGCGGTGATGGAAGGTGGCGAGCCAACCGTAATATCCAGCGCGGAAGGAGAACGATTGGTGCCATCGGTGGTGGCGGTGAACAAGAACCACGAGCGATTGGTGGGACGCGTGGCACGCAACCAGGCAGTGGTCAACCCTGAAAACACAATCTTTTCAATTAAGCGTTTTATGGGGCGCAAGTTTGATGACCCTGAAGTAAAGAAAGCCCTGGAACGCGTGCCCTATAAGGTGGCAAAAGCGCCAAATGGGGATGTGCGGGTAATCTTGGACGGGCGCGAATACTCACCACCCGAAATTTCAGCCATGATACTGGCTAAACTTAAGGCTGATGCTGAAGCATACCTGGGTGAAACGGTGACCCAGGCAGTGATTACCGTACCGGCCTACTTCAATGATGCCCAACGAAATGCCACCAAAGATGCCGGTAAGATCGCCGGACTGGATGTGCTGCGAATTATTAATGAGCCGACGGCCTCATCACTGGCTTATGGCCTGGATAAAAAGAAAGACGAAACCATCGCGGTGTATGACCTGGGTGGAGGTACATTCGATATTTCTATCCTGGACGTGGGCGATGGGGTGTTCCAGGTGCGTTCAACCAGTGGAGATACTTTCTTAGGTGGTGACGATTTTGACATGCGCCTGATCGATTACCTGGCAGATGAGTTCAAGGCAAATAATGGCATCGACCTGCGGCAAGACCGGCAATCTCTTCAGCGGTTAAAGGAAGCTGCAGAAAAAGCTAAGATCGAGTTATCCACCATGATGCAGACCGAAATCAATCTGCCGTACATCACTGCAGATGCGACGGGTCCGAAGCACCTGGTGATGAACTTAACGCGCTCAAAACTGGAACAACTGACAGGAGATTTAATAGATCGATCGCTAGGTCCGGTAAGAAACGCATTGCGGGATGCAGATGCGGATACGACCAAGATCAATGAAGTTGTTCTGGTGGGCGGTATGACCCGCATGCCAGCCGTGCAAGAAGCAGTACGGAAACTGTTCAATAAGGAACCGCATAAAGGGGTTAATCCCGATGAAGTGGTGGCAGTTGGTGCGGCGATCCAGGCTGGTGTGCTGGGCGGCGATGTGGGCGGCATTGTGCTGGTGGATGTTACCCCCCTAACGCTCTCGGTGGAGACATTGGGCGGGGTGGCAACGCCTTTGATTGAGCGAAACTCCGCCATCCCGATTAAGAAGAGCCAAATCTTTTCCACTGCCTCTGATTCACAGCCACAGGTGGAGATTAACGTCTTGCAGGGTGAGCGACCGATGGCTGTCGACAATAAGAGCCTGGGGAAATTCATCCTGGATGGCATCCCACCGGCGCCGCGTGGAATGCCGCAAATTGAGGTTACCTTTGATATTGATGCCAACGGCATCTTGAACGTCACCGCCCAAGACAAAGCCACCCAGCGCAGCCAGCATATCACCATCACAGCTTCATCTGGACTGAGCGATGCTGAAGTGGAGCGCATGCGGCGCGAAGCAGAAGCCCACGCCGATGAGGATAAGAAGCGCAAGGAGACGATTGAGGCACGCAATACGGCGGATAATGCCATATACACGGCTGAGAAAACCCTGCGTGACCTGGGCGATAAAGTACCTGCGGATGTCAAGAGCAAAGTGGATACAGAGGTTGCCAATGTCAAGAAGGCCCTGGAAGGTGATGATACCGGAAAGATAAAAAGCGCCACCGAGCAATTGTTCCAGGTGATCCAGCAGATTGGGGCATCGGTTTACCAGCAAAGTGGCCCTGCGGCAGGCCCATCGGCGGATGGTGAGCAACCGCCTGAGGATGGTGGACAAAAGCCGCCAGATGATGGTGATGTGGTGGATGGTGAATTCAGGAATGCCTGAAATGTAGTCACCAAAACGCTGGTTTTATTCAATGCCGAAAACGCCTGCCAAATGTGATTCGGGATGAGGGGATTGTATATAACGTTTAAACGTTCTAACGCTTAAACGTGGAACGAAATATATGGCTCAACGTGATTATTATGAAGTTCTGGGAGTGCCGCGCAATGCCTCGACTGATGAGATCAAAGCGGCATTTCGCAAATTAGCACGGCAGTATCATCCTGACGTGAGCCAGGAAGCTAATGCAGAAGAACGTTTTAAAGAGATCAATGAGGCCTACGCGGTTTTATCGGATACTGACAAGCGAGCGGCCTATGACCGCTTTGGCCACGCGGGCGTGCAAAATATGGGGGGTGCGCCTGATTTCACGGTTGACTTCCAGGATATATTTGAGGAGATTTTCGGCAGTTTTGGAGGTTTTGGGAGAAGTGCCAGCAGGAGAGCTCGTAATGTCCCACGCAGGGGAGTAGACCTTCAGTATAATGTCGACCTGACATTCGAAGAGTCAATCTTTGGGGTCGAAAAAGAAATCGAAATCACCCGTGACGAGGTATGTGAGACGTGTGGGGGAAGCAAAGCAGAACCCGGCACCCACCCGGTGAGGTGCTCCACTTGCAATGGCACCGGTGAGGTACGCCAGGTGAGACAGACCTTGTTGGGCTCTATGGTGCAGGTTTCCACTTGCCCGGTGTGCAATGGACAAGGAGAAACCATCGGGACGCCATGCCATACCTGTGGCGGGCGTGGCCTGGTGCGCAAGACGCGCAAAAAAGTGGTCGCAATCCCCGCCGGGGTGGATAACGGCAATCAGATCAGGCTGGCTGGTGAGGGGCAGCCGGGGGAAAATGGCGGGCCAAATGGTAACTTGTATATCATCATCCGGGTGCAATCGCACAAGTATTTTCGCAGGCGCGAAAACGATATCTTGCTGGATTTGAACATCAATATCGCCCAGGCTGCCCTGGGGGCAGAGGTGGAAGTGCCTACCGTGGATGGACCGGCCAAGCTGAAAATCCCTGGTGGCATCCAGCCCGGCAAGGTGCTGCGCATGCGCAGCAAGGGTGTGCCGCACCTGCGGGGTAATGGACGCGGTGACCAGCTGGTGGTTGTAAACGTGGAAGTACCCCGCAGCCTGACAGGCGAACAGCGCAAATTAATGGAACAGCTGGCTGAATCGTTGGGCAGTGAGGTGAGCCCCTCAGAGCGCGGCTTCCTGGACTGGTTGAAAGAAGCCCTGGGTGGATGAGCGCTGACCGGTAAGCGATAGGCCATATAGATTGTAACGTATCAACCAGTAAATATGGCAGATAAATCCTGGCTGGAAGTAAGCATGGTGGTAAACGGCGAGCTGGCTGAAGCCGTGGCGGAAGTGCTGTGCCGTTATTTACCGGATGGGGTGGTCATCGAATCAACCGCAGTGCAGGCGGGAGAAGCCGATGAAAATGGGTATGCAGTCGGGCCGCTAAAGGTATGCGGGTATATCCCGGCGGATGCTCATGTAGAGGAGACCCGCCAGCAGATCGAAGAAGGCCTGTGGTACCTGGGGCAAATCTCCGCCTTGCCCAGGCCTGAATTTAAAATGATCCAGGAAGCCAATTGGATGGAGGCCTGGAAAGAACATTACCATCCCATTCCGATTGGAGAGCGGTTGTTAGTTTTGCCGGCCTGGATTAATCCCCCAAATGATGGGCGCCTCCCCATACGTATCGAGCCTGGAATGGCCTTTGGCACCGGCACACATCCTACCACCCAGCTGTGCCTGGCGCTGGCAGAGGAATTTATCAGCCAATTACCCTCAACCAAGGATCTGAATGTGATCGATATCGGATGCGGTTCGGGCATCCTCTCCATCGGCGGTTTGCTGATGGGGGCCGAGCATGCCCTGGGAGTGGATATTGACCCCGAAGCGATGCGCGCATCGGGCGAGAACGCAAAGCTCAACAATGTGAGCGAGAAGCTCGACCTGGGAATGGGATCGGCGGCAGATGTATTGCTGGGTAAATTCAGCCTGGATAAAGCTCAGCTGGTGTTTGCCAATATCCTGGCTCCGGTGCTGATCCGGTTATTAGATGAGGATATGGGCGATTTGGTGCTGCCGGGTGGCTGCATCATACTATCTGGCATCCTGGCTGAGCAAGCAGAAAGCGTCATGGATGCGTTGCGCAGGCATGGATTTTTATATGTCCAAAAGCGCCAGATGAGTGACTGGGTGGCGCTGGCCGCCAGGCGATAATTTATCCTCGCAGATGGTTATCGATTAATAACAGGTATCCAAATTTGCCCAAGGCTTATCTCAGCATGGGCATCTTGATGCCATAGCGCCTGGTTGCCTCGATGGCTTGCTCGTAGCCGGCATCTGCATGACGCACGATACCCAACCCCGGGTCGGTTGTGAGCACCCTTTCCAGGCGCATCGCTGCTTCAGGCGTGCCATCCGCTACGATCACCTGCCCGGCATGCTGGCTGAATCCGATCCCCACGCCACCACCGTGGTGGAAGGATACCCATGTGGCCCCGCCGACAGCATTGATCAACGCATTCAGGATAGCCCAATCGCTGATGGCATCCGAGCCGTCCAGCATGCCTTCCGTTTCACGGTTGGGAGAGGCTACGGAGCCAGCATCCAAATGATCGCGGCCGATGACAATGGGGGCTTTCACCATGCCTTCTGCCACCAGATTGTTGAATAGCAAGCCGGCATCGGCACGTTCGCCGTAGCCCAGCCAGCAAATACGAGCAGGCAGCCCCTGGAAATGAACCTTCTGGCGGGCCATCTTCAGCCAGCGGTGCAGGTGGTCATTATCCGGAAAGATCTCCATGATGGCTTCATCGGTACGGTAGATATCCTCTGGATCGCCGGAGAGGGCCACCCAGCGGAAAGGACCCTTACCCTCGCAGAATAATGGGCGGATGTAAGCCGGCACAAAACCGGGGAACTCGAACGCATCCTTCACCCCTTCGTCGTAAGCTCGCTGCCGTAAGTTATTGCCATAATCGAAGACCTCAGAGCCGTGATGCTTGAATTCCAGCATAGCTTCCACGTGCCTGGCCATAGACTGCATAGAGCGGCGGTGGTATTCCGAGGGGTCATTGAGGCGCAGCTGTTGTGCATCTGCCATGCTTATCCCGGAAGGAACGTACATGAGCACATCGTGGGCTGGAGTCTGGTCGGTGACCACATCGGGCACAACCCCCCGTGTGGCAAGCTCAGGATAGATCTCTGCAGCGTTGCCGATCAACCCGATGGATTTTGGTTGCTGCTTTTTCTGGTATTCTTCCACCAGGGTCATGGCTTCTTCGAGGGTGTCTACCACCATATCCACGTAACCGGACTCGAGACGGCGTTGAGCGCGGGCCGGATCCACCTCGACGATAAGGCCTACCCCTTCATTCATGGTGATTGCTAATGGCTGGGCACCTCCCATACCTCCCAGGCCGGCGGTTAGCACGAATTTCCCTTTTAATGATCCCCAGCCGCGCACGTGGGCCAGTGAGCCGAGGGTTTCATAAGTGCCCTGCAGGATCCCTTGCGTGCCAATATAGATCCACGATCCAGCAGTCATTTGGCCAAACATCATCAGCCCGCGCGATACGAGCTCATCAAAATGCTCCTGCGTGGCCCAGTGAGGCACCAGGTTGGAATTAGCGATCAACACCCGAGGAGCATCGGGATGCGTTTTGAAAACCGCCACCGGTTTACCTGACTGTACGAGCAAGGTTTCGTCCCCTTCAAGGTTTTTTAAGGTGGTTAAAATGGCATCGAAACAATCCCAGTTGCGGGCAGCCTGCCCCCGGCCGCCGTAGACAACCAAATCCTCAGGGCGTTCGGCTACGTCAGGATCCAGGTTGTTTTGGATCATGCGAAAAGGGGCTTCGGTGAGCCATGATTTGCAGGTTAGCTGGGTGCCACGTGGGGCATGTACAATGCGGGCTGCTGACATGTTACCTCCTAATTGGTGGTTGATTAGCGATCAGACCACGAGCAGAGATGAGCCTATTAAATAAACAAAACTTCCCTTCCCAGCAAATTATACGCCAGGAAGGGAGATAAAACTAATTATCAGCGGATCAATTGAAGTTGATAAACCTAGCCTAAAGCTGCGGTTTTAACAAACTGGGCAAAATTCGCTTTTGAGAGATGATCCACCAGTAATTTCTGGGCATCACACCACACGGGCCTCAAAGGGCAATCTTCACTGTAAGGGCAGGAGGATACTTCGCCAACACAATCATTTAATAAAATTGGCCCATCGATGGCTTCGACCACATCCAAAAGAGTGATGGCTTCGGCGGGTTTGGCCAGGGAGACGCCTCCGTGCGCGCCGCGTGAAGTTTGTAAAAGGCCGGCAACGGACAGTTGAGAAACAATCTTCGCCAGGAAGGAGGGCGGGATACTCTTCTCTTGGGCAATCTTGCCGGTAGCTGCGCGGTGATCGGGCTCTTTTTGAGCAAGATACATCATTGCCCTAACCGCATAATCTGCCTGTCGTGTGATTTGCATAATATATTCCAATATTCTGATAAAAATTAAATGATTAATTGTATATATATTAGACTAAATTTGACCGAATTACAAGTGACAGGTGTCACCCCGAAAATATGATGGTTATCATCCCTTGGAAGCGGGAATTATTGACCTAACAATAATGATAAAAATTTTACCGATTCATTTTAGTTGTGATAATATTGTCAATTGACGCATATTCTTGGAGGAAAATGCATGAAGCAAATTTGTGTGGTTGGTGTTGGTTATGTGGGGCTGGTGACAGCTGCCTGCTTCGCCGACCTGGGGAATCGGGTGATTGCCCTGGATGTGATTGAAGAGAAGATTATTGGACTAAGACAGGGAAAACTACCCATCTATGAGCCGGGACTGAAAGAAGTGGTGGATCGTAATGTGCAGGCCGGGCGGTTGTCTTTCACGACTTCTTATGCTGAATCGCTGGATGGAACCGAGTTTGCCTTTATCGCCGTGGGGACACCCATGGGCGTGGATGGGGAGGCGGATTTGCATTACGTGGAGGCCGCGGCACGCGAGATAGCCCTGAACATGACTGGCCCAGTGGTCATCATCAATAAATCAACCGTGCCAGTTGGAACGGGTGATTGGGTGGCCGATATTGTACAGCGGAATCAAAAACACCCCATTCACTTTTCGGTGGTTTCTTGCCCCGAGTTCCTGAGAGAAGGATCAGCCATCAATGATTTCATGCAGCCGCACCGCACGGTGTTGGGCTCGCTAGACCCCGAAGCAGCTGAAAAAGTAGCCCAACTGCACCTACCCTTGCGAGCGCCGATTGTGATCACAGACCTGCGCACCGCTGAGATGATTAAATACGCCTCCAATGCCTTCCTGGCGACCAAGATTTCGTTCATCAATGAGATCGCTAATATTTGCGAGTGCCTGGGAGCAGATGTGAAGGAAGTGTCTGTCGGCATGGGATATGACGCCCGCATCGGCAAGCAATTCCTGGATGCAGGCATTGGTTATGGCGGCTCATGCTTCCCGAAAGACGTCAAAGCCCTGGCATACATGGCTGCCGAAAAAGGACGACACCCGCAATTGCTTTACACCGTGATGGAGATCAATGATGACCGGCGCGAAATGGCGGTTTACCACATCAAGGATCTGGTGGGTGACTTGCAGGGGAAGGTCATCGGCCTGCTGGGCCTATCGTTCAAGCCCAATACGGATGACATGCGCGATGCCCCGTCGATCACCATCGCCCAGCGGTTGCAGGCGGAAGGTGCCGTTGTGAAGGCTTATGACCCGGTGGCGATGGAAGTGGCGGGCGACTTGCTACCCAATGTTCAGATGATGCCTGACCCCTATGCTTTGGCGCAGGGGTGCGATGCCCTGGTGGTAGTCACCGAGTGGAATGAGTTCAAGCAGCTGGACCGGCCGCGATTAAAAGAACTGATGCGCCGCCCGGTGATCTATGATGGGCGGAATATCTATGAGCCAGACGAGATGGCTGAGTGTGGCTTTATTTACCGCGGGGTGGGTAGGGGCTATAATGGCATGATGCATGAGGAAGAGAAATAATCCGACTCGTCATTAACCAGTAAATGAAACGATTTTGCCCGTGTTGTCAATAATCCAGCCAATAATGGCCATTATCCCGTATTGCGAGCTGTTTTTCCAATAAGTGACCAGTCCCCAACCTCCAATTTGTAATTACGAGGGCTCCGATTACCAGGACAGGTTTTGGGAGCAGGGAGGCCGCGCCTATGAAGACCAGGCCGAAGCCATTGCCCTCAGAAGATTGCTACCCAAAGGAGGTGAGCTGCTCCTGGAGCTGGGGGCAGGGGCTGGCAGGAATACCCTTCGATATGAAGGCTTCGAACGGATCGTCCTGCTGGATTACTCCCTTTCGCAGCTCCAGCAGGCTAGACAGCGCCTGGGAGAAAGCCAGCGATATGTTTACGTGGCAGCAGATATCTACAGTCTGCCTTTCGTGGAGGGATTGTTCGATGCCGCCACGATGATCCGTACGCTGCATCATATGGCTGATCCACGTCTGGCATTGAAGCAGGTGCGCCAGGCTTTACAGCCGAGGGCGGTATTCATTCTGGAATACGCCAACAAGCAAAATATAAAAGCCATCCTGCGTTACCTGCTTCGCAAACAAGCCTGGTCACCTTTCACCCCGGAGAGCGTGGAGTTCGAAAAGCTGAACTTCGATTTTCACCCCAGGGTAGTGCGTGGCTGGCTGAAGGAGTGCGGATTCGAGCTGGAGAGGCAGTTGGCAGTGTCATATTTCAGGCTGGGTGTCTTGAAACGAACATTGCCCATCCGGCTGCTCGAGAGGCTCGAAACCTGGCTGCAGCTAACCGGCTGGTGCTGCCAGCTTTCGCCGAGCGTGTTTACCCGCAGCCAGGCGGTTGGTGATACTGCCATGGCGAGCCCGGGGATTTTTTTTAAATGCCCGGTTTGTGGAGGTGAACAGATCGAAGAACGAGAAGAACGGTTGATCTGCCTGAAATGTTCGAGGGAATGGCCGGTGCGTCAGGGTATTTATGATTTCAGGATTTTTCCAAGCTGATTCACAACTTTTCCACGACCCAGAAATGTGATAAACCAAATATTTTCAACGGGGTGGTTTCCATCCATTGCAGGATGGCCCGTAGAATACGCCCCAGGATAGGGGAGCTGTAGATAATGTTGTCATAGGCGCCAAAGATGATCCTGCGTTCAAGCACCTGAATCGGTAGGCCGGTAAAAAGACTGCTTATGGCAGAGGTGGTATAAGCACGCACATGCGGGGCGAGCTTCCTGCGCCAGGCGGCAGGCAGGTAGTGAACCAGGGGGATATTGCCAAAATGGTAGCGGCCGCGCCAGTATATGCCGTGCGTCTCGAAGGGATAGCCCAGGTTGGGGGCAAACAGCACAATTACCCCACCCGGCTTGAGCACCCGCAGCATCTCTTGGACAGATTTTCGATCATCCGCCACATGCTCGAGCACCTCGTGGCTGAGGATGGCATCGAATGAGCTGGTGGCGAAGGGCAGCTCTTCTGAGGCACCGTTCACCACGTGTGTAGAATGCAGGTGAGCCTCAAGGGCGCGTGGTGGGTCGAACTCCAGGCCGATGATTGAGCCCACGTGAGCCTCTAGATGCTGCATGTACATGCCCACCCCGCAGCCGTTTTCGAGCATGCGGCCATCCAGGTGGCTTGTGGCGGCCGACAGGATCATTTGCAAGCGGCGTTCCTGCCCGGCGCGCCACACATAGGAGGGCTCACCTCGCAAAGCAGCTTTGTCTAGGTCGCGTGAGGTGGTCATGATCTCATCATGTATGCTCAGCGCACCATTCCTGGTATAAATTGTTTTCGATCCCCATGCGGGCCAAGATTCTCCCGGTGGTATTGTCGATCATGTCGTCAAGGGATGTCGGGCGCATGTAAAAGGCAGGCACCGGAGGGAAGATGATTGCACCAGAGCTGGCAGCTTCACTCATCAAGCGCAGGTGACCTGGATGATAGGGTGTTTCACGAACCACCAAAACCAGGGGGCGACCTTCCTTGAGGGTCACATCTGCCGTCCGGCTGATCAGGTCATCGGTGTAGGAATTGGCAACCGCGGAAAGGCTCTTGATCGAACAGGGGATGATCACCATCCCCGCGGTTTTGAATGATCCGGATGCAATGGAGGCGCCGACATCGTGAAAATTGTAGCTGATATCAGCCAGGGAAACCACATCTTCCACACGCCAGCTGGTTTCCTGCTGGATGGTAAGCGGAGCAGATTCGGATAGGATGAGGTGAGTCTCGATCGCCAATGGTTTTAGAGTTTCGAGCAGGCGAATGCCCAGGATCGCTCCTGATGCGCCGGTGATGGCCACTACCAATCGCCTGGGTGATGGATTTTGAGCTGCACCAGCCATTTCCTCTTTGCGAGACATTTGATGGCGATACGATTTCACAATGTGACCTGCTGATCTTTGGGTAGATTCAATAACATTATTGCCAGTGACATTTGATTATAACAGGTGGGCAATGGCTAAAGATAAACTGTGTTTTATCCTTGAATCTGAACATAATCCCTAAAATTAAGGGTTATAATGTAATCAGTCTTTGGGTGCGAGATTCCAATTGTATTCGTACCTCACCAGCGCAGTATTTTAGCACTTATTTACTTTATCCTGATCATTTGCAGTAAAGGTGAGGGGAAAAGAATACAGCCAACCTGAAACAAAAGCAATTGGTGCGGCATTCATACACCCGTAGTATGGGAACTCTCGCAGCTAAATCACCGTAATGGGAGGCTGCTATGAGCATTGAATTCATCTTCCGGATCATCGGGATGATCGTATTCGGTATTCTTGGCGCGTATCTGGGTATCTATATTGGGAATGTCACCAATCAATCCGTCGAGATCAGTGGTTTCTTGTTCTGCCTGGTGGGTATACTTTTCGGCCTGATCCTGACCCCGTATTTCACCACGCGCCCCATGCGCTTGATCCGGCGAACCTTGCTGAGCATTTCGACCCAAACCCTGGCATCTGGGCTCACGGGGATGGTGGTGGGTTTGATCATCGCCGCACTACTCACATTTCCGATCTCCTTATTGCCGCAACCGCTTGGCAAAATTCTGCCCTTTGTAGGCGTCGTATTGTTTGGCTATCTCGGCATTGCAGTTTTTGTAATGCGCCAGACTGACCTGCTATCTTTGTTCCGTATAGGCGATGGTCACTCAAGCACAGAGGCAAGCACGGCCAACCAGCCATCTTACCGCACAGTATTATTGGATACCAGCGTGATCATCGATGGAAGAATTGCCGATATTGCCCGTACGGGCTTCCTGGTGGGCACGCTGTTGATCCCGCGTTTTGTGCTCAATGAGCTGCAATTCATCGCCGATTCATCGGATAATTTACGCAGGCAGCGTGGCAGGCGGGGAATCGAGGTCATCTCACAATTGCAGAAAGACACCAGCACTCCGTTGAGGATCAGTGATATTGATGTTGAAGGTGTGCGTGAAGTGGATGACAAGCTGGTGGTATTGGCCCGCCAGCTACGTTGCCCGATCCTGACCAATGACTATAACCTGAACCGCATTGCCGAGCTGCAAGGGGTGAGTGTGCTGAACGTAAATGAGCTGGCCAACGCCGTGAAGCTGGTATTCCTTCCAGGTGAATCCATCGAGGTCAATGTGATCCAGGAGGGAAAGGAAGCCGGTCAGGGAGTGGGCTACCTGGATGATGGCACGATGGTGGTTGTTGAAGATGGGCGGAGTTATCTTAACCGGAAGATCAATGTAACCGTCACCAAGGTGTTGCAAACGGCAGCTGGCAGGATGATATTTGCCCGCCTGGAGAGGGAAGATTAGTTAAGAGGAGCGAGAATGGCTTTACGGATCTACAACACCCTTTCACGTAAAAAGGAAGAATTTGAGACCATTGAGCCTGGTATCGTACGGATGTACGTGTGCGGTCCAACGGTTTATGCCGAGGCGCATGTTGGGCACGCCATGTCAGCCCTGGTATTCGATATCATTCGCCGCTACCTGGAATACCGGGGTTACCAGGTACGCCACGTGATGAACTACACCGATGTGGATGACAAGGTGATCATCAGAGCAAACCAGCTGGGACTAGATCCGATAAAGCTGGCTGAGAAATATATCGATAAATTTGGCCAGCATATCCAGGCGCTGAATATCGAACCCGCCACGGTTTATCCGCGGGCAACCCATGAGATTCCATATATTATCAAACTGATCACCCGCCTGGGTGAAGAAGGCTACGCTTATGAGGTGGACGGGGATGTCTATTTTCGCGTGAATCGGGATCGGGACTATGGGAAACTTTCGTCCCGGCAGCTAGAGAACATGCAGGCGGGCGAGCGCAACATAGAAGACAGGAAAGAAAGCCCGATGGATTTTGCCCTCTGGAAATCTGCCAAGCCCGGTGAGCCGGCGTGGGAAAGCCCTTGGGGTAAGGGCCGCCCGGGCTGGCACATCGAGTGCTCGGCAATGAGCATGCACCACCTGGGCGAGCAGATCGACATCCACGGGGGTGGAAATGACTTGATTTTTCCGCACCATGAGAATGAGATCGCTCAAACTGAATCAGCCACGGGGAAACCTTTTGCGCGCTACTGGGTGCATAACGGCATGATGCAGCTGGGTGGTGAGAAAATGTCTAAATCGCTGGGCAACCTGGTGACGATTGAGGATTTCCTGGCGGAACATGAGGGGGATGTGCTGCGCATGATGGTGCTGAACTCCAGCTACCATAACCCACTCACCTTCAGCGATGAGGTCATTGCCCAGGCAGAGAAAGCTCTGGAGCGCTTACGGATCGCCCTCCGCCCGGCGGTGAATGGCAGCCAAGATTCGGGAGAGGCAGTGGATATGCTTCGCAAACAAGTGGAAGATACCCACTCTGGTTTCATCGCAAGTATGGATGACGATTTTAATACCGCTGGCGCCTTGGGTCACATGTTCGAGCTTGTGCGAGTGATCAACCAGGCCAAAGATGCAGGTGTCAGCTCTGAGATCATCGCTGAGGCACAGAACCTGCTGGATGAGTTCATGAGAGTCATGGGATTGCGCGCCGAACGTGCCGCTGCAGGCAGCGAAGCCAGGCCATTTATTGAGTTGCTGATTGAGCTGCGCAAAGAGCTGCGCGAGCAAAAATTATGGTCGCTGGCAGATGAGATCCGTTCCAGGTTGGCAGAGATTGGGGTGCTGCTGGAAGACAGCAAGGATGGCACCACATGGCGATGGAGGTAAATCGCGTTCCGGTTAATGATTTCGACCAGTGGGCAAGCTTCTATGACCAGAGTGTTAAGGATGAGGCCCATTTCCCATTCATGGGTTACCGCAAAGCATTAAAAACAGTTGCACATGCAGCCACCACTCAACCTGGCATGCGTGTGTTAGACGTGGGGGCGGGTACGGGCAATCTGACTGAACTTTTTATCAAGCTGGAATGCTCTCTTTGGGCAATTGATTTCTCGCCAGAAATGATAACTGAATTGCAGCGCAAGCTGCCTCAGGTGATTTGTGTGCAGTCAGATATCCTCATGGGTTGGCCGGTAGCTCTACCATCCCTTTTCGAGCGCATCGTTTCTGCTTATGTCTTTCATCATTTTACTCTGCCCGAGAAAGTCCGTTTAGCCACCCAATTCATTGAACACCTGGCGCATCAAGGCAGGCTGATACTGGCTGATATCGCATTTAGCAGCCGGGCAGCAATGGAGGAATTTAAAAAAACCTCATTGGACGAGTGGGAAGAGGAATTCTATTGGGTAGCGGAGGAAATCCTTCCTGCATTCAATAAGGCCGGTCTGCAAGCCACTTATACACCGGTTTCTGCCTGCGCGGGTGTGTTTATCATCGAAAAGCCATGAAAGAATGGTTGTATGGGCGCAATGCAGTGTATGAAACATTATTGGCTAGGCGGCGGCAATTCTACCGGCTACGGCTGGCGCAGGGAGTGGAGGAATATGGCCACCTGGCCGACATCCTGCACCTGGCAGCGACCTATGGCTTGCAAGTGGAAAGGAGGCCACGTAAAAGCCTGGACATCTTGGGAAGCGGCCACCAGGGAGTAACACTTGAAGCCAGCGGCTATTCGTACAGCACCTTGCCTGACATTTTAGCCCTGGCAGAGCAACGTGGTGAGGCACCTTTCGTGCTGATCCTGGATGCTTTGCAAGATCCTCAAAACCTGGGCACCCTGCTGCGCACAGGTGAAGCAGTGGGTATCCATGGCGTGTTGTTACCATTCAAACGTACGGCTACTGTCACGCCTGCAGTGGTAAATTCGTCCTCGGGGGCTACAGAACACCTGCAAATTGCGCAAATGAATCTGGCGCAAGCTATCCAACGGTTAAAAGAAAACAATGTGTGGATTATCGGCCTGGAAGGCGGGGCTGAGGCACAACCGATGAGCCGTGTGCGACTGGATGGGCCGCTAGCATTCGTGATTGGCAGTGAAGGTAGTGGGATGAGAGAGCTGGTGAGGAATTCTTGTGATGTTTTAATGAGCATCCCCACGCGAGGCAAAGTGGAATCGCTGAATGCTGCTGTGGCAGGGTCAATTGCTTTGTATTACGCCTGGCAGGGGCGAGATTTAAACTCCCCAGACATTGACGAACTCAGCAAATCCTGATAGACTAATGATCCGAAACCTAGGTAGAATACCTGTTTTCAGGTTGAAGCCGGGTTTTTTTAATCTTGTCGAAAGACTATCTCGTCTGGTATAATCCAATCCGCTTTTGAGCCAGTACCTTTACAATTTAACCCGCCGACGTAGCTCAATCGGCAGAGCAACCGCCTTGTAAGTGGTAGGTTATGGGTTCGATTCCCATCGTCGGCTTCAGGTACAGTGTTTTCGTGGCATGAAAGTTAGCCAATTAGCCTCGTTGTTTGCAGGAGCTGGCTAAAAAGGCAAAGGGACTAATTGGCAAATTTTCAATGTAACGAGACGACCCAATTGGGCGGTTACCCAAGTGGCCAACGGGGACTGACTGTAAATCAGTTGGCAGAAGCCTTCGGAGGTTCGAATCCTTCACCGCCCACTTTTGTTGCCCTCATAGCTCAGTCGGTAGAGCACATTCTTGGTAAGAATGGGGTCATGGGTTCAAATCCCATTGAGGGCTCTTGTTGACTGAAATATTATTTAGACAAACCGGAGGAAGGAGTTGGGAATAGATGGCAAAGCAAAAATATCAGCGGACCAAACCGCACATGAACGTTGGGACGATGGGTCATATTGACCATGGCAAGACGACCCTGACGGCGGCGATCACCAAGTATTGCTCGTTCATGGGGATGGCGGAATATCGCTCGTTCTACACGATCGACAACGCCCCCGAGGAGAAGGAGCGCGGCATCACCATCAATATTGCGCACGTGGAATACGAGACCGCCAAGCGTCACTACGCTCACGTGGACATGCCGGGTCACCGTGACTACATCAAGAACATGATCACGGGGGCAGCCCAGGTGGATGGGGCGATCCTGGTGGTGGCTGCGCCGGATGGGCCGATGCCGCAGACCCGCGAGCATGTGCTGCTGGCGCGCCAGGTGGAGGTTCCAGCCATCGTGGTCTTCCTGAACAAGGTGGACATGATGGACGACGAGGAGCTGCTGGAGCTGGTGGAGATGGAGCTTAGGGACCTATTGAACGAGTATGAGTTTCCTGGCGACACGACCCCCATCGTGCGTGGCAGCGCCTTGCAGGCGTTGGAGAGCACCAGCACCGATCCGAATGCGCCCGAGTATGCCTGCATCAAGGAGCTGTTGCGGGTGGTGGATGAGTACATTCCCGAGCCGGTGCGCGAGGTCGACAAGCCATTCATGATGCCCATCGAGGATGTGTTCTCGATCAAGGGGCGCGGCACGGTGGTGACCGGCAGGATCGAGCGCGGCAAGGTGAAGGTGAGCGATCCGGTGGAGATCGTGGGGCTGCGCGACAAGAGCATGAGCTCGGTGGTGACCGGTGTGGAGATGTTCCACAAGAGCCTGGACGAGGGCATTGCCGGAGATAACTGTGGCCTGCTGCTGCGCGGCATCGAGCGCACCGAGGTGGAGCGCGGCCAGGTGGTGGCCAAGCCGGGCAGCATCACCCCGCACACCAAGTTCCTGAGCGAGGTGTATGTGCTGCGCAAAGAAGAAGGTGGGCGGCACAAGGCCTTCTTTACCGGTTATCGCCCGCAGTTCTACATCCGCACCATGGACGTGACCGGCAACATCAAGCTGCCCGAAGGGGTGGAGATGGTGATGCCGGGAGACAATGTGAACCTGGAAGTTGAGCTGATCGTGCCGGTGGCTTTGGAGCAAGGCTCCAAGTTTGCCATCCGTGAAGGCGGCCTTACCGTCGGCGCAGGTGTGATCACTAAGATTATTGCATAATGGAGCGTATCGCGCAGGAATTTCGCAGTATAGTAAAGGATTAGAATGGCCTCGAAAAAAGATGTTCGCCCGGTGATCACCCTGGCGTGTTCAGAATGCAAAGAACGCAATTACACCACGGAGAAGAATCGCCGTAATGATCCGGGGCGTATTGAGTTGAACAAGTATTGCCCGCGTTGCCGCAAACATACGCTGCATCGCGAGACCAAATAGGAGTTGGTGAAAACCAACTCGCACACAGGCCAGTAGCTCAATTTGGCAGAGCACCGCTCTCCAAAAGCGGGGGTTGTGGGTTCGATTCCTGCCTGGCCTGCCTGAAATGAAAAAGATTGCGAGTTTCGAGATGACGCCGTCTGAAAGAGGCGTCGTTTTAACCATGATTGGAGGATTATCGTGCCTGATTCCAGAGCTACGCGCCAACGAATGAATATTTTTCAGCGTTTTGGGCATAACATTCAAAAGTATTTCCAGGAAACCATTGGTGAACTAAAAAAAGTTTCCTGGCCCACCCGCCGAGAAGCAATCCGCTTAACCTGGATTGTGATTGGCGTGATTCTCGCGATGGCAGCCCTCTTGGGAGGCTTGGATTGGATTTATTCCAAGTTCTTTGGCGTGATCTTAGGGTAATGGAACTGGTCCTGATAGTTCAATGAATAAATCTATCCATGAATATGATGAACGATTTTGACCAGGAAGAAGAAAACCTGGAACCTTTCGAAGACCAGGAGAAGCGTGCCGAAGAAGTGGAAAATACACCCGAATCGGAGGAGCTGGTGAATATAGAGCATCCACAAGAATCGGGCGAGACGGTTGCTGAAGAATATCCAGGACAGCCCGATGAGATGTCGCAGGAGGATGACCGTGCCTGGTATGTAGTTCATTGCTATTCGGGCTATGAGAATAAGGTGCGCCACAACCTCGAGCAGCGTATTGAATCGATGGGAATGAAGGATAAGATCTTCGATGTGGTTGTGCCTACCGAAGAAGAGATCGAGGTCAAGGAAGGCAAACGGCGCACGGTTGAGCGCAGGGTTTTCCCGGGTTATATCCTGGTGAACATGATTATGTCGGAAGAGTCGTGGTACGTGGTTCGCAACACGCCTGGCGTGACCGGTTTTGTGGGAATGGGCACCCAACCGACCCCACTACGCCCGGAGGAAGTTGCCCAGATCATCAAGCGCATGGAGGCTGAAGCGCCGCATATCAAGGTTACCTTCCGCTCTGGCGAGCGCGTGCGCATCGTCGATGGACCATTCAACGATTTCCGGGGTACGGTGGCTGAAATCGATATGGAACGCGCCAAGGTGCGCGTAATGGTGAAATTCTTCGGGCGGGAAACGCCTGTTGAATTGGACTTTTTGCAGGTAGAAAAAGCGTGAGTAACGGCCAGCCCGGTGCTGGCCGTAGAAGTGGGAGGGTGTCCCCAATAAAGCCCCGCTAAAACCACGCGCCGCAGCTCCCTGGGAGATGGGCGGCGAAAGGAGAAAAATGTGGCAAAGAAACTAAAAGCAATTGTTCGACTACAAATCCAGGCTGGAAAGGCTAATCCTGCACCCCCAATTGGGCCAGCATTGGCCGGTCATGGGATCAACCTGATGGCATTTTGTAAGGAATACAATGCCCGAACCAATACCCGTATGGGAGAGATCATACCTGCGGAAATCAGCATTTTCACCGATGGCTCTTTCAGCTTCATCCTGAAAACACCACCTGCTGCTGTGCTCTTGAAGAAAGCTGCGGGCGTTGAAAAGGGTTCTGCGGTGCCAAACCGTGAAAAAGTGGGTAAAGTAACCCACAAGCAGGTTAAAGAAATCGCAGAGTTGAAGATGAAAGATTTGAACGCAGTGGATCTGGAAGGCGCAATCCGCCAAATAGAAGGCACCGCCCGTAACATGGGCATTACCATAACCGAGGACTAACCCTGTGGGAGGGTGAGCTTTGCCCGTTAATACCACGAAGGAGAAAAAATGGCAAAACACGGAAAGAATTATTTGGCTGCACTGGCAAAAATCGATGTGAATCACTGGTATACACCGGATGAAGCGGTCAAATTGGTGAAGGAAACAAATTTCGTTAAGTTCGATTCAACGATCGAGGTTCACATGCGCCTGGGAGTGGACCCGCGCCACGCGGACCAGCAGGTGCGTGATATCGTTGTATTACCGAACGGGTTGGGTAAATCAGTCAGGGTGCTGGTTTTTGCCCAGGGCGAGGGTGCTGCATTGGCACGTGAGGCAGGGGCAGATTATGTTGCTGATGATGATGAGACGATCAATAGAATCCAGGGCGGCTGGACCGATTTCGATGTCACCATCGCCACACCTGATATGATGGGTAAAGTTGGTCGCCTGGGCCGTATTTTAGGCCCACGTGGCCTGATGCCTAATCCAAAAGCCGGTACGGTAGTTCCCGCAGAAGATCTGCCACGCGTAATCAACGAATCAAAAGCCGGGCGCGTGGAATTCCGGGTGGATAAAACCGCCAATTTGCATATCCCCATTGGGAAAGCTTCTTTTGGTGAGAAACAATTGTATGAGAACCTGGCAGCATTGATGGATGCGATTAAAAAAGCACGCCCGGCTTCAGTGAAGGGCACATTTATTAAGCGCATCACCATTACATCAACCATGGGTCCAGGGATCAAGCTTGACCCTATCCAGGCTCAAAACATGGCCACCCTGGAATAGGATTGTTGTGATATAGTAAAGAAATAAAATAAAGCTTCGCCCGAGACAGCAGGTGCGAGAAATCCGCTTAATTTCCTGCCGAGGTGAGGATATCTCCAAGGAAAAACCTCGCGTTTAGCGTGGGTTCGATCAGTAAGCCGGAGAGTCTTTGCCAGGCAATGGGTGCGAGGCAAAGACTTTTTATTTAGAAAGGAGGTGAAATAACCTTGGCGATAACAAAGGAACGCAAGAACGAGCTGGTCGATCAGTACACGGATTGGTTGGAGCATAGTAGGGCACTGGTCTTGACTCAATATGTGGGTTTAACCATGAAGGACATCGATGCTCTACGAGTGAAAGTGCGCGAAAACGGTGGTGAATTCCACATTATCAAGAACACGCTGGTGAAACGAGCATTTGAGCGAGCAGGCATGCCTGTGCAGCAGGAATTTTTGGAAGGAAGTACTGCGATCGTGTTTGCTTATAACGACGCACCAGCCATGGTGAAAACGGTGACGGATTTTGTTAGAAGCTCAGACTTCCTTAAGATTAAAGGCGGTTTCCTTGAGAAGCGAGCCCTCTCTGTTGATGAAGTTAGAGCACTGGCTGAGTTGCCCCCGTTGCCGGTCGTCCGCAGCCAAATTCTTGGGATGCTGCTTGCCCCTGCCAACAAGCTGGCCCGTACCCTGGCTGAACCGGGGAGGATGATTGCTGCGGTGATCAAAGCCCATGCGGAACCCGAATCGACCCCAGCGTAGATATACCATTCATTGGGAGATCCATCAATGCCTGGAATGATAGGCAATTTAGAAAAATTGGAATTAACGAAAATTATTCATATAAGGAGCTAATAAAATGTCTGATATTGACAAACTGGTTGAGGAATTAAGCACCCTCACCGTTCTCGAAGCCGCTGAATTAGTGAAGAAACTCGAAGATAAGTGGGGAGTTTCTGCTGCGGCCCCTGTCGCCGTTGCCGCTGTCCCTTCAGCCGCCGTTGCCGCGGCTGAGCCTGTGGAAGAAAAGACCGAATTCAATGTGGTCATTAAAGACCCCGGCGCTAAGAAGATTGAGGTTATCAAGGTCATCCGGCAATTGACCAGCCTGGGGTTGAAGGAGGCCAAGGATGTCGCCGAGACTGCTGACTCTAAAGTGCTTGAGAGCGTGAGCAAAGAGGCTGCCACTGATGCCAAGGCCAAGCTGGAAGCTGCTGGCGCGGTCGTTGAAATCGAATAATAATATATCTGGTTTTCCCGGAAGCGGATCCGCTTCTGGGAAAACCATTTTCTCCTTTTGTGTTTTTAGTCGCGCTGTGGTATATTAGAATCACGGAGGGATTATGAGCGCACGAATTCTAATTATTGAAGACGATGAGGCCATCCTTCGGTTCTTGCGCCGCGGCCTGGCCTATGAAGGTTATCAGGTAGATACTGCTATCGATGGACATTCAGGCCTGGCATCAGCACGTGATAACCCACCTGACCTGGTTGTTTTGGACATTATGCTACCTGGAATTGACGGGCTGGAGGTCTGCCGGCGACTTAGAGCTGGCGGGCCAGTCCCTATCCTGATCCTGACTGCCAAAGATTCAGTCAATGACCGTGTGATGGGGCTTGATGTTGGTGCCGATGATTATATGGTTAAACCGTTCAACCTGGATGAGCTGCTGGCAAGGATTCGCGCATTGCTGCGCCGTGCCCAACCCAGCCGCCCCCAGGTGCTACGCTTCGCCGACCTGATCCTGGATACCGGAACACGACAGGCTTCTCGCGGCGACCGTGTGATTTCACTAACGGCAAAAGAATACGAGCTGTTGGAACTATTTTTACGCCACCCACGCCAGGTATTGACCCGAGAGATGATCTTTGACCGGGTATGGGGATACGATTTTGGCGGAGAAAGCAATATTATCGAGGTATATATACGATATTTACGCCAAAAGCTCGAGCTACAAGGAGAGCAACGACTCTTACATACTGTTCGCGGTATGGGGTACGTTTTACGCGAACCATCGTAAAATAAACTCATGTCTCTACGGAGCCGGCTTACCTTACTATACACATCCATAGTAGGGGGCATTTTGCTATTGTTTGGCATTGCCGTATACTATTCGGTAAGCTTAACGGTCACGAATCAGCTGGATGATTCCCTGCAAACCCTAGCGCAGACTGTGTATTCCAGTATGCATTTCGATAGTGCAGGAGACCTGACCATCTCACTATCTCAGTTGGACTTACCGGAAAATGTCTTTGTTCAGGTATGGAGCAACAACAATAACCTGATTGCAGCCTCCCAAAATATTCGCGTGCTCAACAGCCCGCTGGATTCGATTACATTACATAGCCCGATGCCAGTGTGGGGCGATGTGACGCGGGGAGGGGCCCGTTTACGGGTATTGACGGTTCCTTTGGTGGCTGGTAAGGGAACTCACATCGAGGGTATCCTGCAGGTTGGCACACGCATGGATGTGGTGAACGCCACCCAGCAAACATTGCTGGAAGTGCTGATTATCGGTACAGCAATCGCCATCGTGGCGGCTGGCCTGGCAGCCTGGTTCAGCAGCCGCCAGGCATTGCATCCTCTGGATAATGTGACCAAAACCGCATTACAGATCACCAGTGCTGATGACCTGTCTCGACGCATCCCCTACACCGGCTCTTCCAAAGATGAAGTTGGTCAGCTTGTGACGGCATTTAACCAGACATTAAGCCGCCTAGAGAACCTGTTTTCCACCCAAAGGCGTTTTTTGGCTGACGTGGGGCATGAGCTACGCACCCCCCTGACGGTGATCAAAGGCAATGTGGGGTTGATGCGCAAAATCAAGGAATTCGATGAAGAATCACTGGAAACCATCGAGGATGAGGTGGATAGATTGACCCGCATGGTGGGTGACCTGCTTTTGCTTGCCCAGGCAGAGTCAGGAAAAATCCCCATGGCACATGAAACGGTTGAATTGGATACGCTGCTGCTGGAAGTGATGAACCAGATGCAAGTGCTGGCACGCGACAGGATAAAGTTGAACCTGGGTGATATTGACCAGGTACTTGTGTGTGGCGATCGTGACCGCTTGAAGCAGGTGATTGTTAACCTTATCGGGAATTCGATCAACTATACCCCAAAGGGCGGTGAGGTGTTGGTTGGCCTGGGAAAGGTCTCTGAGATGGCCCAACTCACGGTGACCGATAATGGTCCGGGCATCCCCCCCGAAGATCTACCCCATATCTTCGAGCGATTCTATCGTGGAGAGAAATCGCGAACCCGACAAAAAGATGGCAAAGGTTTCGGATTAGGCTTGTCCATCGCCTATTGGATCGTTCGCAATCACGGGGGCAGGATCGAAGTTAATTCGCTGGTTGGGCAGGGTACAACTTTTTGCATCTGGCTGCCACTTGCGACTGATAATTGCCAGGAAACTCAAGAGTAGACGAGTGGTGCCTGGCATTGCAGCTAATAGAAGCCTGGTGAGAATTTGTGTCACTTCGCCACAACTCTGGCATGTGGCATGGATGTTTGACATAAAAAACATGGTGATGACAGTAACATGAGACAAGTCGCGGTTGCTGGCAGTGAAAAAATAAAACGTAAGCTTAATTTCCAGCTCAGCGTATTTGTGATCGGGCGGTTAATCTTCAATACCTTTTACCGTTCGATTTACCCGTTTCTGTCGGTGATTGCCAAGGGATTGGGGGTTGACTTGCAGACCATCTCGTATGCCATCACCGTACGTTCTGCTATTGGAGTGGGCGGACCTTTCCTGGCATCAGTCGCCGACAGCAAGGGTAGAAAAACGGGCATGGTGGTGGGCACGATGATCTATACGATTGCCATCTGCCTGATCGTCATCTGGCCGACATTCCCGGTCTTTTTCCTGACGCTAAGCCTGGCGTTCATAGGCTACCTGATCTTCGTGCCATCCATGCAAGCATACCTGGGAGACCAGGTGCCCTACGAAAAGCGAGGCCGGGTATTGGGTATCACGGAATTCTCCTGGTCATTGAGCGCGATCTTTGGAGTTTCGGCGGTGGGCTTGATCATCGCCCGAAACGGCTGGCTGGCGCCTTTCCCACTGATTGCCTTTTTAGGTGGGCTGACAGTTCTCGCACTCATATGGATGCTTCCCAAAGATCCGGCACGGCAAGTGGGAACGACAGGCTTTTGGAGCAATTTTCGCGCAGTGTTCACCTATCCGCCAGCCATCGCGGCACTGGTCATGGCTGCACTGTACACGGCTGCCAACGAGACGGTTACTTTAGTGTACGGGGTCTGGGTGGAGCAATCCTTTGCCCTCAGCATCAGCTTTTTAGGGGCTACCGCGCTGATGATCGGCATCGCCGAGCTGGGTGGTGAAACCCTGGTGACAGCATTTACCGATCGAATTGGCAAACGCAAGGCTATTGCAATTGGCCTGGTGGGAAACTGCCTTTCGAGCCTGGCACTGCTTTTCCTGGGTCGCTGGCTGGCTGGTGCAATGATAAGCCTGTTCCTGTTTTACATTACCTTTGAATTCACCATTGTGAGTGGAATTCCGTTGGTGAGCGAAATTCTGCCTGGTTCACGAGCAACCATGTTAGCCTCGCACATGTCGCTGCTGGCAATTGGAAGAGCAGTGGGTGATCTGGTGGCACCCTGGCTGTTCACCTGGGCTATCCTCCCCGGGATTACCGCGAATGCCGTGGCTGCCATTATATTCAACTTGTTAGCAATCATCGCCCTGGCCCAAATAAAAATCCCCTAGAAATAATGAGATTAATTTTTCTATCCACCCACCAGTGGAGGAAATATATCCACATGATCATCCATTTGAACCGGAGTATCCAGGCCGCTCAGATGATGAATATTTTCACTGTTGATAAACACGTGGGCATTTCTTGATAATATGCCTTCACCATCCCAGATGGATTTTTCCAGGATGGGGTGGCGCCGGGTAACTTCCACCAGAACCTCCCGTATAGTACTGCCTGGCTGGATGTCAACTTCCAGCATTTTTACACCCGCTGACTGACGTAATGATGCATATAGTTTGACTTGCATTTTTTAACCCTAAACTTTTAATGCGAAAGTACGCTTATTTATTAGCACCAGCCCGAAGGCAGGTTGTAACGCTCTCCTCCGGGCTGGTGAAATCCATTGAAATGACATGATTTTTTATGTCGCCATCCAACCAAGACCTAGTTCTTCCAGCTTAGCCCGGGTGGGTTTACCGGTGGCAACATCCCAGCCACACATCTCATAATATATATCCAGGGCATCTTCCACTTCCTGTCGGGTGACAGCCACGCCATCAGATGCACCGCCTTTGAGTGGCTCGTCATATATACGCTTTGGAAGGGTATCCATTTCTCGACCCACACCCTCCCGGGCATTGAAGGCACGTAGCATATTCAAGCGGCGCTCACCGACCTTTAAAAGATCGGCGACTGTCCAATCCCAACCGGTAGTGGCGCGCATGAGCTCGGCTTGCTCATTAGGACCGTATACTTGCCAGGCCGGGCCAAAAACAAACTGGCAAAGCTGGGCTGTATCTAAAAAGCAGTAATCCCATTCGGTGGTCAACGCCATTTTTACTTTCTCGCGATTTAGCACCCGGTCTGACATGGGATTCGTCAGGCCAATTTCCGCCATGCGTTCCAGGTTATAGGATGCAGTATCGGGTGTGTATGAAGGATCATGTTCGTGTGATTGGTGGTCAGCGCCAAAAGGATTGACCGCGTAGATTAATGCCAGGCTGCGTTTAACCTGTGGCATGTGGGCTGGCAGCTCGTGATTTTTTACCGCAACCACTAAATCCTCAGCTCCTTTTCCGATTTTTTTGGCTGCATACGCAGACCCATACGCTAATAAGTCTCCTAACCCCTCGCGCCTGGCGATTTTATTCAGGATTGCCAGCATGGCATCAGCATTTCCAAAACGCAAGTCAATCCCACCAGTGTCCTCTAGAGTGAGGTAGCCGTGCTCAAAACAATCCATTGCAAAAGCAATGGTTGCCCCACAGGCAATCGTATCCAGGCCATGTTGGTCACATATCTGGTTGGCCAGTGAAATGGCGTTCAGATCGCCTATCGCACAATATGCGCCAAATGTGGATAGCGTTTCATATTCTGGGCCCCCATAATGAGGATCAACATGCTCGTTTCTATATTCGGTTTCCACGACGCGCTTGCAACGGACAACGCAGGCATAACATGTATCGTTCGATTTAAGGATTGTTTCTGACATGGTTTCGCCTGAGATGTCTTCAGCCAATTCGAAAGTACCGCTTGTGTAGTTACGGGTGGGTAACCCGCCGGATGTGTTTTGATAGTTCAGTACTGAAGCGGTGCCAAAATCCTGCAAACCCTTCATGTCATCGATGTCTTGGACGCGTTTGGGGGCTAAACGGGCAAGTTTGGTGATGGCAGCCGGATCGGCGGTGTTTATCCTCTGGTGGCCACGGACGGCAATAGCTTTTAAATTCTTGCTGCCCATCACGGCGCCCATGCCGGTGCGCCCATTTGCCCGGTTGGACATGTTCATGATAGCAGCATAACGGGTGAGCTTTTCTCCTGCCGGGCCAATCTGGGCAACTTCGATCTTGGGATCGCCAAGTTCTTCCCGTATGATTTTTTCAACCTCACCGGTTATTTTTCCCCATAGATGTGTAGCATCTCTTAGTTCAGCCTGTCCATCATGAATCCATAGATACACTGGTTTTGGAGATTTACCCTTGAATACAATGCCATCATATCCTGAAAACTTCATCTCAGCGGGAAAGAAACCGCCCACCTGGCTGTCACCGATCAGGCCGGTGAGCGGGCTTTTGGCAGTGGCTGTCATACGGCTGTTCCCACTAATGGAAACGCCTGTAGTGGCAGAGATCATCATGGTGAGCGTATTTTCAGGGCCTAATGGATCGGCTCTCGCGGGAGTGTTCTTAAACAAATAATAAGTTCCCATGGCACTGCCGCCAATATAGGTTTTATAAAATTCTTCAGTGGGCTGCTCGGTGGTGATTTTGCCTCTACTCAGGTCTACGTGTAGAATCTTTCCCGCATATCCGTAAAGCATAGATCACTCTCCTTAGATGATTCAATGGGTTGGATGGTCAGTAGAATATCGATTAATATTTGAATTTCCTATATTTATTAAAGAACAAAAAAGGCAAATGTCAGCATTAATATAACAATTTAACTGGTGTATATATTATATCAACCATTGCTTGTTTCAAATCTATCAAGCACTACATTCCGCGTACCTTCTCCGGCGAATCCTGTGGTGATTTTCTCTATATTCCTTTCCTTTACTCAGTTGGAGTATGGAATAATTTTATGATCCTTTAGGCGTATAATGAAATTATCTATTATTGATCCATCTCATGCAAGCAGAAGATTTGGCAATGAAGAAATGGTATACAAAAGATTGGCATTTTACGATAGAAGTGCTGAAAGTGGGTGTGAATAACACGGCTGAAGAGTGCCGCTTAGGCCTGGAGCCAGGTGATACTTTCGATTGTGATTATGGGACTCCAGCCGGATTTTGCCCCACGTCGTTTATCAAGATATTCCCTGCCATGGAAGTATTACGCTGCGATGGTGATTTACGCTGCCTGGGCGCCAATGAGCCGACCGAGATCGATTTTCTATGCCCCGATGGAGCTGTGCGTTTACGGCTCAAAGGGGTTAAACGGGAATATCCATATCAAGTATAATTCTTCTCCGTAATGAATAAGCGCATCTACCTGAGTGCAGGCCTCATTGCTGTACTACTATTCATATATTTTCAAAGCTATCGTACCGTGGCTGCGCCGCTGGCACAATATACTTATCCACCGACACCCACGCCAGGCCCCGATGGCAGAATCATTTACATTGCCCAAGAAAATGATTCTGTTTGGTCGATCTCAGCGAGATATAACCTTGACATAGATGAATTCCGCAAACTAAATCCACTCATCACCAATGATATTATTATCCCTGGCCAGGCCTATCTGCTTGGATATGCAGGACCATCAGGAAACAGGCCTACAGAGGGGCAAATTCCAACCCAACCTGTGCTTACCCCTTCTCCAACAGCTTCACCTGGCTGGGGGGTTCTATGCGTGCTGCTCTATAATGATATCAATGGAGACGCCATGCGCCAGGAAAGCGAGCCCTCCATCCCCGGCGGTGAGATCAGTGTAAGCAACCGGCTGGGAACTGTTTCGCTGACTGCAAACACCCCCACCGGAGGCAATGATACAACCATTGTCGAGCCTACTCCCCAAGAGAGGGGCTACACTTGCTTTGAACAGCTACAACAGGGGGAATATCTGATCAGTGTGGCTGCTCCCAAGGGCTATAACCGCACCACCGAGCTTAATAAATCACTGCAGCTGCAAGCCGGGCAAACATCCGAGATCGCTTTTGGTGCGCAGGCCAACTCAGAGCTTGAAGTTCAATCCGAAATTTTCCCGCAGACTCCGCAGAAGAGCCCCATCATGGGACTTATTGGGGGAGCGCTGTTGGCCGGCGGGATTGGATTGGGGATCTATGCTGCCTTGTTAAGGAGGGCAGGAGGAAAAAGGACGAAGATCCAGTAATTCGGTTGCCTATCGACCTGCCATCTTCTTTTCAACACGGCGTAAGAATCGCTCTTCGTCGATTACCACTCGCTCGTGTTTACCCTCACCAATCTTATCCCAATCATCCCAGGCTTCCACCGAAAAATAAACATGATTTCCTTCCACTGAAAGCACTTCGGTTTTCACGTGGATCGTAGCCCCAACAGGAGTGGGTGCTAAATGGCGCACATCCAGGTGGGTGCCCACGCTGGATGAACCGTTCGGCAGGCAACAGGTTAGCAGCTGGTGCGAGACTCGCTCCATGAAAGCAATCATCCACGGTGTGGCCAACACACGCGAGGAGCCACTGCCAAGGTGAATAGCACTGTTCTCCATTGCAACGGGAAAATTATCTTCCCGGGTCATGCCCGGATGAATGAGCTCTGATATTTCCATGTAGTATCACTCCTTATTCCATTGGTCAGTCTATCGACGATGATTCCCCTTATTATTTCCCTTCATGATGCCGCGCCCATCGGTCTTTCACGCTAATATTTTTCTAGCGGCTCGGATTTTGGGTTGTGGGCATGGCGAGATTATAGCATGGGTGGTGAGGCAACCAATCTTCTTACCTGCCATTCAGCTTCAAGGTGTATACTTAGTCCAGCTTGCGGGGAGGATGGGCAAGTTTGATCATCATACCAGTTTCATCGAGTATGCCAATAAAAAGCTTCGTTGGTTTTATAATTACAATCGATAAATCTACTGGATCAGAAGGAGGATAGATATGACTGTCAAGATTATCTGGTATGGTCATTCAACATTGGGTTTGGAAGTAGGTGGGTACAAGCTGCTGGTTGACCCTTATTTCACGGATAACCCGGCTGCCTCTGCAAAAGCTCAGGATGTAAGTGCGGATTTCATCCTGGTGACCCATGGTCATTATGACCACGTGGGTGATACTGTTGCCATTGCCAAACGCACCGGGGCAATGGTGATCAGTAATTTCGAGATCGCTGAATGGCTGGGGAAGCAGGGTGTGGAAAAGACCCATGGTCAACACATCGGGGGAAGCCACGAGTGGCCATTTGGGAAGGTTAAGCTGACCTTCGCCATGCATGGCTCTGGCCTGCCGGATGGCACCAATGGTGGCACCGCGGCCGGCTTCTTGATCACACCTAAGGATGGTATGAAAGTTTATATTTCCGGCGACACAGGCTTATTTTCAGATATGAAGCTGATCGGCCAGGAAGGCATCGATATCGCCTTTCTGCCCATTGGAGATAACTACACCATGGGCCCGGATGATGCTTACCGCGCAGTCGAGCTGATCAAGCCTAAGCATGTTATTCCCATTCACTACAACACGTGGGAGCTGATCGCACAGGATGCGGGTAAGTGGGCTGAACGTGTGGGCAGGCTGGGCGTGAACGTGCACGTGATGAAACCCGGAGAGAGTTTGACCCTTTAAACTGACCCAAGATAAGCATAGAGATGATGAGTGATGTTCAAACGTAGAGACCTGGAAGAGCAAAGTAAGCAGCAAGGGCGCTTGCCACCCGGCCAATTGCTCACTCAAAAATTCCCCGTGTTGCATTATGGGCCTGTGCCGGTTTTTGACCCCAACAGATGGAATTTCAGGGTTTGGGGGCAGGTGGAAGAAGAACGCTCATGGAGCTGGGAAGAGTTCTGCCAGCTGCCTCGCACCAGCCTGACCATGGACATTCACTGTGTGACGCGCTGGAGCAAGGTGGACACAACCTGGGAAGGCGTGTCGGTGCGCGCGCTGGTTGAGCTGGGTTTGATCAGGCTCAAGCTAGGCGCAAGATTTGTACTGCAGCATGCCGAGTACGGCTTTACCTCGAACTTGCCAATTGGAGTGGTTTTGGCAGATAATTTTCTATTAGCCACTCATTACGACGGCCAACCCATCACCCCTGAGCATGGCGCGCCCTTGCGGGGTGTGGTTGGGTTTATTCCGGGTCGCAGCGACCTGTTTACCCCTTATTTTTGGAAGGGCGCCAAGTGGCTGAGAGCGTTGGAGTTTTTGGCCTCCGACCAGCCAGGTTTTTGGGAGCAGGCCGGATACCACAACGAAGCAGATGTGTGGAATGAAGAGCGTTTTGGATAATACATATCAACAGTTATCAATGAAAACAAAGAAATGGAGGTCTCCTTGAAGGAATTAATGATGCGTGCCCTAGACCTGGCTGAAAGGCGCGGGGCACAATATGCCGATGTACGCATGGTGGAACACCGCACGGAAGGTATCTCGGTGAAAGATGGGGTCGTTGAAGGATTGAGCTCCTCTGAAACACAGGGCATGGGCGTGCGAGTTTTGCTGGATGGCGCCTGGGGGTTTGCTTCCAGCCGCGACCTGACCAACGCTGAAGTCGACCAGATCACTGAACATGCTGTGGAAATTGCCAGGGCCTCACAACTGGTTAGCGGGGAGAAGGTGGACCTTGGCCCGGCTGTAACCAGCCAGGGCACCTACCAAACGCCGTATGAAATAGATCCTTTTTCTGTCGCGCTGGAGGATAAACTGACGTTGCTGATGAACGCCGATGCAGAGATGGGTAAAGTTCAGGGTGTACGCACCCACCGGGCGCACGTCACCGCCCAAAAGGAGCACAAGCTGTTCGCCAATAGCGAGGGTGCTTACACAGAGCAAACCCTGCTCGAAACCGGGGGTGGCATCCAGGCTACCGCCGTGGGCGGCACGGAGATCCAGGTGCGTTCCTATCCCAATGCTTTTGCCCGCCAGCAAGTAACCGGCGGCTGGGAAGAGCTGCTGGGTTGGGATCTGCCCGGAAATGCGCAGCGCGTTGCCAGCGAAGCGGTGGCCTTGCTGACTGCTGACCCCTGCCCGAGCAACATCACCACCACCCTCATCCTGGGAGGCTCGCAGCTGGCCTTGCAGGTACACGAATCGTGCGGACATCCTACCGAGCTGGACCGGGTCTTTGGCAGTGAAGCTGCCTACGCGGGTACGTCTTTCCTGACGACCGAAAAGCTGGGCAACTTTCGCTATGGTTCAGCGGTGGTCAACCTGACTGCTGACAGTGTACGGCCTCTCGGTTTGGGCACATTCGGATGGGATGACGAAGGGGTGCCGGCTCAATCGACGCCATTGGTAAAGGATGGCTTATTTGTGGGCTACTTAATGTCCCGGGAGACGGCCGCCAAGTTGGGGAGAACCTCCAATGCCTGCATGCGGGCGTCTGGCTGGAACCGTATTCCCATTATACGCATGGTCAACGTCAGCCTGGAGCCGGGAACCTGGAATTTCGACAACCTGGTGGCTGACACGGAAGATGGTATCTATATGGAATCGAATCGTTCGTGGTCGATCGATGACCGGCGTTACAACTTCCAATTTGGCACTGAAATCGGTTACGAGATCAAGCATGGCAAGATGGGACGCTTGCTGCGCAATTGCACCTATACGGGCATCACCCCCGAGTTTTGGAACAGTTGTGATGCGGTGTGTAATGCCGACCATTGGGTGATGTGGGGCACACCCAATTGCGGTAAGGGCCAGCCAGCACAGGTGGCCCACACTGGACATGGAGCAGCCCCGGCACGTTTTCGCAATGTTAAGGTTGGGGTATTAAAGTAAGGATAGGATCGATTAAGGAGATACCATGATAGAAGAAAAAGACGCACACAAGATAACAGATACTATCTTGAAACGCTGCCAGGGTAATCCGGCGGAAATCAACGTGATGACCAATGATTCTGCCCTCACCCGCTTCGCCAATAATATTATTCACCAGAACGTGGCTGAACGAGATACAGAGGTCACCCTGCGTTTCTTCATTGGCAAGCAAATCGGCACTGCCTCCACCAACCGTCTGGATGAAGCTGGCCTGGAGGAGCTGGTAGAACACGCTAGGGCTAATGCCAAGGCCAGCCCACCCGACCCCAACTATCCCGGCTTACCTGCGCCTCAAACCTATAATCGGGTGGCATCCTGGGATGACGCCACTGCCTCATACTCTCCTGAAAAAAGAGCACGGGCGGTGGAGATCGTCTGCAAGCTGGCTGCCGAAAAGGGTTTGAATGCTTCTGGAGCCATAACCACCGGCTCGGGAGAGCTGGTGGTGGCAAATTCGCAGGGAGTATTTACCTACCATACCCAGACCAATGCAGATTTTCAAACCGTGGTGATGAGTAACGATTCATCCGGGCGGGCCCAGGAATCAGCCTGGAAAGTGGCCGACCTGGATGCAGAAAGCCTGGGAAAGCAGGCCATCGATGCCGCCATGAGAGGCCATAACCCGGTCAAGATCGATCCTGGTGAATATACCGTGGTACTTGAGCATTACGTCACCGAAGACCTGTTGGGCAGCCTGAACTTCTCGGGAATGAGCGCCCAGGCGGTGAATGAGGGGCGATCCTGGATGAATGACCGCATTGGGCAGCAGCTGATGAGTCCCCAGGTGAGCATCTGGGATGATGGGCTGGATACAAGCGGCTCCCCGCTACCCTTCGATTTTGAGGGCGTCCCAAAACAACGTGTGGATATCGTCAGGCAGGGCGTGGTGATGGGCCCGGTATATGATCGGTATACCGGCGCCAAGATGGGCAAGCCCAGCACCGGGCACGCACCTCCGATCAATTTTCGCGGTTTTGGGCCGTTGGCCTTGAACCTGTTCATGGCCCCGGGTGATAAGAGCGTTCAAGACATGATTGCATCTACGGAAAAGGGTTTGTATATCAACCGCTTCTGGTACACGCGCATTGTTCACCCCCGTGAGTGCGTGATGACCGGCATGACCCGGGATGGGGTGTTCATGATCGAGAATGGCGAGCTCACCTTCCCGGTGAAGAACCTGCGTTTTACCATGTCTTATGTCAAGGCGCTGGATAATGTGGAGGCCGTGGGAAAAGAGGCGCACCTGATCGTGGGAGAGTTTGGAGGCATCAGCAGCCATATCCCGGCGCTGAAGGTGAATGGATTCATGTTCACCGGTAGCACGGTGTGAATAAAAGAACATTCGAACATTTGAATGTAAAAACGTTGCTTCTAGATACATACTCGTTTTGAATAGCTTAGGAGAATTGTGGAAAAAGAGGCCGACCCAAAAGGTTGGCCTCTTGTCACTTTAAAATAGGTGTGATT
>CAYLPS010000016.1:0-52788 GCA_964385625.1 uncultured Anaerolineaceae bacterium | reverse complement strand
GTCTTCATTCAGTTTTTACGAAATAAAGACGTTCGTATACCGGCTGATTTGGGCCGGTAAAGCACGTAATTACTCACCATTACCAGATGACTCATCTTTTTCATGGTATTTTGTTGATACGACCTCGAAAAACGTGGTGTAATGTCCCTGTGCATCCTGCTTTGTGAAAGATTTCCCCTCCCCAGTAAGCTGTATAGACTTGAGACATAGCTGACAGGTGTTCTGACACATGGAAACCGCATCAATTCTTTACAATTATCCCCCTGAAGGCTGACCTTGTGCCCATCGAAGATACTTTTCTAACCGTTATGTATAAAGTGGCATTAATTCAGGATACGCTGAGCACGTTGTTTTTGTACCTTACCATCTCAATATTTTTTTTTACTCGGTATAGTCGTTTCATTTCGTTTTTTAAAAACGAGTATCACCATAACGAAATCGAGCAATCATTCTCTTCTTTTCACAAGAATAATTGTTTGTAATTGAATTTTTAATAATACAATTCCGATTCTAATATCTCATCTCTGTGGATTTCTTAATTATGAATAATTAGATCATTGTATATATCAAGATAAATTCTCCCAGTTTTCTATATTGGAAATTTTGGGAAGGGTATCGGCTTATAAAAAGAAAATTGCACAGGATCGATCTGTCTGTCCTATGCAATCCTTAAGGAGTGTGTTTATGAAGGTTAAATTATGGGCAGAGATTCTTCCACTGACCTGCCGGAGACGTACTGCCATTCATCAGCTAGCTGCTGGCGGATGTGGGTAAAAAACGTACCTATTGATAGCTGGTTGGGGCATGATTGTTCGCACATCCCGCACCCGGCGCATGAGATCAGCCAGCGCAATATGCTTGAGCGGTTATAGTGTCCTAGCTCATCGCGCACAGGTTTGACAACCGAGCAAATCGGGCAGGCGTCCATGCAGCTCTGGCAGTCCACGCAGTTTTCAAGGTGATGAATGAGATCATCCACATCGGCTGGTAGCTGGTTGGCAATGCTCTCTTTCACTCGTTCCAGCGTCCTCTGGTGACGTTCATTCATCTTTGAAAGGGTGCGTTCGTGTAATGTGATGAGCCTGTATTCAGCCAATCCATCGGTTAATTGGTCTAGATGTAGTCTCTTTGCAACACCAGGCTCATCACTGGATACCAGCATCACCTGTCGAACTGGCAGCCCCAGCACGTGGATGTTGATATCAGCATTTTGCGCGGCAGGCGAGCGGCACACCTGGCAGGCAGGACGGAAACGGTAATGCATGATGCCTCCATGCCTGGCGAATTTCAAAGCTTCGTGAGCCAGCCGGTCACCTGATTTGGCTGAATTATCCTCTTCCGGCATCGGTTTGTTTGTTAAACGGTCCAGGCGCCACTTGTACTCATCGGCTGGCAGTGTGCCCAGGCAATCCACGACGATGGTAAGCAGATTGTTCATTTTTAAGCAGGCATGCTTGGCTATCTCGATCAGGGCACGCAGCTCGCATGGCCGAAGCAGCGTTCCAATCCGCTCATTTGGGTGTTCAAGCAGCACGTCGGGGATGAACCTGGCAAGATTGGCTTCCATGAGCGGTTTGAATGGATTGACATCGGCTATGGCGGTGACCTCGCTAATATATTGTGGCCTTGATTGGCTACCACCGTTGCTGAATAAGGTTACCACCATGCCGTCCAGGTTGGCTTCCACCCAGATTTGCTCGATGAAGCTGCGGAATTTTCCCAGGGGGTCACCATGTGTGTTAAGTGACCAATACGTGCTCATGGAAATACCTCCACTTCCTTGCTTTTGGTTTTCTTACCCTGAAAGCTGCTTTTCCAACAGCTCGGCAATATCCATCACCTGCACCTTATCACCCACTCCCTTGGAACGGATGGCGTCATCGAACATGAACAGGCAATATGGGCAGGCTGTGGCTACCACGTCCACTCCGGCTTCCATAGCTTCCGCCAGCCGGCGGTGGTTAATGCGTGTGTTCGGGTCGGTTTCGAGCCACATCTGGCCGCCACCACCCCCGCAGCAGAAGCTATTCTCGCCGTGCCGTGGCAGCTCGACGGGATGTAGCTGAGCATCTTTCAGCAGCTGGCGGGGTGCCTGGTAAATCTGATTGTACCGGCCTAGGTAGCAGGAATCATGGTAGGCCAGGCGCTCAGCACGCCCATTCCCATTGAGGTTGATGGATCTCATCAAATTAAGTTCGATTAAGAACTCGGTATAATGTTGGACCTTGTAGTTGCTTCCAAATTGTGGATACTCATTTTTCAAGGTATTGAAACAGTGCGGGCATTGTGTGACGATACGCTTGAATTTTATCTTGCTCATCGCTTCCAGGTTCTGTTCGGCAAGGACCTGGAACAGATACTCGTTGCCCATACGGCGGGCTGTCTCGCCGCAGCATGTCTCGTCGAAACCCAGGATGCCGAAATCCACGCTGGCTCTCTGAAGCAGGTGGACAAAAGCGCGAGCTACCTTCTTATTGCGGTCATCGAAAGCCGAGGCACAGCCGACGAAATACAGCACGTCGGTCTCATCACCCGGGACAAGCTCGCGCAAGTTGAGCCCCTCCGACCAGTTCAGGCGGTCCTGGGCGGGAATTCCCCATGGATTCCCCTGTCTCTCGACATTACGCAGGGTATCGGCGATGGACTTGGGTACCTTGCCTGTGGTGAGTGCTTGGTAGCGCCGTAGGTCGACAATCTCATCCACCGGGTTGACGAAGGCCGGGCAGCGTACCGTACAGGCTCCGCAGGTGGTGCATTGCCAGGGATACGCTTCTGAGAATACTGCTGAGATTAGCTCTTGAGGAGATTTACCGCTGGGTTTCTGCAGCGTTTCGACCATGGTCTTGTGTAAAGTCTGGATCAGCAGGCGGGGCGAGTAGGTGTTGCCGCTGATATTGGCTGGGCAGGCTTCTTCGCACCGCCCGCAATTCACGCAGGCATCGAAGGATAGCAACTGCTGAGAAGTGAACTCTGTAACTTTGCCCACCCCCAGCAGCTCTACCGTATCGATATTCTCGATTTTTTCAAGTGCGCCCATCTTGCGTAATGGATGCAGGATAACATTTAGCGGAATATATACGAGATGGCGTAATTTAGTGAAAGGAACGCTGGCTACCAGGGTAAGTGCCACACCAGCGTGCACCCAAAAGAAAACGTCGTGCAGTTGGGTAGCGCTGGCAGCAGTCATTCCCCAGCTAGAATAGAGTTGCGCGACCAGGTTGCCGACAGGGGACCACGAAGCCCAGGCAGGTTGTGTGGCAAGCAAACGAGTGGCTTCCATCGTAAAGCCGAGCAGAGGAATGAGTGCCAGCATAATGAGAACATAATAATCATCCCAGCGGCTCTCCAGGGTCTTGGGCCTGAGCACCAGGCGCCTGATCAAAGCCAGGAAGACCCCCGCCAGGATCATCGCCCCCGCGATATCCATCACCAGCTCGTAGATGAGGTCAGCAGTCCCGCGTGGAAAAGTGATGGTCCAAGGGAAGAATAACAGCATGTTAAGCAGCAGGATGATGGTGCCGATGACCTGGATAGTGACGCCCACATAAATGAGCATGTGCATCACTGCCGAATAAGGTATCTTCAGGGTGCGGCGCTGGATCACCGCGTGGATGATGAAATCACGCAAGCGCGGACTGGATTTTTGTAGGCCAGTGCGGGTAGCCTGCCAGGTCGTTTTCAGAGCTGTGGACAGGTTATTGAGGAAGTTTTTCATTGAGGCAGGAGTGGTAACCTGGGCAGTCATGCAGTACCTCCGATGTAGATTTCATCATTGACAACTTTGACAGGAATGGAAGGCAGGCTGGTCGGCGGAGGCCCTGCTGTAACATGACCATCAAGAGGGTCAAAATATCCATCATGGCACGGGCAATAGATTGACCCTTTGTCGATGTCCCACTTGACGATGCACGCGAAATGGGTACATACTGCTGAAAAAGCCCGTAAGCCCTGGGGAGTATGGATCACCAGTGCGGGATAGCGCCCATAATTGATTGTCTTGCTCTCACCTTCAGGAAGCTCATCGACTTTGCACACCAGAACCGGCTCTGATGGGGTTTCTTGCAGTTCGCTGGGAAACAGGTAAGCAATGACAGGTGCAAAAACGGCAGCAGTTCCGGTAGCAATCAAACCTTTGTTCAGTAAATTCACGAATTCGCGTCGGGTGATTGGGCTCATGATTAACTCACTTCTCCCCAGATGGTCAGAGCAATGATGAAGATGATGGTGAAAACTACCAACGCCATTCGCACCCAGTACACTCTCCTGGATTTATCCGGTTTGTGATCTAGGAATGGCCAGATAAGGATCAACCCTAAAAGCAGGATAGGCAGCATCACCCCAATGGTTTTCCCCTGGATTCCCAATACCATGGCAGGAATCTTTTTCAGGATTTGGTATAGAGATAAGAAGTACCATTCGGGCTTGACATGTAATGGCGTATTCAACGGATCGGCGGGTTCCTCCAGCCCCACAGGCTTGATCAGGCCGGCAATAGCAATGATTACCACAATGGCCAGGATCCCTAACACTACAAAGAATTCTGTTCGCACATGGTCTGGGAAAAAGGGAATGGTATCTTCGCTTTTGTGTTCGATGTCAGACATAGTCATTCTCCATATTTATCACAGGGGCTTGGCAACGCCCTGGCGGCGAACCATCAGGAAATGTGCCCCCATGAACGCGACTGTCGCCAGGGGGACGATGATCACGTGCAAGCCATAAAAGCGGCTGAGTGTTTCCCCGGTTACATTCCAGCCCACCCGCAGGAACACCAAAGCTAGATTTCCGATGGCGGGCACTCCACCGGCGATCTCGGAGCCAACTGTAGTGGCCCAAAACGCTCTCTGGTCCCAGGGTAGCAGGTAGCCCGTGAAACCGAATACCAGGGTGAGGATCAAGAGCACCACTCCTGATACCCAGTTCAGTTCACGTGGCTGTTTATACGCTCCCATGATAAAAACCCGCGACATGTGTGCGACGCACATCACGATCATGCCATTGGCGCACCAGTGGTGGATTGCCCGGATAGCAGCGCCCAAGTACACCTGAGACTCAATATACTGGATACTGGCATAGGCTGCCTCGGGTGTTGGTTTATAGTAGAAAGCCAGCAGAATACCCGTAATCCCTTGGACCACAAAGAGGAATGCCGTTATACCACCTAAGCAATACCACCAGTGCAGGGCATATTTGGGCACAGGTTTCTTAAGGATTTTACTGAGTGGTTCGGAGATCCTGTAGCGCTCATCCACCCAACCAACAGCCCGGTTGGTGAAGGATTTCCATGGCGAGCGCGTCACCCAGGTGCTGGCGCTGCGATATACGCCCAGGATGAAGATTAAACCCATCCCCCCAAACAGGATCCAGCGGGCAAGCGGAGTCCATATGCCTTTGTTCTCCCCCAGGATATGGCAGCTTAAGCAGGGTTCCTGGGCAGCCGGTGGAGGGGTGATCGCCAGAGCCGGTGAAAAGGACACAGCTTCAGCCAGTGACCAATTGGGAGAGGCGGATTTATCCGGTTGTTTGGGTAGTGTAGGTGGATGGGCGTGAGCGTGTGTAGCGATGAATATTAATAACCCCGCCGCAATGACCAGCAACGTAAGCATTCCGAATCGCTTTAACGAAAAATATCGCATAAAGCCTCCTCATATTGAGCTGGTGTTTAAAGGGGTACAGGGTGCTACCCTATATTGTGACAAATCTCACATTAAGAGTATACATGAAATCCCGCCTGATGCAATCCATTCGATGCCTGATTTTGCTGGAGCAAGCACCTTAATCGGTCACAGATCGATGATCTTGCGCTGGATTGCGTACTTTATCAGGTCAGCACGGTCATGCAAGTTGAGTTTTGCCATCAGGTTTGACCTGTGCGCCTGAACGGTTTTTATCGAAATGCACAGGATTTCGGAGATTTGCTTGCTAGTATAACCTTCTGCGATCAACTGCAGAACTTCACGCTCACGAGGGCTCAAGCCATCGGAAGGGTCATCCTTCTGCAGGTCGCCCCAGCGCAGGTAATTTTCGATCACCAGGCGGGTGATAGCCGGCGACAGGACGGCTTCTCCGCGATGGACGGTATGGATTGCATCCAGCAGCTCATGGGCTGTTGCATCTTTCAGTATATATCCCATGGCGCCGGATGCCAGCGATTGGCGGATATATTCCTCATTATCGTGCATGGTAAGGATCAATACTTTCACCTGCGGGCAGTCATGCCTGATCTGACGCGTGGCTTCGAGCCCGTTCAATAACGGCATGGCGATATCCATCAAGACCACATCAGCTAATAACTGGCAGGCTAGTTTTACCGCCGTGCGACCATCTTCAGCTTCACCCACCACGAGCATGTCAGGCTCATCTTCCAGCAAGGACCGAATGCCTTCTCTTAGGATGGTGTGGTCATCGGCTAGTAAAATACGTACTTTTTTCATCGCATATAATCAGTCTCCAGCATAGGTAGCAAGCAAGTGAATTTTTCCGGCAGTGGAAATCACACTCATTCACTATTCGATGTGTTACTAAACTTGCGAGAATAGGAAAAGTATATCATAGTCGAACAGGGCTGCTATTTGTCAGCAGCCCTGTTCGACGGCCCAATTATGGTTTTTCACTATATATGGATGGCGTGACCCTCCGCGGCATGAGCTGCTTCCATTAAAGTCTCGCTCAGGGTAGGGTGCGCGTGGACATTACGGGCAATCTCGGCAGTGGTAAGCTCCATCATCTGGGCGATGGTCAGCTCGGGCAATAACTCGGTTACTTCCGGGCCGATCATGTGTGTGCCCAGGATTTCACCATATTTTGTGTCCCTGATGATCTTGACCCAGCCGGTATAATCTCCCAATCCCAGGGCTTTGCCATTTGCCTGGAAGGGAAATTTGCCAACCTTGATCTCCAACCCGCGCTCTTTAGCCTGGGCCTCGGTGAGGCCGAAAGAAGCAACTTGAGGTTGGCAGTAAGTGGCGCGGGGCATCATCTCGTAGTTGAGCTGGATTGTCTCCACCCCGGCGATATTCTCGGCACAGATGATCCCCTGGGCAGAGCCTACATGTGCCAGCATCAGTTTGGCAGTTACATCACCAATGGCCCAGATCCCCGGCACATTAGTAGCCATGCGCTCGTCGATCTCTATGGCACCCTTATCGGAGATTTTTACCCCAAGTTGTTCAAGCCCAAGCTCTCGAGAGTTAGGTCGAAAACCGATTGCCACCAGGGCTTGCTCGGCTTTCAAGGTGACAGGGCCTTTTTCTCCGGAAGCCTTGAGGGTAATCTCATTTTCACTGGCTTCCAGGGATTCAACCCGGTGACCAACCATGACATTAATCTTTCGCTTCGCAAATGCCTTCGCAAGCTCAGTGCTGACTTCCTCGTCCTCCAGGGGAACCAGGCGCGGCAGCATCTCGACCAGGGTTACCGGCACGCCATATGAATTCCAGATGGTGGCGAACTCCACCCCGATGGCTCCCGCACCGATAATGATGGCAGACTTAGGTAAATTAGGTTGCAAGATAGCTTCTAGGTAGGTGACGATCTTTTTCCCATCCACTTTCCAGGACGGGGGCACCATGGTGGTGGCACCGGTGGCGATGACAATATTTTTTGCCACTAGCTCAGTGGTCTTTCCTTCAGTGTCCCTGACTGTTACCGAATCTTTGGCAGTGAGTTTTGCCAGTCCCATGTGTACGGCGATGTTGTTCTTTTTCATCAAGAAGCCAACGCCCTTGGTCAGGCGATCAGAAACCTGGCGGCTGCGCTTAACTGCTACATCGTAATCCAGGTTGAGATTGTCGAAGGAAAATCCGAACTCATTCCCACGCTCACGCAGGATATGGGCAATATCAGCGTTCCTGAGCAGTGCCTTCGATGGTATGCAACCGACATTTAAGCACACCCCACCCAGCCACTGCTTATCGACGATTGCAGTTTTCAATCCCAATTGGGAAGCGCGGATCGCACAGACATAACCTGCCGGTCCGGCACCTATAACAATCACATCATAATTTTCCATACGAGCTCCTTAACAGGTTTTTACTCGATCATCTTATTATTAACAACCCTCGTCCTGATTTGATTAACATCCCGGATTATGACCAATCGCGTAAGGTTTCTACCACCTTGGCGAGGAAGGTATCCGCGATGGCACCATCGATAATGCGGTGATCGAAGGTCAGCGACAGATACATCATCGTGCGGATTGCCAGCATATCACCCCAATTTGCATCGCTGATCACCACCGGGCGTTTTTGAATGACACCCACCCCAAGGATGGCGCATTGAGGCTGGTTGATGATGGGGGTGGCAAATAATGATCCGGTGACGCCATGATTTGTGATGGTGAAGGTGCCGCCCTTTACTTCGTCTGGCTGAAGTTTTTTTGCCCGAGCCCTGTTCGCCAGATCATTGACAATACGGGCAACGCCAAGCAGCGAGAGATTATCAGCATTACGAATGACCGGAACAATCAAGCCATCTTCGCCCATCGATACGGCCATGCCGATATTGATGGCATTGAAAATTCTCACGCCTTCTTCTGACCAGGACGAATTGACCAATGGGTATGCCTCAAGAGCTGCCACAGATGCTACGACGAAATAAGCCGTATATGTTAAATTCACTCCCTGGGCGGCGAAGGTCTCCTTATTTGCAGTGCGATGAGCTGCAACGCGGCTCATATCCACTTCCATAATTGTAGATACATGAGGAGCCACAGACTTGCTTAGTGCCATGTGTTCGGCAATCGCCTTGCGGATGGCGGTTTGCTGCCGTATGGTGTAAGCACCCGCTTGAGGGGCAATGAGTGGTGCTGCTGCAACTGGCGCTGGTGTGGGTTGAGGCACAGGAGTGGAAGTGGGCTGCGCAGTTGGAGGGGGTGCTGCAGGAGCCTGTTCCCTGGTTTCCAGATATCTCTCGATATCTTTTTTGGTAATTCGACCGCCCATGCCGGTGCCTGGCACCATGGAAAGGTCAACATTTTGTTCGGCAGCTATTTTTGCAACCACTGGCGAGATAAAACCTATCTCGCGGGGAGCCGTGGCTTGAGACAGCTTCGATTGTGCAGGAGTTGTGGCTATCTGGGCAGCTTGTGGAGCAGCTTCCGCTTGTGGATAGGCTGGCGCAGCGGCAGGTTCCTCTGGCTCACCTTCTTGAGGTATGGCTTCACCTTCCTGTCCAATCCAGGCCAATATGGCCCCCACCTTGACTACATCGCCTTCTTTAGCAAGTTCTGCCAGGATCATCCCGGATGTTGGGCTGGGAATTTCAGTGTCGACTTTATCGGTGTTCACTTCCAATACGGGTTCATATTCTTCGACCTTGTCCCCTATGGATTTTATCCACTTTGTCACGGTAGCATCGGTCACCGCTTCTCCTAACAAGGGCATCAACAATTTAGTTGGCATGGCTTCTCCTTTTTCTGCCAATGAATATTGCTTGATTGATCAATAAAACAACGGGTATTCCGTTGGTGATACATCGTGCATCAGATCATAAACTGCCTTGAACATGGTTTCAATGTTGGGTTTAGACCAGTAATCCCCATCCGAACCATAGGGAGGACGGTGATCAGCCCCGGGTAAAGTGCGTGGGGGTGAATCCAGCCAGAAATAGCCGCCTTGCTCTTCGATCACTTTTTGCAGCATATATGCAGTGGTGCCGCCTGGAACATCTTCATCGACGAAGATGATGTGACCGGTTTTTTTGAGCGATTCGAGTATTACACCGTGTAAATCGAAAGGTAAAAGGGTCTGTACATCGATGACCTCGGTTTCAACACCAACAGTACTTAATTTTTCGGCTGCTTCCAGCGCAATCCGGCAACAAGCGCCATAAGTGACCAGGGTAACATCTGAGCCCTGACGGATTACTTCAGGGATGCCTAAGGGAACGGTCATCTCTCCAATATTATCCGGCAAGCGTTCCTTCAGGCGGTAGCCATTGAGCACTTCGATCAATAAAGCCGGCTCATCTGAGCGGAGCAGGGTGTTATACATGCCAGCCGCCTGCACGAAATTACGCGGCACCAGCACATACATGCCTCTCAATAAGTTGATCAGACCCGCCATGAGTGAACCTGAATGCCACACCCCCTCTAGACGATGACCTCGCGTACGAATTATGATTGGAGCTTTTTGGCCTCCATGCGTGCGCCAATGCAGGGTTGCAAGGTCATCTGACATGATCTCCAATGCCATCAATACATAGTCAAGGTATTGAATCTCTGCAATAGGCCGCAGACCCCGCAAGGCCATGCCAATCCCCTGGCCGATAATTGTGGCTTCGCGAATACCCGTGTCAGTAACATGCAGCTTGTCGTACTTCTCCTGCAAGCCACGCATACCCTGGTTCACGTCGCCAATCCGGCCGACATCTTCACCAAATGCAATCAAACGAGGCTCTTGCGCAAAGGCCGAATCGAAGTAGGCATTGATGATCTCAAAACCGTTCAGAGTCGGTGAATTTTCAGAGTAAATGGGTTTTACTTCAGGGACAAGTGAGGCAGATTCTTGGGATTGGCTGTATACATGCGACCCGAAGCGTTGTTGATTGATTGGTTCCTGGGCGTTTCTCCAATCGATCAACGACTGCCTGGCAGATGACGGCTCATCATGTACCTCGGTTAATACGTCCATGATGGTTGCCATGATATCGCGGCGGAATGGAACTTGGATATTGAGCAGGTTGTCCTTGATCTGTTCCAGGGCAACCTTATGGGATGAGCTGGCAGCAATTTGGTCAATCAGGCCGGCAACATTGGTGCGCTCATCCAGTATGGGATTCATGTAAGCTTCCCAGGCGAGTTTACGATCTTCCTCCACAGAACGCTGATCTTCCTTCTCGAGTTTATCCAATTCTTCGGCGCTGATGTATCCCTGGGCCAGGATCCACTCGCGAAATTTCTTTATGCAATCGTATTCATGCTCCCATTCCAGCCGCTCTTTAGATTTATACCGTTCGTGACTGCCGGAGGTGGAATGCCCTTGGGGTTGGGTGAGCTCGGTGACATGGACAATGGAGGGCATGTGCTCTTCGCGGGCGAACATGACCGCTTTTTGATATGCATTGATGAGCGCAGGATAATCCCAACCTTTGACCACATAAATATCAAAACCATCGCAGCACTCACCAGCAGGCCGCTGAAAACCCATCAACAGCTCGGAGATATTCTCTTTGGCCACCTGGGATTCGTTGGTCACTGAGATCCCGTAGCCATCGTCATAGATGGTGATGATTGCCGGGCTGCGCAGGACTCCAATGGCATTCACCGTTTCCCAAAATAAACCTTCCGCACAAGAGGCATTGCCAATGGTGGCGAAGGTCACTTCATTCCCGTTATCTGAGAATTGCTTGAACTGGGCTAAGGCTGGTATTTGGCGATATAGCTTGGAAGCATATGCCAAACCCACAACTCGTGGCATATGGGATCCGGTAGGCGATAGATCGCCGGTTGAATTGGATTGAGCTGTCAAGTCTTTCCAGCTACCATCGGGATTAAGGCTGCGGGAGGCAAAATGGGCATCCATCATGCGACCGCCGCTGGAAGGATCTGCTTCTACATCTGGGTTTGCATAAAGCTGGGCGAACAATTCCTGGACTGTGGCAACCCCCGTGGCAAAGGTAATCGTCTGGTCACGATAGTAACCTGAGCGAAAGTCACCCTTTCTAAATACATGAGCCATGGCAATCTGTGGTAATTCCTTGCCATCGCCAAAAATACCAAATTTGGCTTTCCCGCTTAAAACTTCACGCCTACCAATATAACTCGCCTGGCGACTGCGAAAAGCCAGTCGATAATCATCAATAATTTGTTCAACGCTGGGTAAATTTATCGTTTCCTCCATTTTTACTCCAATCTCGCAGCAACCAATTCTGCGATATCCAGTACCTGCATATCGCTATTTGCGCTTTTTCTGGCATCAGTTAACATGATCATACAAAAAGGACAGGCTACGGCCAATGTGCTTGCGCCTGTAGCTTCAGCTTCTCTGAAACGATTGACGCTGACATGCTCCCAGCCATGCTCTTCTTCTTTCCACATTTGGGCTCCTCCTGCTCCACAACAGAACGATTTCAGTCCATGCCGGGGGAGCTCGGCAAGGGTGAGCCCGATCTGCTTAATATCTTTACGCGGCTCCTCAAGGATATGGTTGTGGCGGCCGAGATAGCAGGGATCATGAAAGGTGATCTTGCCAAGCGGCTGATCAATTATTCCCTGTTGATCTAGAACCAGCCGGCCACTGCTGAGTAATTCATTGATCAGCTGTGTGTGATGGATGACGGTGTAGTTTCCACCAAAAGCCGGATATTCATTCTTTAGCGTATGCAAGCAATGTGGACAGGTGGTGACAATACGCCTGGGTGCCACCTCGTTGAGCAGCTCTACATTCGAGGTGGCTAATTCATTAAACAAATATTCATTTCCAGCTCGCCTGGCTGAGTCGCCGGTGCATTGTTCAAGCTTGCCCAATACCGCGTAGTTAACCCCCGATTTATTGAGGATATTGGCGAATGCCCGGGCTACCTTTTGGGCGCGTTCATCTGTCGCCGGTGCACATCCCACCCACCATAAAATATCGGGGTTAGGATTGTTCTCAACTGTCGGTACTTGCAGACCATCAGCCCATCTCAGACGATCGGATTGCGGGATATTCCACGGGTTTACATTGCGTTCCATGCCTCTGAAAGCCGTTTGAAGCTGCTGGGGAAAGGCATTTTCAGTGAGCACCAAAGACCGGCGGATATCCAAAATATCACGCATGGGCTCGTTATTAACCGGGCATATATCTATACAGGCGCCACAAGCAGTGCATGCCCATATGGCTTCTGGAGGGATGGCGAATTCAGTCAGCGGCTGCGGGCTGGCTTTACCCCTGGCAATTTTCGCTCCGTAATAATTGAGGAAATACCTTTTATTGATCTCCAAGGCCGCAGGAGAAAGAATTTTACCCGTGTTGTAGGCCGGGCATACCTGCTGGCAACGATTACACATGATGCAGGCATATGCATCCATCAGCTGCTCCCAGCCCAGATCTTCCAAATGCGAGACTCCGAAGGATTCGATACTTTCATCGGAGAAATCTAGGCGGCTCAATTCACCGATCGACCTTCGCTCTGGTTTCAGTAGGAAATTGAGCGGGGCAAAAAAGAGGTGTATGTGCTTGGAATATAGGAAATAAGGGAAGAAAGCCAGGATTAACCCCAAGGAAATAAAGAAACCTGCCAGCTCTCCGGAGGTTAAAGCCGTGGGACCCCAATTCTGCCATAACCGTGAAATGAAAGATGCAGCAGGTTGCCAGGGATCTGGAGCTGACCTCGCCAGCTTGAAAGTCTCCCCAAGAAAACGGGCAGTCACGTGAAGGCTTACGAAAGCCACCACGATGGCTGAATCCCGCATGATACCAGAGCGGGCTTTTGGATGAAGCAAGATATCCTGGCGTGCAAAAAGGACTTTGGACCTGATGATAAATCGCCGGGCCATCATTCCCAGGATTCCTAGTAAAACGGCGATGCTAAAAATGTCAGATCCCAGATGGTATAGGTTGGCGAGCTGACCTGTACCAAGGAATTTATATCCCGAGATATATCCCTCCAGCAGGTCGCCGAGGTTAATGATGATATAGTATAAAAATCCCCATCCAATCAGGACGTGGAACAGCGTGGTGATGACCCGGAGACGGAATAGAGGCTGGAAGGTTACGATCCTGGGGGGTATAGTAATCAGCCTGTGAAGGAGTACCTTCCAATCAGGGTGACCGTGACCTCGCATAATGATGTGAATAATCTGGATTACTGCCAGGCTGGTCAAGGTCAATGAGACCAAGACAGCCAACCCAAAAATTATCTTCCCCAATAATGTGAGCATCGAATAGTCTTCCCCGAGTGTAAACCCTATTGATCGGACAAATATTGAAGAGCTGCCATGATGGCTGGATCGTGGTCAGGTGAATATTGGTCGAAATCACCGGGCATGATCAGGTTGGGAACAATTCCTGTTTTCTCCCAATCCTGGTCGGGATGGTTCAAAGGTCGAAAGGTTTCATTTGCTAGCCACAACTGTGAGTCGTCTATAAAATCGTAATCCCACAGGACCTCAACATTCCCTTGGGTTGCAGTACCGATAAGGTAAGCGCGCACGATGTCCTGGAGGATTCCGGAGAAGATTTCACCAAAGCTTACGATCCCAGGTCCCACCAACAGTACCAGTGGAACCTGGGAGCAGCTATCAATATCATTTAGCTTGATCCTTAATGGGAATGCTTCGGAATGCATGAGGTAATATCCCACATTTCCGCTGGTGAGATAACCGAGAACCGGCTCAAGCACCTGGCTTGAGCCGCCTTCAGTAACACTGTTATCCAGAATTAACCCATCTATGGGTGCTGTAGCGGGCATTTCATCCAAGGTCTGGGCGACCTGCTCATCCACTGTGCTATCCATGAAGGTAAATAGAAATATATAGCCTATCCTCTGCCCTCCAGGCGATATTAGCACATCATGAAACAGCGTAAAATCACCACTTATCTGCTGGCGGGTCAGCTGGAGCTCGCGGGGATCATCCCCTGGCGTTTGAATCAATAGATCTAAGGAGATCCCTTCCGGTCCTCGAACGATATCACGCAGGTAACTGTTCTCGTCCAAGATTGGAGTTCCGTTTACAGAAATAATGCAATGGCGAGGTTTAAGACCCGCAGCCTCTGCCGGACTACCGGAAAATACTGTTAATATCACAGAGTGCTGCCTTTCAGGTACTGCTCTGGCGATTAACCCAATACCCACATAGTCCTGTCGCCCTACATCATCACTGAGCTGATCCCTCTCATTCTGCGGATCAAGGAAATAAGAGTGCTCATCACCCAATTGGAAAATCAGCTTGCCGATGGCATAATAAGAATCCTCATTGCTCAACCCTGGCTTGAGGATCTGTTGGTATTCTCCATGGATCGCCTCCCACTCCAAACTATTAAAATCTGGATATATATAGGTGTCATGGACAGTTGACCATAGGCTATTAAAAATACGAAGCTGTGTATCAAGTAGGATCGATGTTGTTGTGGGTGAGCTTGTGGAGGTAGGTAAGAAGGTGGTCGATGCGGTTGAGCTGGCATGAACAACCATCGATGTGGGTGATGGGGCTGACGCTAATGTATGGGTAGGCATGACTTGTTGTGACGGATTCAGGCGGGTAGCGACACTGATAGGCGTGTTTTTGAATGGTGTGGATGCTGTGAAAGCCTGGCACGAAGCCAGGAAAAGAGATGGAGTAAATATGAATACTGGGCGTGTTTTACGAAGCATAAATCTTATGATCAAGTCAAGGCTCAGTCTACTGAAATTCCTATCCTGTTATTGATAAGCGAACTAAAACAGGTATTTTTTATGCACCACCCTCGCCGTAATAGCTCGGGTCAGTAGGTGTATTGCCTGATGGATCCCATACGTACACCCAATCTCCAACATTTGCCCAGTCATAAAGCCAGTGTGAATCGGCTGGGGATAGGTTAACGCAACCATGCGATTGTGGAAAACCGAAGGCAGTACGCCAGTATGCCCCGTGAAGGGCGCGCGCATGGTCGTAATACATGGTCCACGGGACATCTTCAAGATAATAGTAGTCCGACCGGTCTTCGGCGAATGATCCAGACATCAGTGTCGAATCTAATTTGTCCTGGATCTGGAACAAGCCCGGTTTGGTAAAGAATGGATCCAATCCGGAGGCGATCAGGGTAGCGAACACCAGCTTACCCTGGTCATATACAGACAAGGTCTGCTCGAACAGGTTCACCTCAATCCAGCGGCCGTTTTCCACGCCAGGTGGGTGAGGAGTGGAGGGGTTGACCTTGCCAAGGTATCGACCATCGACCCACTGATCAGGAGCAATTAAATCCCATTCCTCATCATTGACCAGCGCGGTGGCATATACCTGCACGATTTGATATTGATCGACTGATTGTCCCGTGTAATCATCGACGGAATAACCAGGGGTTCGCTTGGTGGGGATGTTTGCCGCAAATGGTAACACCCATCCGAACGGATTCAAAGGAGCGCTGGAGAAATTGATTCCGCCCGGAAAACTATGAGGGACTGAGACCCTGGAAGATACCTGTACCCAGGTATCGTCATAAAGCAAGAAAAAGCGCCCGGCATCAGTGTCTTTATAATCGACGTAAGAAACATAACGCAGCTTGCCAGTTTCGATCGTCCGAATTGGATGCACGTCGTGCATGGCATCTTGAAGGGATGCATACACCTTGGTGGGTCCATCACCCAGCAGAGCGTAGGAAAATGGCAGCTCACCCAGTGAAGCATCTATCGGTCGAGAAGGCAAAGGTACCAGGGGGAGATGCATACCCTGTAAGGCCAGCTGGGTGATATAACCCGACGAACCCAAGGGTGAGCAATCTTGAGGGTCAACCAGATAGACACCTGGTAAGCACAATAAATCATCGTTAGCCCCGTTGGGCATGGTTTGCAGACTGGGGGAGAAAGAGGGTGATAGCCCAATTATTCCCTGGAAAAATACGATTAATGAAAGCGCTAATCTTAACATAGTCCTCTGGTAAAAAGATTATACCAGCGCTGGATAAACCTTAAGGATTTGAGTTGTTAAATATAAGATGAGCCTTTCAAGGAAAGGATAGTGGACGTATACTATAGGCATGGAACATAAAGTTAAGACTATTACAGCCGGGTGTAGGGTTGAGCTGGATATGATTGATAGGGATGGTCAGAGGGAGAGGTTGTGTGTGGTGATCGTCCCGGCTGAGGCGGCAGATTTCGTGCATGGTTACCTGGGGATCAATACACCACTGGCTCATGCCATCATCGGGGAACAAGCAGGTGAGGTGATCCCTTATCTCAAAGGTGATATCCAGGCGATTGAAATTATTGAAGTAACGAAAGAAGCACAGCTGCCCTCCGAGGACGCCGCCAAACGGCGGGCAGAAGAGATGAAAAAGACTCTCAAGGAAGTACAAAATACAAGTGCCATGCTGTTCGCTTCCTCTTTCAGCGGAAAATGGGGGGATTACGACCCGAATAGCATTCCACGAGAGGACGAATCAAAGGCTTCCAATCATGACCAGTAAGCCAAAAGTTGCGGCAAGCAACCAAAAAGAAGCATTGAGAAGAAGACGCCAGTATCTTCATTGCTACCATAAATCGGCGTTATTCTTTTATATATGGTGGTTGTCAAACATATAATATCGTTCGATTAAATTACCAGTATACTTGAATGAGTGAGGAGTAAATCGTGCCAAAAACACGCTCCCAGCATATGGTCGAGCTCCTGCTAGATTTGCAATCTTCATCGCCTGATGTAGAAGCATCAGCGGTTGTTAATGTAGATGGACTTATCATTGCTTCTGCATTGCCTAATGGTGTGGAGGAAGACCAGGTGGGTGCAATGTCTGCTGCGATGCTTTCACTTGGGGAACGGATTGCCTCTGAATTAGAGCGCGGGATACTGGACCAGGTATACATCAAAGGAGAGAGCGGGTATGTTTTACTCATGGCGATTGGCAGTGAAGCTGTGCTGACCGTGCTTGCTCGTGAGAATGCAAAGTTGGGCTTGCTGTTATTAGATATGCGTCGCGTCTTGGAATCACTGGCAGCCTTGATCTAAAATTACCGGATGGTTGATAGTATAATACATCACTAATTCACCCAATTACGCGGAGAGCCATGCATGGCAGGCCTCCGTTTTTTTCTGCAAATGACCACTGAAGTTCTTCATGCACATGATCCTGTATTGAAGTGGAACCTGCGCCAGCTTTACTGGGACGTAATCTGGTTCGGGATTCTGGCGGGTAGCACCCTGGCATTTCAATCGGTTTATGCCGCACGCCTGGGGGCATCAGAATTCCAAATCGGTTTAATCACTGCCGGTCCGGCGATTATCAATCTGATTTTTACCCTCCCATCAGGCCGCTTTTTGGAGGGCAAGTCTCTAATTAAAGTGTCTTTCCAATCTGCCATCGGGCAACGCCTGGGATATTTGGTGCTGGTGGCACTACCCTGGATTTTCCCATCTTTCTTAGGGCAGGTGTGGGGCTTGATTTGGATCACTTTAGTCATGTCGATTGCGGGGACCGTATTAGCGATTTCGTTCAATGCCATGTTTGCTGAAGTGCTGCCGCCCGAATGGAGAGCCCATGCGGTTGGTCGGAGAAATATCCTATTGGCGGTGAGCATTACCCTGACTACCATTGTGAGTGGTCAAATCCTGGATTGGGTGGTCTTTCCCCATAATTACCAGGTAATATTCCTGCTTGGTGCAGCCGGCGCCATGTTAAGCAGCTATCACCTGGGGAGGATTCGCAGGCAGGATCCGATAATCAAAGCTCTCAGCCAACCCAACGGTGATCCTGATGAGGCGGTATTACTGGCGAAACCGCGTGCGATGCTGAGATGGGACTTGCTTAGGGGACCGTTCGGGATTTTCATGTTCTCGTACATGGCTTTTTACACCTTTCAGTATTTTCCAATCCCGCTTTTCCCTGTAGCATACGTAGACAAGCTGCACATGACGGATGGGATGATCGGACTGGGAAATGCAATCTTTTACAGTGCGATGATGTTGGCATCCTTCAGATTGAGGGATTTCAGCACGCGATACGGGCATCGCAAGGTTTTGATGGCTAGCGCAGCGCTGTTCCCGATCTTCCCATTATTGATGGGGTTGGCGACTGGACCAATTTTATATTACCTGGCCTGCCTGATCGGCGGGGGGGTCAATGCCATGTTGACCGGAGCAATCATCAACCGCTTGATGGAGCGCGTGCCTGCCGATGACCGCCCGGCGCACATGACTCTGCATAACCTGGCACTTAACCTGGGCATCCTGGGAGGATCGCTCCTAGGGCCGGTTTCGGCCGATTTGATAGGGTTGCAACCATCCTTGTTTTTAGGGGCGGGTTTAAGGTTATTGGCGGCCGGGTTATTCCTGTTATGGGGATGAGCTTCGATCTTTATTATTAAAGGTTCAGAGTTGCATGTAATGAAACCAGTTGATGCCATTCATCGAGGCTGAGCGTTTCTGCACGTCGCCTGGGATCTATCCCAGCGGAGATGAGCAGAGATTCCACCGTCGATGGAGGTAAATGCAGCCCGGCAGCCAATGAGTTCCGCAGGGTCTTGCGCTTCTGGCTGAAGCCAGCTTTGGCCAACCGGAAAAATGCATCCAGCGCAGGGGAGGGGATCATCGGATTGGCAAAAATATCCACTCGTAGGATGGACGAATCTACCCTGGGTGGGGGATAAAAGGCACTGGCAGGAATATTAGCGACGATTACAGGGTGCCCATACACCTGCACACTCAAGGCAAGCAGGCTCATATCATCCGGCCTGGCGCAGATGCGCCGGGCAACTTCCTGCTGCAGGGTGAGCACCAGTCGTTGAGGAGGTGTGCTCGCTTCCAGCAGGTGGCGAATTAGGTTGGAAGTGATGTAGTATGGGATATTGGCAACCACCAAGTACGGAGAAGCGTTGATTATCTCCGCGATATTCAGGGTAAGAATATCCCCATGGACAACCTGGACGTTATCAAATTGCTCGACAACTTGCTTGAGAACAGGAATGAGGCGGCCATCCAGCTCGACCGCCACCACCCAATGGGCGGCCGCTGCCAGGTGGCGAGTGAGACTGCCCAACCCTGCCCCAATCTCCAGGACGACATCCTGTATATTGATCTCAGCAGCGCCAGCAACCTGGACTAGAGCCGCTTCATCCAGGAGGAAATTTTGCCCCAGTGACTGGTTGGGGCGCAGGCCATGTTGCCTCAGTAGATGTGGGACATCCAGCCTGGAAAAGCTCAAGGGACGACCCACACAATATTTTCTGGAGGCGGCCAGAGGAAGTATACCGTCACCCACTGGTGCCAGGGAACAAAATCGCTGTCACTGTAGCCCAGGTCGATCCACTGGCCAACTATCCCACCCCCTATATCGGCTGCCACAGCTTCCCCGTAGCCAGGAATGTACAGACGAGTGTAAAAGGGGATCAGGCTCCTATCGACGGCGGCGACACCTTTCTGGAGGGGCAACCCGGAGGCAGTCGTATCGCCGACCTCCGAGGGATGGTAGGAGGTGGCGTACATCGATAAAGACCGCCAATACTGGATGGTGACGCCATCCACCGTAGTGGTGTGCATCACCACATTGGTTCCGTAGCCAACGATCTGGGGCTGCGGCTGCTGGGCGACCCACTCGGTGTCTATGGTGCGGGTGATCTCTACACCGTCCTCATAGCGAACTCGCACGCGCTGGTCGTTCAGCCCATATTCACCGGCCTGGATGACAGCCTGGGTATCCAGGTCAAGGCTGGAATCAGGCTGGTACTGGGTATCATAAGGTATGGTGGACTGTTTGACCAGCACCTGCTCGGAGACGCGCACCAGGCGGATCTTCCCATTGGATGGAACGGGGGTGGCAAGCAGGGGGAGGCTATAATCCGACCCTTGCAGCGAAAAATTGGCGGCTGCAAGCGCCTGGCCGACAGTCTTGGCGGACGAACGGGTGAGCACTTCCCCCGATTGGGTCTGGATGGCGATTGGCCGGGAGGGGGTGAGGGCGGCAACCAAACCCGGTGTGAGAGGCGTGCCAGCAGGAGGTGCTAGCTGATCGGCCGCGAAAATCTGGTATCCGGCCTCCCATAGTGCAGAGCCCAGGGTGGCAGCCGTGGAATTCAGTCTCACCGTCTTGCCGTCCACCTCCAGAGAAAAATTTACCGAGCGGACCAGCTGGAGCGCAATGGAATTAGTGGTAAGCGGAAATGGTTGGCGGGGGTCTACAGGCTGGCCATAGGATAGCAGCAGGTCGCCAGTAGAGAGGTGAACCCCGGCCTTTTCGAGCAGGCTGCTTGGCAAGCGCTCGGCGCTAGAGAAGGTTGAAATTTTCCCGTCTGCCAGCACCTGGACAGGGATGGCGTGCACCAGGGAGACAGTATCCGTACGCTTCAGCCAAGAGCCCAAGGAGGGGATGAGCGCATCCTGCGGCGTAAGAGCAATGCCCTGCGACCGTAACAGGTCATTCACCCTGAATGCGTAGGTGGTAATGGTGCGGGCCTGGCCATCGATTTTGAGGGTGATCGACTTACGCAGGCCCAGGATGGCACCCAGGGCTACCAGGATAAGCAGACCTGAGAAGAGGCTGAAACGAAGCAGATTGGGTTTTCGTAACATCATAAAATGATCGATAATCCCAGCAGAAGCTCAAACAATCAGGATAACAATTTACGGGCGATGACCATGCGCTGGACTTCACTGGTGCCCTCGCCGATGGTCATGAGGCGTGCGTCGCGGTAGGTGAGCTCAACGGGATATTCACGGCTGTAGCCATAGCCGCCGTGGATCTGGATGGCGTTGCGGCACACACGTTCGGCCATCTCGGTGGCGAAGAGCTTGCCCATGGCGGCTTCCTTGGTGTACGGACGACCCTGCTCCTTCAGGAAGGCAGCATGGTAGATCAGGAAACGAGCAGCTTGGACCTCTGTGGCAGCGTCAGCCAGCATCCACTGGATGGCCTGATGCTCGGCAATCGGTTTGCCGAAGGTCTGACGCTCCTTGGCGTAGCGGATGGCGTCTTCCATGGCGGATTGGGCCAGGCCTACTGACAGGGCACCGATGCCAATGCGACCACCGTCCAGGGTGGTGAGGGTCTGGTGCAGGCCGCGGCCTAGGGTGCCGAGCAAGTTCTGATAAGGCACGTGTACATCTTCGTAGGTGATAGCCTGGGTGGGTGAACCCATGAGGCCCATTTTCTTCTCAGGGGGGGCGACGTGCATGCCCGGCGTGTCGGTGGGGACGATGATCATGCTGAGCGAATGAGACCCCCCAGAGGGATCGGTGCGCAGGAGGGTGATCACGTAGTCGGCAATGCCGGCGTTGGTGCACCAGGCCTTGGAGCCGTTGATGACCCATTCATCGCCGACCTGCTCGGCGTGGGTGCGGATGCCGCCCTGGATATCCGAGCCAGCGCCCGGCTCGGTGAGGGCCAGGGAAGCCAGCTTGCTCTTACCGGAAGCAGCGCGTGGCAGATAAGTCCTTTTTTGTTCGTCAGTGCCGTAATATACGATAGGCGTGGTGCCCAGCCCATTATGGGCGGCGATGGACAGGGCAGTGCTGCCGCAGCCCCAGGCGAGCTCTTCGATGGCGATGGCGGCGCTAATGGAATCCACACCTGAGCCACCATATTCCTCGGGGATGTTCAAGCCCAGCATCCCCAGCGGACCCATCTTACGCACCGCCGGCCAGTTGAATTCGGCGGTTTCAGCCACTTCGTGCGCCTTGGGTTTTACCTCACGGGCGACGAAATCGTGAACGGTATCGCGCCACATGCGCTGTTCTTCAGTCAGGTCAAAATTCATGAGGGCATCTCCTGTAGAGTTGTTTGCAGTAACCGAGCTCGATATCCAACCGGCCAACCCCAAGCATGACGGGTTGCGTTGCTATTGTACCCTGATATTTTTGTGCATGGAAAAAAGTTGTCCTTGATCAGGGATGAGTGCCAAAATAATAGGCAGGCAGGATAAGAAGCGAATAGCTGACGAAATTTACCAGCACAGCATAGAATGTGTCCTGGCGCAGGGCATCACGCTTGAAGTACATCAGGATGAATGCCTTGATGAGAATGGATAATATGAAAGAAACAGGCAACCAGACGAAGGGAGAGCGCTGTAAAAGGATCAACAGCAGACCGTTAATGATGCCCGTGAGCAGGTTCATAATCAGGGAGGTGTACAGGCAGGTGCGGAATGGGTTCCAGTGTAGCAGAGTGAGACTGACACCTTCGATCAGAGCGATGATCAGGTCGATGACCAGCAAGGCGAGAAAGCCGAGCAGCAACAGTAGGAAACCCGAAAAAGGGCCGGTGATTTGGAGAAGAAGGACGGTGAGCATGGAGAAAGAGGATTATATAATAAAATTTTTGTACCAGGGTGAGTATACCTTAATAGCAGAAGCAATATCGAGAAGGCTAGTTGAATCGCGAAAAAACGAAGAGGATCGAATAATCTTTCTAATAAATGAACAGGGATAAGAGGCCGATTACTAGAGCAGGATAATATTAGCACACATGTTCTAGATTGTCAAGGCTGACCTTTGGACGAAAGTCCGGATAAATTCATCATTACGACATTACGAGGAGAGCGTTTTAGCGGTTTTTGCCAGCTCGAAGTAGTAATCTGTCATTATCATACATTGCTGTAATAATTAATCCTTCAAAATTCCCTTAAATATCAACTTCAAAGTGGTGAGTGTTATGAAAGCGACTAAATGATGAATAATTTCAGATTGCCACGCCTAAAGAAAACGATGAGTGCTCACTATTTTATTAATCATATGATCCAGCAAAATCAGAATCCTAAGGGTAAATCCCTAAAAAAGGCAGATTGCTTCAGGGGGTTTTTGAGTGTACAGGTGATAATGTGATCCCAAATCACCCCCTTCGCCATGACAGATATGCCGGATAGCGTCATATTGTGTGGGATTAACTGATCACAAGAAATCCATTGGAGAATAGACACGAAAATGACTATTTAGAACGCCGGGTTAACCCTTCAGATTGGAAGCGAAGAAGCAGGGGGCCCAGTCGATCGATGAACCAGCCGAAGGAGTTCTCGATATATGGGGTGATGGCAAGCCAGTTTGGGATGTATATCACCCGGCGGGGATGCTCGAGCAGCTTCCAAATGCGCTCGGCGACCACATCGGCACTGACCCCGATACGCTCTGTAGGCAGGTGCATGCCACCATTGAGATTGGCGACATTCTCATCGAATTCGGTGAACACCGGGCCGGCGCGTACCACGCTGACATGCAATTTGGTGCCTGCCAGCTCGCGATATAGGGCAGTGGTAAAGTTATCCAGGAAAGACTTGGTGGCGCCATAGACCGCCACACCCTGGCTTGGCAGGCTGCCCGAGATCGAGCCGATGTTGATAATATGACCAGCACCGAGTGAGCGCATTTTCTTTAAAAACAGGAGAGTGAAGTGTACAGCTGCCGTCACATTTACTTGCAGTATCTCAGAAGCAATGGTCCACGGCATCTCGATGCCATAGCCGTACCAACCCAACCCGGCATTATTGATCAAGACATCCGCCTGGCCATATTCAGCCTCGACCCGGGCGTAGACGCGCTGGCGATCGGATTCCTGCGACAAGTCGGCGATGATGACCTCAGCATGGCCGCCTGATCTTAGGATCTCAGCAGCAAGCTCCTGCAAGCGATCCTGGCGTCGTGCCACCAGGATAACCACCAATCCCTGCCCGGCGAGTTTGCGCGCCGTGGCCGCGCCGATGCCGCTGGAGGCACCGGTGATGACGGCTACCTTATTCTGCCAGGCTGTGGATGTAGATCTTGACACTGTAAACCACCATTTCCACTTGATTAAACCCATTATTTTCGTTTTTTAGAAGCGCGCTTATTTTTCAGGAACCAGCGGGCTGTATCTGCCAGGGTTTCTTTTAGTGGGCGAGGATGGTAGCCCAGCTCGAGGTAAGCCTTGGCATGACTGATATAGGAATTTGAGGTGACCGTGGCCAGCGAGTAGGCGGTGAAGCGAGGCCTGGCATGGGTGAACCGATAATAAAACGGGGTAAATTGAGAGGTAAACCGGGCCAGAGAGAAAGGTATCTTGAGGCTGAAGAGCTGCGTCCCCAACACTTCCTGGACGATTTTAATGATGTCTACAACCGAAATACGCTCACCAGACAGGATATAGCTTTCGCCACACCTGCCTTTGTCGCCAGCCAGAATCAGTCCTTCGGCGACATCGCGCACATCCACGAAGTCATAAGCCCCATCGATGTAAAGCATCGGTTTTCGATCGACACAATCAAGGATCAGCTGGCCCATCTCAGATAGACGGAAGTCATACGGCCCAATCACGCCTGTGGGGCATACGATGACAGCATCCAAACCATGCTGACAGGCATTCAGCACATCTAATGTGGCACTGGCTTTAGAGGAATCATAACTGCTGATGGCGTGCTCAACATCGAAGGGGACGGTTTCGTCGATCAACACACCATGGGGGAGGCGTTTTAACGCGTGGATCGAGCTGGTATAAACCAGGCGCTTGACCCCCGAGCTACGGGCTGCCTGGATTACGTTACGCGTGCCGATGACATTTACCGCCTGGAGCATATTATCTTTACCGGGCAATATTGAGATGATGCCCGCAAGATGGTACACGACCTCAACGTGATCGAACGCTTTGATCAAGGATTGGTAATCCAAGACATCGGATTCGATTAGCTCGATATTCAAGCCATTTAAGGGCGAGGGATCCTCGCCAGGCATGACCATGGCACGAACCTTTTCACCACGCTCATTCAGCAGGCGGACAAGAACATTACCAATGTGCCCGGTGGCACCAGTGACTAATTTCATTAATTCCTCATGACCATACCGTTCAATAACAATTCCATGCTCTGCCTTGCCTCGGTTTGCCAATCGGGAATTGATGGATCAAAGAGGGACTGCATGAGCATTCCGACAGCCAAAGAAACCATCACCCGTGCTGCCAATTGTGCATCTACCGGCTTGAGAGATCCCTGTGTAATGCCTTCCTGGATCATCTCGGCAAAATAACACTGGTAACGGCGATAGGGGGCGATGGCGGTTTCCCAAATTTGCGGATCATGATTGGCCTGGGTCCAGAACTCTAGAAAGATCGGTAAGTGGATATTGGCGGTCTGGAAAAGAGAGCCAGCTAAGGCAGCCATCTGCAAGATGACCTCAGGCACTGCCTTTCCCTCCTGGCGCATGGAGGAAAAGCCATTATCAATGTTATTGAGATATGAATTGAGAAGCTCGATAAAGACTGACTGCTTGGTGGGGAAATGGTGATAAAAAGCGCCTTTGCTGACCCCGGCAGCCTGGCAAATCTCGGCAACACCCGTTGCATCATAACCTGTTTTCGAAAACAGCTGTGTGGCGGTGTCAAGGATGCGGTTGCGGGTTTCTTCGCTGCGATGCTGCATGATATTTTCCTCTCATTAATTATTAATACCGACCGGTCGGTATGATTCTATAACACAAGCAATCCGCTGTCAATGCATAGCAATCAGAAATTACAGATTTGTTAACAGGTGTTAATATTATGGGGCTGAGTGTGAATAATCGATAATGGGCTGAAATTTCTCGGTCAACAACCGATTGATCACATCCTGGATATTGGCTGATTGTGCCCAGCTGTAAGCTGATTGGATAATTTCGGATGACAGGCTCGCCTGAAGCTCGGCTCTGGTAACGATTGCTCTATTTTGTGTATCATGCTCTACCTGTGGATGACTTTCCACTAGAAAGCATAGACCCAACGCTCGCTCGGGAACATTTACTTGAGCGAAGTAATGTGCAAACCCATGTATCGAATGCAAGATTAGCGAAATGTTATCCAAAACCATGGCAGTATTGAGCGATTTAACACAGTACGTCCAGGCCTCATCGAATAATCTTACCCTGGTATAGGCTTTACTGATATCGTAGTACGTGTAGGCCAGACCTCGCAAATCTCCGGAAGTATAGAAAATTTCGATACACTCATGATAGGTTCGAATAGCATCAGAGGGCTGTTTGAGGAACCTGAGCTGAATATATCCTAAATTATTCAATATCATGGCGAGGAGGCGGTTGTCACCCGTTTCGCGGCACATCTTTAATGCCGTAACAACATGGTGGTAAGCCTCGGGGATGTTGACAATCTGCTCATAAACGGCAGCAATATTATTATGAATAATGATCATGTCGCGAGTAGCATAAATGTTGCTGGCAATATCCAAAGCATTCAGGTAGTAGTTTTTAGACTCTAAAAAATCTCCGAGGTAACCGGTTAGCTGTGCAAGACCGACCAAGGGTTGGATACTGCCATAATAAGTTCCCAGGCGCTCATGGGTGGCCAGGCTGGTACGAAAGTAATAGCCAGCCTGATCGAAATCACCCGTGGACATTAATACTCTACCAAGGATAGACTGGCAATCTGCAATGAAGGCAATAACATAGATCGAAGTGGGCATAATTTCTGAAGTCATCAGATTAAGAGCTTCTTCAACCAGGGACCGGGCTTGTTTTTGATTGCCCATAGTCCGTTGGGCTTCAGCCAGATGTGATAATGTGAGGGCGATATTCCAGATATCATTCTGCGAACGAAAAACCTCGAGGCAGGCTGATAATCCATCCACTCCCTCCTTGATGAAGCCCCTCCTGAATAATAGCCAGGCATAAAATTGCTGCATGGAAGCCCTGGTGAGTTCTGATTCAGGCTGGTTAAGCGCATTTAATTTCTGTAATGCCAGGTTGAAAAACTCGCTACCCTGGATGTTATTTCCCACGATGATATGATAGATGTATAAAGCTAACTTCATCTTTTCGATGAGATCCCAGCGGTTAAGATCAATCATACATGTCCAGGCAATGCGGATATTTTCCAGCTCTGCAATAATTTCATCAAGGGCTTGTCGCTGATTGGAGGAATACAAAATGGACTGATTTCTGGCACAAAATTCCGCATAATATTCACAAAACCTGAGCCTGGTGGCTGTTGCCTGGTCTTTATCTTCTGCCAGCTTGCCAGATGCGTATTGGTGGAAGGTCCCAAGCATCTCGAATCGGCCATCAGAGCGATGGTTTAGCAATGATTTATCAGTAAAGCTGGACAAAACTTGAGGGGAAGCATCACAGACTTCCTGAGCTGCCTGACTGGTAAAAGCGGACTGGAAAATAGAAAGGCGGCTAATGGAATGACGTTCCTCAATAGATAGCAATTCCCAGGAATTATCGAACACGGCAATCAGGCTACGATGCCGTGGATCAATATCGGAGGCGGTCGTCGAAAGGAAATCGATGTTCCGTTTAATCTCTGAGGCGATTTCAGAGCAGCCAAACACCCTCACCCACGTGGAAGCCAATAAAATTGCCAGGGGAATACCATCCACAAGCTGGCAGATATCAATGATTGCTTCACGATTGTTGGCATAGGAGATCCTGGGTAAATATTTTTGTGCATTTTGAACGAACAGTTTTATAGAACTGTACATCTCGGCATTAGCAACCTGGGTTGAGGCGGGAACGGGCAGGCCATGAACTTCAACGACAGCCTCTGCGATCATATTCAATCGTTCCCTCGAAGTGACCAGGATCTTGAGGTAATGAGTCCTGGAAAGTAAGAAAGCCAGGAATTTCGCACCTGCGAGGCGTAAATGCTCAAAATTATCGAAGACAAGCAAGACCTTCATGCGATGGAGGTAATTTCCCAACTGATCGAGATGATCGGTAGTGCCAAAAAAGCTAAATTTCAAGACATCTGCCAGGATGATGGGTAGAAAATCAGGATCCTGGATGGAGGAAAGAGGAATGAAGTAAATGCCATCGGTAAAGAATTTTACAACTTGCGAACAAGCCTGTATTGCCAGGCGGGTCTTTCCAACACCTCCCGGACCAATTAAGGAGATAATACGTTCTTCAGAAGTGGAAAGGAGATTGGCCAGCTCGTCGAGCTCCTGCTCTCGGCCGATAAATGGCGGGGTGAAGATGGGGAAATTCACCAACTGGTGGGCGGTAGATTGGAGAGGAGGATGGTCTATATTCGGCAGGTGGGGGTGTAACAACTCAAAAACATGGACCGAACCCTCTGAGTCGCTCAGGAAATGAAATCCTAAATCTTTGATATTAGACCCCGCGGGGATATCAAGGAGCTGCATGGTCTGTTCGGTAAAGGTAATTTGACCTTCCCAGCATATGGAAAGAAGCGTTGAGGCAGAGCGAGTGAACGATACAAAATTAACCCGCGTATCCGTGTTTGTCGATGCTGCATACAAAACCATGCGTACACCGGGAGGTTCCAACTTCTCCCAATCCGCCTTTTTTAGACCCAGATGGATTGTAACGGCACAGTGTAGAGGTTGGCCATTCTCGAATAGCAAGGTGATGTTATCTTCAGATCTTTGGACGATTAAACCACCGAAGCGTCTTGCGGTTTCCTTTATGATATTGTTATAAGTGGCGAGGAGTTGAGGCTTTTTATCAGCGGCGCGCGTCCAATACAAAGCTGCCTTTTCGATGTCGATGAGCATAAAGACAAGCGCGGATTCTTTTTTCTTCGCAACCGGGGTCGACCGCCCGGTGATGATTTGCTTGTAAAGTGCGGTGATGTCTTCATTTGGCTCAATGCCCAGCTCACGCCAAAGAAGCTCTTTAAATCGCTTGTATAATGAAATACCGGATGTACGCTGACCGGTTATTGCGTAAAGCTGTAAAAGCTGGAATTGGGCATTTTCATTCAGCCGGTCGTAACCCAGCCAAATGCGGGCGTAATGAATGGCAAGATTAAAATCGCCAAAGGTGCGATGGCACTTCACCAGCCGTTCAAGAGCATCTAAATGCAGCATTTCGAGCGTTTCTCTTTGCTGCATACACCAATCATCAAAGTTGTGGGCTTTCGAGATGTTGCATCCGGCCATGAATTCGCCACGATAAAGGTCTATCGCATCTGTCAATGCTGGGGTGCAATATAAACAAACGTGGGAAACCGGATGGCCATGGGTAGTACAACGATCGAGTGCGGATTTATATTTCAACACATCCACTTCGATATTTCTGTGGATATTTAAGGATATTTCGTTGCGACCTAAATTAACCCACTCGGCAAGCCTGGCGCTTTTTATTCTCCATAAAGTGGTGCGTAATGCCGCCAGTGCCTGGTTCTGGGTACTTTCAGGCCAGAATAAGCTGGCTATTAGCTCGCGAGATTGAGTATTTCCGGTGATGGCTAAATAAGCAAGCAGGGGGACAGCCCGGGAAGTGGCAAATTTTACCGGCGCTTCATCGATGGTAATGCGTGGTGTTCCGAGCAGCGATATATTGAGTTGCGACATCAAATTAACCCGGCATTAATTCTACATAAAAAGCAAGTAAATGACAATATCCGTGACGATATTGGTGACGTTTTGGTAACGTTGAATAGCTATAATAAAACCAGAAATTATCTCAGGCCAGTGTTTGAGGGGATGAGCTGGTCGGTTTGACATCTCTGCCTCTCCTATAGAGGGTGGCCTTATGGGAGAGGCAGGGATGGGGGTTCAGACAGGTTCAAAAAAACAAGTGAGTGGCACAGACCAGGCCACTCACTTGTTTTTTAAGCAGCATCTTTTTATTCTTCAGACGGTTTCTCTTCTTGCAGTGTGTGGATACCATTACGGATTTGATTGATAGCGCGCTCCATCTCCATTTCCAGGTTGCGCAAGGTTTCGATTACGTACTCATCTGCATCGCGTTTTATGGCATCGCCATCAATTTTGGCCTGGGCTTTTATCTGTTCAGCCTGGGCGTAAGCCGCCTGCACCACTTGATCTCTCTCCACCAGCTCGCTGCTTCGATCGCGAGCCAAATTTACAGTGCGCTTGGCTTCTTCCTGGGCCTGGGCAATCAACCGATCTCTTTGGGCCAATAACTGTTGAGCTTTTTTAACTTCTTCTGGAATGGAGACCCTCATCTGGTCAATCAGATCTAGCATGCGGTCTTCATCGACAATGACATTATGGGTAAAAGGAAGGGGACGACTCTCATTGAGGAGCTCCTCCAGCCTGTCTATCATTTGTAAAATATCCATAGGTTTACTCCAGTTTACCCGAACTCATCAGGTGCACGCATTGTGTAGGAAATATAAAACATGAATAATCGTATGATACACGCCTTATGTAATAGATTACATCGAAATGCGGAAATCGTCAACTCTTTCGGGGATGCATCCTGTATATTACCGTCAATCGCGCATCGAAGTGGGAGGCACGATCTGGTCACTTTCTCCCAGCTCCTGAAGGCGCCATTTGAGGGCTTTTTCCACATGAGGTGGCACCATACTGCTGATGTCACCATTTAATGCGGCAATCTCACGAACAGTGGAAGAGGACAAGAAAGTATGCTCCTCATTGGTAATCAATGAGACAACTTCAATATCTGGTGCCAGGCGGTGGTTTGCCAATGCCATGCGAAATTCATATTCAAAATCGGAGAATACGCGTAACCCCCGCACGATGACCTGTGCACCGATTTTATGGCAGAAATCGACCGTCAACCCGCTGTATCCTACCACAATGAGATTATCATCATCGGTAATGGTTTGGCGGACCAGCTCGATGCGATCTTCGGGAGGGAAAATAAGCGTCTTCATCGGCCGATCATACACAGCGATCACCACTTCATCGAAAAGGCGGGCGGCACGGCGGGCAATATCCAAATGGCCGTAGTGTATCGGGTCAAAAGTACCTGGGAAACAAGCTTTTACTGTCATCAGGCTTTACCATTCTCCTTTGATTGTGATTGTTTTTTTCCCCGAGCTAGCTGATGTCACCCTGACCCAGCTTCCAAAAGTTCCTAACTGATTTTGAAAGCAGCTGGTGTTCAGGGGTCATCAGATCTGGGTCGTCTTCGAATATTGCTTGCGCAGTACGCCTGGCTTGCTCAATCAGGTGAATATCGGTAAGATTCGCCAGACGTAATTCAGAATATCCCGATTGGCGTGTGCCGAGGAACTCGCCGGGGCCGCGCTGCTCGAGGTCGCGCTGAGCAAGCACAAAGCCATTATTGGTCTCCACCATGGCAGCTAAACGCTCATTCTCGGCAGCGTCAGGGGTATCGGGGATGAGGATGCAGTACGACTGAAATTGGCTGCGACCCACACGCCCGCGGAACTGGTGTAACTGGGATAATCCAAAGCGATTGGCGCCCTCGATGAGCATCACAGTGGCATTCGGGACATCCACACCCAGCTCAACAACTGAAGTAGAGACCAGGATCTGGATCTGGCCCTGGCAAAAATGCAGCATGACGTCGTCTTTTTCATCGGGCTTCAGGCGCCCGTGGAGCAGACCGACCTTAAAATTGGGAAAGACTTCTTTTTGAAGGCGCGTTTGTTCTTTAACGGCTGCCAAAGCTTCGATGGTTTCACTTTCTTCAACCAGAGGATAGATGATGAAGCACTGGTGTCCATGATCAACCTGGTTGCGAATGAACACATAAGCGCGCTCTCGCTCGCGCGGGTAAAAAACCTGAGTGATGATGGGCTGGCGACCAGGGGGCATCTCGTCCATGACGGAAAGATCGAGATCACCATACACGGTGAGGGCCAGTGAACGCGGGATCGGGGTGGCAGTCATCACCAACAGATGGGGGTTTTCGCCTTTCGAGCGTAGAATGGCGCGCTGGTCTACACCGAAGCGGTGTTGCTCATCGATGACCGCCAGCTGAAGATCGGCAAACACCACAGGATCTTCTAGCAAGGCATGTGTTCCAACCACCAATTTAATTGATCCGTTCGACAGGCCATCCCTGATCTCTGACTTTTCGGGTTCGGGTGTGGATCCGATCAATAAGCGGATTTGTTGTGCTCGCAATGGGTAGGAGTCGCCATCGAGGCTTACATCATCATGCGCTCCACTGCCCGCCAGCAGGCTTAGCAGGCTTTTGTAATGCTGATCGGCGAGGATGCTGGTGGGGGCGAGCAGGGCAGATTGGACCCCATGACGGGCAAGTATGGCAATGCCAAGGGCGGCAACGACCGTTTTTCCAGAACCAACATCACCCTGCAGCAGGCGGTTCATAGGGCGACCTGAGGCAAGGTCAGTCCTGACCTCGTGCAGAGCATTGAGCTGGGCAGTAGTCAGCTGGAAGGGTAAGCTGTCAATTCGTGATTGGAACCAATCATCAGGAGTATCGTAAACACGAGCGGTGCGGTTTTGCCAATTGCGTTTCTGACTCATCACGCCGAGCTGCAACATCAGAATTTCATCAAAAGCCAGGCGATAGCGGGCTGACCTGAGCAGTTCGGTGCTGGAAGGAAAATGTGCTTGCAGCAGGGCACTGGGCAGGTCCAGCAGACTGGCAGAGTTGCGGACCGGCTCTGGCAAGGGGTCGGTTACTCTGGGAGCCCAGTAGGTGACCACATTGTACATCAGGCGACGAAGCCACCGCTGGGTTATTTTGGCGGTGAGCGGATAAACAGGCACAATGCGATTGGTGTGCAGGTTTTCCTGTTCCAGGGGTTCGCATTCAGGGTTATTCATGATCGGGCGCCCGAGGTATTGGTCAACTTTTCCTGAAAGAACGATCTGCGAGCCTTTTAGCAGGCGCCTGCCAACCCAGGGCTGGTTAAACCAGGTGGCGCGTAAAGAGCCGGTACCATCTGTCAGGATCAGCTCGGTGAGCTGGAAGCGGCCTCCGCGCACGCTGCGGGAATTGACCATGGCAACGGTACCGATCACGGTCACGTCTTCGCCGTAACTCAAACGCCCAATCGGCTTTAGCTGGGAGTAATCATCGTAGCGGCGTGGAAAATAGTACAGCAAGTCGCCTAAAGTATGCAGCCCCAGGCGGGCTAACGTTTGGGCATGCTTGGGACCCACACCGGGAAGCACGGTGGTTGAAGCAGATAAAGCTGCAGGCTGGGCAGAAGGTTGAGCTTGATGTTCGATGTTGTTCGTGGAAGGAACGGTTGGATGAGCAAACTTCCGAGAAGAAGGGTGTGCCCTGGGGCGAGCAGGTGCAGCTTCTGCTGACCTAGGAGGCATTTCCTGGGGGGGAGGCAATGGAGGCAGGGTTTCAGATGTTAGGTGCTGGATGCGGTTCCATAAACCCATCAAGGTCTCGTAGCGAGACCTGGGTGAAAGGGCTGCATAATCGTGCAAACGACCCTGGACTGCCGAGATCAGATCGGCTGGCAACGCATCTGCCTGTGCATCAGCCAGCCAGGGTTCAACCATGCGTTCAAAGCCCCCGATCACCGAGTGGTTGTCGTAGTTATGCTGGGCTTCAAGGTGTATGAATTTTTTCAGCTTTTGAAGTGATGGTCTCATCGATGGGTATTTTACCATCAGCAGGTATTGAAAAAGAACCAGGATGAATTTCTATATTTCATCATATCGATTAAGGAAGCACTCAGGCTGTGACTGCGACAAAACCCAAGCCATTCGGCCCCACATGCACGCCAATGATCGAGGTGACATTGATCACGAGGGGAGGATTTTTCACCCGGGACTTAAAATGCTCAGCAAGAGAGATGGCATCAGCTTCGGCATTAGAATGCAATACAGCCAGCTGCTCGAGGGGACCAAATTCAGCCAGCATTTTATACAAGCGGGCGATGCCTTTTTTGCGGGTGCGGGTCTCACCCATGCGGACCACCTTGCCGTCCTCGATTCCTAAAAACGGCTTGACCTGTAACAGCGCGCTCAGGCTGGATCGTGCCCATGAGATACGACCGCTGCGATGAGCATATTCAAGGGTATCGAGCATGGCTACCAGGTGTGTACGGTGGTAAACTTCTGCAATTCGCCGCTTAATTTCATCCAGGCTTTTACCAGACAAAGCCGCCTGAGCGGCAGCCAACACCTGAAAGCCCAAACCCAGGGTCACATGGTGAGAATCGATGACGCGCACCTGATTTCCAATGGCTTTGGCAGCGACCATGGCGGTGTTGTACATTCCACTTAATTTGCTCGATAAGTGAATGGAAATGATTTGATCGGCGCCATGCTTCAATAAAGCAGTGTAGGCTTGCTGAAAAACACCGCTCGAAGGAGCAGCTGTAGTGGGGGGAGTCTTCATACCCGGAAGCATCTTATACAGTTGCTCACGAGTGATCCCAAGACCATCTTCCAGGCTTTGATCGTTGATGACCAATACGGCAGGTATGACCTGGATATCATATTGCTCTGCCAGCTGGCGAGAGATATCGGAGGTGCTGTCGGTGACAATGGTGATCTTCACATCAACCATCCCGGGGCTGGTTTTCCATGGCGACCAGGCCAATGCTGTGAGGGCCCAGGATGGTAGCCAAAGCCAGGCTTAACCTATGCTCGCATAACGGTGTGGTTCGCACATTCTGGCTGATACGATCTCGCAAGTTACGACCCTCTTGCTCATACGAGGATATCCCTTGCAGGAGGGCTAGATATTTCAGGTTCTCGAATTCAGCCACGAATTCATACATAATGTCAACCAGATGGCGAGGGCTGCGGATTTTTTGTGTATGCACCAGCTGACCATTTTCAAGGGTAAAGAAAGGAATCACGCCCAGCATCTCGCCCACAACGGCCTGCGCAGGATCCAGCAGGCCAGCATGTGAAAGAAAAGACAGGTCAGGCAGGCAGAAGACGGAGTATATGTGGTTGATCATGCCACGGATGAGGCGGTTGATTTCCACGCCGGGATAGCCGCGATGGCTGAATTCGGCAGCTGCCTGGACCAATAATCCCAATCCAATGGCGGTATTCATCGAATCGATGATGAAAATATCCGCAGGGATTTTGGCCAGAAGGGCAGCTTGTTGGGCATTGAAATAAGCTTCACTAAGGTGAGATGAGAGCAGGATGACGATGATTTCATGATATTTCATGCCAAGCGTTTTGTAAGCGGTTTGAAAAGCCTCCACAGAGGGGGGAATAGTGGACGGAAACTGTTTATATTGCGAATCATGTAAATATATGGTGAGGTCCCTGTTATCGGGTTGGAGATGGTCTTCCACCTGGATAAGATGTGGAAGAATTGTAAGGTTTTCTTGACCGGCAAAAGCGGGCTTGGTGAAAAACGCGGTGCTATCAGTTAAGATGCAAGTTTTGGGCATAAACTGGGTGGCGCGAGGTCTTATTCGACAGAAATGATGAACTGGTAATGCGGTTGCCCTCCATCCTGGACTTCAATCTCTTGTTCAGGGAATTTTTTACGGATAGAGTCTGCGATGTCATCCACTTCCATGCGGGTAACATCGGTGCCATAGAACAAGGTGATCAACTCGAAGTGGTCTGCATGGGCTTTTTTCAACAAGCCCAAAGTGGCATCTTTGAGATTATTGGCAGACAGGACAAGCTTACCATTGAGCAGGCAGATGAGCTGGCCTTCCTTGACGTTGACGCCGTCAATTTGCACACTGCGGGTGGCGGTGGTGATCTCACCGGTTTCGATATCATTGATGGCGGCCGTCATTTCCGCGAGGACTTCCTCAGCCTTTCCTGTTGGAATCAGCCGCATCATGGCAGCCATTCCTTGTGGGACCGAACTGGTGGGGATAACAGTGACATGTTTTACCGTGAGCTGGGCAGCTGCCTGGGCGGAGAGGATGATGTTCTTGTTGTTGGGAAGGATGACAATCTGATCGGTGGGTAAATTCTCGAAGGCATTCAGAATTTCCTGGGTGGAAGGGTTCATGGTCTGTCCTCCTTCCACGATGGCAGATACACCCAGGCTGGCAAACACCCGGGCAATGCCCGGACCAGGGGCCACGGCAATGCTAGCAATTTGCCCAGGTTCAACCGGGGAAAACTGGATTGTGCTTCCAGCTTCGTGCTCAACCTTCTCCAACTGGGCACGAAGATTTTCAATGGCAGCCTTGGTGACCACGCCCAGAGAATTTGTATACTGAATGGGTTCGTATAACTTATCTGCCGGGACATGGATGTGCATGCGATAGATACCATCGCCCTCCCCAAGCTGGATGGAGGTGCCCATGTGCTGCAGGTCCTCATATACTTGCGGAATATTAAGCTGCTCATTGGGATGAAAATCTACGATCACCTCAAAATCCTGGCCCGGTTCCATTCTCTCCAGGGTATTCTCCAGCTTCATGCTTGCCAGCGGCTGAACGGATGCGTTAGCCACATCGAGGGGAAGACCTTTGACGAATCGCAACATACCCTCCAAAATGATAAACAATCCTTTTCCACCGGCATCAACCACCCCAGCTTCCTTCAGTACCGCCAGGAGCTCAGGAGTTTGCTGGACAGAAATATCCGCAGCATTAACGATACGCTCCAAAAGCTCGTAGGGGTCTGATGTGATAGCCAATGAGCTTTCAGCCTCAGCGGTGATATCTTTTGCAACAGTAAGGATGGTACCTTCAACGGGCCGCACAACCCCTTTGTATGCAGTGTTTCGACCCTGGTGAAGTGCATTGACCAGCAGTGGCCCATCTAATATTTCGTGGTTATCCAAAGAACGGGCAAAACCACGCCAAAGCTGAGACAGGATCACGCCTGAATTTCCTCGAGCACCCATAAGCGCTCCATGGGCAACCATATGAGTGAGCCTGCCGACGTTCCGTTCGGCAGAATGGGAAATCTCATCCCATGCTGCCTGCATGGTTAGAACCATGTTCGTGCCGGTGTCACCATCGGGTACTGGAAACACATTGAGCACATTAATGGCTTGTTGATTGGTACGCAGCCAAGTGAGGCTGGCTTCGATTAGGGATTTAAAAACCTGGCCTTCGACGGGATATTTTTGATTAGGATAGAGTTGTTCCGGTGCTTGCAGGCTGTGTTCTTCTTGATCCATAAATCAGCTCCAGGGAATGGCACTGATAAAATGTAAGAAATATCTCAGTCCGTGTCGCTGACGCGCAGACCACGAACATGAACATTTACCTGGTTAACCGGCATTCCCAAGGCTTTTTCTACATTAAATTTCACGGTATTGCTGACACTGGAAGCAACCGATTTTATACGTGTACCGTATTCGATGATCACATAGATATCGATGGATATATTTTCTTCGTCATATTTCACTTCAATCCCGTGGGTAGGGTCTTTAACAATCACCTGGGTTATACCCTCCACGAGGTTCTTGGAGGTCAGTCCAACCACGCCATATGACTGCCTGGCTGCCTGGTAGGCAATCGTGGCAATTGCACGGGGTGAAATGGTTACTCGGCCAAGAGGAGTATTTTCGTTTGTCATAAAGGCCTCATAATATTATAAAAAGAATCTTGGTCGCATATTACAGCTTGAATTCAAATCCATAATGTGGTAATATTGGCGGGCTTTAGGGAAGTGATACCCAACCTAGTTGAAGAGTAATTATAGCTTGAATTACATCATAATGGTTAGCTGATTTTATGATTGTGGTCTATCTGGCACCGAAACGAAGGCATTAGTAAAGGATGTGAAATATGGCAAAATGTGCACATTGTGGTAAAACGACAAGTTTTGGGCGCAACCGCCCATGGTCTAATAAGACCACGCGGCGTACCTTTCGACCGAACCTGCAGACAGTGACTGTTTATGAGAATGGCCGAAAAGTGCGTAAAATTCTATGTGCCAAGTGCATACGCACGATGGTAAAGACATCTTAAGGTAATTCACTGTTAGAAGATGAATTTGTCACGGCCTCACGCCGTGACTTTTTTATTAATCAGGGAAATGCGAGCGTAATCGTTGTACACCTGCGGCGATGCCACCGGGATCATCGAAAATGGCATGAGCTGCCACGAAAACATTTGCACCGGCCTGGATTGCCAACGGTAAAGTGTCATCATTCAGGCCACCATCCATTTCAAGGTGGGCAGTGGGGTTGGTTTTTTCCAGCGCCTGGCGAATACTGGATACTTTGGGGAGCACTTCAGGCAAAAATTCCTGGCCTGAATAGCCAGGGTTAACACTCAAAACGAGCACCAGGTCGACCATGTGCAAAACTGGTTCGATCAAGCTCATCGGCGTGCCAGGGTTCAATACCACACCAGCCTGGCAACCATACTCACGGATAGATTGAAGGGTGCGGTGAAGGTTTGGGCAGGTTTCCACGTGAACCGTCAGATTGGTTGCGCCCGCCTGGGCGAATGCCTGCAGCAGATTCTCGGGTGTCTCGACCATTAGATGTATATCCAGGGGAAGCTGAGTTGCGCGGCGGCAGGCTTCAACGATAAATGGCCCCATGGTGAGGTTGGGGACGAAATGCCCATCCATCACATCCACATGGATCCAATCCACACCAGCCTGTTCAGCTTCATGGATCTGCTCACCCAGGCGGGTAAAATCTGCTGAGAGGATGGATGCAGAGATCAAATAAGGAACACGCATTTCAATTACCTCCCTATTGGATTATAGAGAAAGTATATCCATAACCATAAAGGAATTAGCCCGCCCAAACTTATCACCATTAATATCACCAGTGCCCAAGTGCCCCAATCAATACCGCCGGCATTCTTGCGAGGCGAAATGACCGGAAAGCGCTGTGATGGATTGGGGGTGGATGATCTCTGATGGGCGACCTGGGTTTGGATGGGTCGAACCGGTTGGGTTTGTGAGACTGTAACCGGTTGTGCCGCAGGAGCATGATTGGCATCAGCCGAGGTGGGTTTTACAGTGGTTGGCAGCGGACCCAGAGGGATGTTATAGGAGCGACTCAAGGATATCAATACGCGCCCAAACTGGTCAGCCGTGCGATAGCGTAAAGAAGGTTCTTTTGATAAGACTTTTAAGCAGGCCTGGTCGAGGCTGGCGGGAATGTCGGGATTGATTTGTGAAGGAGGCTCAGGCATTACCGAGCAGTGCATCCGTGAAAGCTCAGCGGCAGTATCGGCGATGAATGGCAAGCGCCCGGTGAGCATTTCATATAAAACCACACCCAGACCATACACATCTGAAGCTGGTGACGGAGGCAAGCCCGCTGCCTGTTCAGGGGAAAAGTATTGTGGAGATCCCCAGACTACATGGCTTGTCTCTTGAGATGAAATCGAGACAAGGGCTCTGGCGATCCCGAAATCAGTGATCTTAAGACGCTGGTCAGGGGTAACGATCATATTGTGAGGCTTGACATCACAATGCACCAGCCCGGCGCGATGGGCGTATCCCACGCCCGCACAGGCTTGAATGATGAGGGGAAGGGTTTCGTTCACACTTAATTTACCGCGGCTAGCCAAAATCGTCTTAAGGTCGGTGCCCGGAATATATTCCATGACAATGAATATTTGCCGGTCATCAAAGCCGAAATCATAGATGGTGACGATATTTGGATGAGAAAGGTTGGCAGCAGCCTTGGCTTCCTGGCGGAAGCGCTCACGAAAAGCCGGGTCTTGGGCAAAATCATCGCGCAAAAGCTTAATGGCAACCGGCCGCTCGAGCATCAGGTCATGCGCGCGATAAACCTCAGCCATACCACCCGAGCCAATGCGACCTTCGATTTGGTAACGGTTATTCAGCAAGCCCTGATCACCCATATTGACGCCTATTCTAGCACGAATATGGAAGCAGGGGAAAATTCGAGTAAAATGGTTGGGTGCATGCCGCCGATATGATTTACAATCCAAATGCCGGCAGATTCCCATCAGGTATGCTGGCAGAACGGGCAGCGAATGTGCTGCGGGCTCAAGGTTGGATTGTCAACCTGTACAAAACACAAGATGCCGACCATGTCACCCAGCTGGCGCGGCAAGCCGCGCTGGCTGGGAAGCGAGCCTTGTTCGTAGTCGGCGGTGACGGAACGGTTAACCTGGCGGTACGCGGGTTGAGGGGGAGCGCCACCGCACTGGGGGTGCTGCCAGGAGGAACGGCGAATGTTTTAGCTCAAGAACTTGGCCTTCCCGGGTTAACCTGGACGCGCTGGATGGCGCTCGAAGAGAGTGCCACAAGGTTGGCACAAGCAGAAATTAAAGAAGTGGATATTGGAGAGTGCGCCGGCACCCCCTTTTTGATGTGGGCAGGCATTGGCCTGGACGCTTTTGCCATCCACCACATTGAGCCCCGCCCGAGAGGAGAAAAACTATTCGCCAATGTAGCCTATGCAGCTTCCACGGCTTACCATGCGAGTTTATGGCATGGGGTAAACCTGCAGGTCACTGCGGATGGCGCGCATATAAGCGGGCATTATTTGCTGGCGCTGGTCAGCAATATCCATCTTTACGCAGGAGGCCTGGCGCAGATATCGCCTCATGCGCGCCTGGATGATGGTGTGATGGATTTATGGATGTTTGAAGGCGATACACTGGGAGATACCATTGAAATGGCATGGGACCTGTATGCAGGAAGGCATGTCGATTCGAAAAAGGTGCGCTATATTGCCTTCAAGCAGCTTGGTATAGAATCAGACTCAAATTTATACGTGCAGGTGGATGCAGAACCACTCCCGTGTAATGGCCATAGCGTGGAAATCAATGTGGTTCCGCATGGCATCAGGCTGCTGGTTCCCAGGAAAACTCCCCGGGAACTTTTTAGTGACCGTAACGATCTCATAAAATAACAATATGAAGAAGCTGCTCATTTTCATACGCAAAAACCCGATTGGATTCCTGCTGGTGGCGCTGCCGTTTGCTATTTTGGGAGAGTCATTGCACTGGTCTGCTACCACGGTATTTATCCTGTCTGCGGTGGCAATCATACCCCTGGCTGGCTATATTGGCGCAGCAACTGAAGTACTGGCATTTTATACCAACCCGCGGATTGGCGGTCTGTTGAACGCCACGCTGGGGAATGCCGCAGAATTGATCATCACCATCACCGCCATCCAGGCGGGATTGCTTGACCTGGTTAAGGCTTCAATTACTGGATCAATCCTAGGAAACCTGCTGCTGGTTTTGGGGATGTCTATTTTACTGGGAGGAGTGAAGCACGGCGTGCAGACATTCGACCGCAAGCAAGCCAGTAATAACGCCACCATGTTGGTGCTGATTGTGGTGATCCTGCTAATCCCTTCACTGCTGAGCCATTATATTGGGAACACCGAAGTGCCAGGTCCAAGAGTCGAAGCACTCAGCCTGGGTGTGGCGGTAGTGATGATCGTTTTATATATCCTGGGGTTGCTCTACAGCTATAAGGTGATCGGTGGGCCGGTGATTTCAGAAGATTCGGAGCAGGAGAAACTACCCAGGAATTGGTCGCTACCCGTGGGAATCGCAGTTCTGTTGGTCTCGACAATTGGAGTGGCATACCTCTCAGAAGTGCTGGTGGGCACGGTGGAACCAGTGGTGAATACACTGGGCTTATCAGAATTTTTCATCGGGTTGATCTTCATCCCTATCATTGGGAACGTTGCCGAGCATATCGTGGCAGTACAGGTGGCGCTTAAGAATAAAATGACATTGAGTGTTGAAATTGCGATTGCCTCCAGCTTGCAAATTGCCCTGTTTGTGGCTCCCATACTGGTTTTTATCAGTTTATTATTCAGCCACCCGCTCACGCTGGTGTTTAACCAGCTAGAGCTGATTGCCTTGATTGCAGGAGTGTTAATTGCTCCGCTGGTATCGGCAGACGGCGAATCGAACTGGCTCGAAGGTGTAGAATTACTGGCGATTTACCTGGTACTTGGGCTAACATTTTTCTTAATGCCTGTGTAGGTGGATGATGCTCAGAACACTGAAACTTTATCTCAATCTCAAGATCATTCTGGCAGTGATTTTTGTCGCGCTGGTTGTTTTCGCGGTGCTGGTGGGTGTGTTATGGTCCTCGAGAGGAAAAATGGGCTCGCAGCTACCCGCCACTGCGATGCTGAGTATCATCGATGCCCCCACAGAAACGCCCATAATGCCTGCCTATACACCCACCCTGTCAATCACACCCACGCCAACCCAAGCGCCGCCGGTGCAAAGTGGAATTATCTCCATTGGCAACTATGTGCAGGTTAGCGGCACAGGCGGAGAAGGCTTGCGCCTGCACCAAAACGCAGGCATTTCCAGTGAAGTGCGCTATATTGCGATTGAATCGGAAGTTTTTATGGTAAAAGATGGGCCAATTGATGCCGATGGATATACCTGGTGGCTGTTGCAGGATCCTTATTCGGAAGGTGCATCCGGTTGGGGAGCGGCAAATTACCTGGCAGTCATGCAAAACCCGTAACCGAATTAGCAGGATATAATCAAAGAGGTTGCATCATTAGAATTTTCGGTTTATAGTATTCTATAGAAATGGGGCATATATTTCCAGAAGAAATAACAGCGAATAAAAAGACCAAAGAGTTCACGGTGGTGTGGTCTGACAAGCACGTGAGCGTGTATCCGTTCGCGCTATTGCGCCATGCCTGCCCGTGCGAGCAATGCAAGGATGGGCAGGATGGGGTTGCGAATGCACCCATACCCGAGGTGTTCTACTTACCAGACGAAGGCACAGCCGCCACGCATGTAGTGGGGATAGATCGGGTGGGGTCATACGGCATCTCGATAGAATGGGAGGATGGGCATCATTTCGGAATTTACAGCTGGGAATATTTGCGCGCGTTATGCCCATGCCCGATTTGCCGGGAGATGATGATCTATGGGCAGTAAATCCAATTCGGCCATCTACTCCATCGTGGAAAAAGCATATTATCACCTGCAGGCGGGTGATGTGCTGACTCAATGCCTGGAAGACGGATCGGCTGACCCGATCCACGAACTGATACAAGAGATGGTGCTGGCGGGACCAAAAAGCCTGGAAGCCTTGCATGAAATTTTGGGCGAGGCGCTGAAGAGAAAATCTCAGGTATACGATGACCTGAACCAGGTGATCAACCAGCTATCTATCATTTTGAAGGGCTATGGGCTCAACCTGGAGAGCAACGAGGGCACACCCAAAGTGCAGGTAATCACGGAAGACGAATTAATCAACCTGATGGACGAACAGCAAATCACCGAAGCTGATAGGCGAGCAAGCTGCTTGCAGGTGGTGAAGGACAGCCGGGAGCTGATCAACACGTTGAATGGCAAAATCCGGATTCTGGAGAACATCGAAAATTACCTGCAAGACTGGTTGTGGGGCCTCACCTACCAGCATATCCGGCAGGGGGATGATGAAACCAATCCCAAGCTTTTGAGTGACGAACGCCAGTAGGATGGTGAAGGCGGGCTGAAAAAAGCCAGAAGGATATCATAAGGGAAACGGATATTTATACCGATGACCAGGGATGCATCTTGCAGCACCGCTGGTCAATGTGTGCGCGTGCTACTGAGTGCACATTCGGGGGAATGCGGAGGTGGTGCAAAATTAAACGGCGGGGAAAAACTCAACGGCGGGTAAACAAGGGTTAATATTTTTACACCATCTCGTGGTACACTGGCAGGCATGGGAAAAACAGACAACCAACAACTGGCAAATATCTTCCGTACGATCGCCGATTTGCTCGAGATCAGGGGGGAAAATATCTATAAAATCCTGGCATACCGGAAAGCAGCTGACAGCCTGAGCAACCTCGGGCAAGACGTCAATGAGATATGGAAGCAAGGGAAATTGACGGAAGTGGATGGGGTGGGGAAGGCTATTGCGGAAAAAATCGATGAGTTGCTCAGCACGGGCCACCTGGGCTTCTTGGAACGGTTGGAAGCGGAGGTACCTCCCAGCCTGGCAGAATTACTGCAAGTACCTGACCTGGGCCCCAAGAAAGTGGCATTATTCTGGAAGCAGCTGGGAATCACCAGTCTCAAAGAGCTGGAAAATGCTGCCAGGGCGGGCAAATTACGCTCGCTGCCGGGGATGGGTGATAAATCGGAAGCTAAGATCATTGCAGGGATAGAAGCGCTCAGCCGGCGCTCAAACCGGATTCCGATCGGGAGGGCCTGGCCGTTCGCTCAAGAGCTACTAGCATACCTGAGGAGCGTGGAAGGCGTCAGGGCTGTTGAGCTGGGGGGCAGCCTGCGGCGAATGCGAGCTACGGTGGGGGATATCGACATCCTTGCAGCGGCAAGAGATTCGCGCGCCATCATGGATGCCTTTGTGAACAGAAAGGACGTGGCACGCGTGCTGGGTAAAGGTGAAACGAAATCTAGCGTGGAATTCACCCATGGATTGCAAGCCCAGCTGTGGGTGCACCCAGCCGAGCATTGGGGCACGGCGCTGGTTTATGCTACCGGCTCAAAAGACCACAACGTGCGGCTGCGGGAATATGCATTGAAACGTGGTTACTCGCTATCCGAGCATGCTTTACAGCGTAAAGATGGCAGCGAGGTGACCTGCGAACGTGAAGAAGATGTATATAAAACCCTGGGGCTGCCCTTTATACCACCCGAGCTGAGAGAGGACCGTGGCGAGGTACAGGCAGCCATCAAGGGCAGCCTGCCGGAGCTGGTTGAGCTAAAGGATATCAAATCTGACTTGCAGACCCATTCAACCTGGAGCGATGGCAAGTGTAGCATCAAGGATATGGCGATCGCTGCGCGCTCACGTGGCTACAAAGCGATTGCCATCACCGACCATACCAGCGGGCTGGGGGTAGTGCAGGGTATGACCGAGGATGACTTGAAGAAAAGGCTGGTGGAAATCAATAAGGCACGGGATGAGCTAGGTGACAGCATACTTATCCTGAACGGGGCTGAGGTGGAAATTCGCTCGGATGGCAGCCTGGATTATACTGATGAAGTTTTGGCGAGCCTTGACCTGGTGATTGCCTCCTTGCACTCCAGCCTGCGCCAACCACGCGAAAAAATAACCGCGCGGCTATTGAAGGCGATGCACAACCCTCACGTGGATATTATCGGTCACCCCACCGGCAGGCTGATGCCCGACCGGGAAGGTGCGGACCTGGATATGGATGCAGTGCTGGCAGTGGCGGCGGAAAGCGGCGTGGCCCTGGAGATCAACGCCCACCCTGCTCGGTTGGACCTGGATGACGTACATGCCAAAAGGGCAATCGAGCTTGGCATCAAATTGTCCATCAATACGGATGCCCATGACGATGCAGGGATGGAAGTGATGCATTTTGGAGTATCGACGGCACGGCGTGGCTGGGTGGAAGCCAAGGATGTGATAAATACTTTTAGCCCTGCACAATTGACCAGGTGGCTTAAAAGCCGGGGATAGGTAGAAGGAAGAAGAATTCAACCGCCGTTCATGCCATGAATCGCTTTCGAGCAGACCTGGTATTGCTGGTGGTGGCCCTGATTTGGGGGAGCGCATTTGCTGTGCAGCGCGTGGCGGCACGCTATTTCGATACTTTTATGTTCAATGGGCTCAGATTCCTGTTAGGCAGCCTGGTATTACTGCCTTTCAGTAGGATGAATTCTCTGAATAAACCCAAGCGAGCGATAAGCCAGGAAATTCCAGGAATGGGCAACGCACTACCTGTGGGTATGCTGGACCGAAGATCACTGGCGTATATCGTCCTGGCGGGTGGATTATTATTTGGCGCCGCCGGTTTACAGCAGGCCGGCCTGGCCACTACCACAGCGGGAAACGCAGGCTTCATCAACGACATGTATGTGGTGCTGGTGCCGGTCATCTTAACCATTTTCTGGAAGGAAAACATCCATTGGCTTTCATGGCTGGGCGCAGGCATCGCCATCCTGGGGAGCTTGTTGCTGAGCACGCGAGGCACACTTCACCTATCCCCTGGGGATGCGTTGGAGATCGCAAGTGCCGTGCTGTGGGCGTTGCACTTGATACTGGTCAGCCGGGCAGTGAAAACCATGGAAGTGTTGACCTTTTCAGTGGGACAATATTTAGTAGCGGGAGTATTTAATATCCTGGTTGGATTTGGGACAGGAGCGTCGCTTTCAGGATTGTCTTCCGGCTGGTGGACAATTCTATATATTGGATTGATCTCAACTGCCATAGGGTATACGTTGCAGGTGCTGGGACAAAAGTATGCCCCAGCTACCGATGCAACGATTTTACTCAGCACGGAAGCAGTGTTTGCTGCATTTACCGGGTTTATCTTCCTGGAAGAGACTATGGAAGGGATTCAGCTGGTGGGATGTGGTATGATCCTCGCGGCTGTGCTGGTCACTCAGCTCAAAGCGACCAGAACCGGCGGGCGATCGAATTGATCGGTGTGGCTCGAAGATGTTATCCTATTTAGATTATGGAGGGATTCCGATGAACGGAGCGATCAATTGGCAAAAAGAGACCGATGAAACCGTGGAACATTTGGTTCGATTGATCCGAGCACAAACGGTGAACCCGCCGGGTAATGAGCTACAAGCGGTATTAATTGTAAAAGACATCCTAGAAGGGGCAGGATTTCCGCACGAAGCGATCCAGATTGTTGAATCGACGCCCGAGCGGGTGAACCTAGTAGCCAGGTTGAAAGGAGATGGCACCGAAAGGCCGATGCTCATGAGCGGCCATGTAGATGTGGTGGCGGTGGAGCGTGAGCACTGGACTCATGATCCCTTCGGTGGGGAGATCATCGATGGGATGGTATGGGGCCGAGGAGCACTGGATATGAAGGGTTTCCTGGCGATGTACCTGCAGATTTTCCTGGGATTGCTGCGGCAAAAAGTGCCACTCAAGCGCGATGTAATCCTGGCAGCCATCGCAGACGAAGAAGCAGGTTTTATCCATGGCTCGAACCTGCTGGTGGAAAAGCATAAAGAGCTGATCGACGCTGAGTATGGCATCACCGAAGGGGGAGCAATGACGATCTATATCGGCAAGACCAGGTTGTATCCGATCCAGGTAGCTGAAAAGGCGGTTTGCTGGATGCGAGTACGCGCCAGGGGGATACCGGGACATGGCTCAGTTCCGCACGGTGAAAACCCGGTGCTTACCCTGGCCACGGTGCTTGAAAAATTACACCATGCAGGTCACCTTCCCGTGCACCTCAGCCCAACATTTCTCAAAATGATCGATTCTGCCGGGGTGCAAGGTGGATTTCCATTAAAGCAATTCACGCAGATGCTGCATTCACCCACGCTCACCAGCCTGTTGTTGAGCAGTATAAAAGGGGATAGCGTGAACATGCTCAAAGCACTTGTCACCAACACAGTATCACCCACCATGCTGCGGGCAGGCAGCAAGGTGAATGTCATCCCTTCGGAGGCAGTGGCGGATATTGACTGCCGGTTAGTGCCGGGGCAGATGCCCGAAGACGTAATTCGGGAAATCCACAGGATCGTGGGTGAGGAAATCGAGCTGGAAACGGTATATACCACCGGAGGGGCCGAATTTTCAACCGATACTTCTTTCTACAGGCTTCTGGAAGAAAAGACCCACCAGATGGATCCCGGCGGGCTGGTCATTCCCATGCTCCTGCCTGGAGCGACCGATGCCTGCCAGTACAAGCATGCTGGTGTAAAAATGTATGGCTTCACCCCGGGAATTTTACCCCCTGGGATGCCCATTCTGCAGCTGGCGCATGGCCACGATGAACGCATGCCCATCGCCTATATCCAGGCTGGCTTACCGGTGCTCTGGGATGTAGTGACAGAATTTTGTGGTGGTGCTGCTTGAGCTTGCCAGGACGGTGGCTCAGCCACCTCCGATAACCGCTAAAAGCTTGATAGTGTCGCCGTCCTGGACGATGTAATCCTTGGTTTGCTGCTCATCGTTGACGAAAACACCCGCCACCAGGTCAGGGTTGATGCCCAGCTGGAGCAAAATTTGTCGAACCGGGAGGCCAGTTTCAATGGGGATTTCCTTGAGGCCAGCGGTATAGGTTTTCAGCATGCCGAGTGGGCGAATGGTGGCGGTCATGGTACAACAAAAAGAGGTTCGAGATCCAACACAGGTCTCGAACCTCTCAATTACTTGACGATTAAGCGACCAACGCGCTCAGGTTTAGGTCCTGCAGGGTGGTGGAGGTGGGCAAGCCATTGCCATCCCAGCCGCGCTGCTCGTAGTAGATATCCAACAAACGCTGGACATCTTCGAATTTGGTGATCTGGCCCGCTGTGGCGCCTGTTTTAGGCGGCTCGGTGTAAAAACGCTGGGGCGGGTAATCCCACTCACGGCCAAAACCATCGATTTCCCGGAACCAATACATTCGGGAGAGGTTCCAAATGCGGTTCCCAACCGCCTCCAGATCTTCCCAGGAGCGTTTGATGCCGGTGATAGCCTCTAAAACAGGTGGGTAGAGATCACGATCGATGCTCAATTCCACCCACTGCAACCGGCAGGAACCTAACACGTCGAACATGGGGCGGAAGTTCTGCAACCAGATCACCCGGGCGACTTTTTCGGGTACGACACGGTCACGACCCACCTGCAGGTCGTAGGTGATGGCCCAGGAGCGGTTGTGGTGAGCGCCCACATCACAGGTCATATATGCCAGCAGCATAGCGGTGGCATTATGTGTGGCGTAGCCAGATTGCTCCATGCCTTTAACGTGGATGGCAAAAGTCTCGCTGCCTTTGCCAACCTGCTGGGCAGCCCGCTTGACACCTAATGCCAGCAAATTACCGATTTTACCTTCGCGATGGGCAATTTTCTTGATCAACGTGAAAACAGCCTGGGTATTGCCAAATTTTAACTCCAGACCATCTGTATCGGCCTGGGTGAGAATACCTTTCTCATAACATTCCATGGCCCAGGCAATGGTGTTCCCGGTGCTGATCGAATCGATACCTTCATCATCGACCAGCCGGTTAGCTTCAGCTACATCCTGAATATCGCCGATGCCTAGATTGGAGCCCATCAAACCGATGGTCTCATATTCAGGACCTTCCACTCGCGTATTGTAGCGTTTCATGCTGGAGTATTTGCCACAGGGGGAGGGGCAACCGAAGCAGCCCTTATCGGTGATGACGATTTGTTCGCGCATTGCCTTGCCATTGATATTATCGCACTGCTCAAACGAGCCGGCACTGAAATTGCGCGTGGGTAGTGCTCCCACCTCGTTGCACCAGCTAGTTACCACGGTAGTGCCGTAGCGCGACCATTCGGCCAGGCCTTCAGCATCCTTGCAGGCTTTGTAGAGCGCCATGCCGGCTTTGCGATAACCTTCCAGGTCTGCTACGGGGACAGACTTTGTGCCGTGCAAGACGATGGCCTTCAGCTTCTTGTTGCCCATCACCGCCCCAACACCGCCGCGCCCAGCCTGGCGGCCGAAATCGTGGTTGATGCAGGCGTATAAGACCTGATTCTCACCGCCCGGACCGATGGCTGCCACCTGGAACTCTTCGCCGTATTTATGCTTGAGCTCAACCTCCACATCTACGGCGCCTCTGCCCCACAGGTGGGAGGCATCGAGTAGCTGGATTTTATCGTTGTCAATCAACAAGTAAACCGGGTTAGCACTCACTCCTTCAAAGATCATCGAGTCTATCCCGGCATATTTCATCTCGGCGGTAAAATGACCACCCATGGAAGCGCTGGCATAACCACCGGTGAGGGGTGATTTGGTGGTCCAATCGCATTTACCCGCACCGGGTACGAGCATGCCGGATAATGGGCCAGAAGAAACAAACAGCTTATTTTCAGGACCGAGCGGGTCAGCGTTCCTGGGCACTTCCTTGAACAGCAAATACAGGCCGAAACCACGCCCGCCAATGAAATCACGCGCCATCTGGGCAGGGGTGGGTTTTTTGGTAACCTTACCTTCAGTGAGATTGACACGCAGGATCGATCCACCATAACCATTCATAGATACCTCCTATTCAGCAATCCAAAGTGCGCCGGTTCCGCAAACATTCACGCAATCGCCGCACAGGTCGCATTTCCAGGCGTTGTTAGCCAGCTCAGGCCGCACGAACATGACCTCTTCGGGGCACTCGGGCACGCAGGCTTCGCACAGGTTGCACTCTGCAAAGTCGACATAAAATGCACCGCGCTCGTTCTGCTTGATAGCTTCAGTAGGGCACACCGCAGCACAATCACCACACTGGGTGCAGACTTTCATCTCATAGACACCCGGGTTGGGGAAATGGGCGATGAGATTCAACGAAGCTTTTTTCGGATTGCTTTCTTGAAACAGGTTGAGCGAGCAAGCCACCAGGCAGGCGCGACACCCCGAACACTTGGCACTATCGGCATACAGCCGCATAGCGGACCTCCTTTCAATACCCGTCAAAGTTATATGGATGGCAAGTATTTCCCAAAAATCAATTGAACGATCATCCAGGCTTCTATAGATTATATCAAGTTATTAATTCCGTGAAGAGATGGATGTCCCGTTTGTTACAGGATGGTTTTCCTGAGTTGGCCGTGCAACTTGGGCATGGCAGGGTAAACGAAACGCATATCTGACAAATAACACTTGCCCTAATTCTCACTATCCGGTATAACAGGTGTAGAGCGAGTATATCCAGAAAAGGAGCCAGTTATGACGATTAGCATCGACGGTAGCGGGCTGACCATAGAGAAACTGATGAGGATTGCCCGGCAGGGTGAAAGGGTTGAGCTGAAGGCGGAAGCGCTGGAAAGGATCAAAGCCTGCCGGTCGATGGTGGAAGAGAAAATCCAGGCGCATGAAATCATGTACGGGGTGAACACGGGAATTGGCGAATTTTCTGAACGAGTGTTGAATGATGAGCAGGTGCACCAGTTCCAACGCTACCTCATCTATAACCATGCGGCCGGAATCGGCGAGCCCTGCCCGATCGAGCATATCCGCGGGGCGATGGCAGGCAGGATCAACGTGCACGCACACGGCAATTCCGGCTGTCGCCCCGAGATCACCCTGGCGCTGGTGGAGATGCTGAACAAGGGTGTGACGCCGGTGGTGTGCCAGAAAGGCTCGGTGGGGGCGAGTGGAGACCTGGCGCCCATGTCTCAGATCGCGTTATTGCTGATGGGTGAAGGGGAGGCTTTCTACCAGGGGGAACGGCTGCCTGGAAGGATCGCCATGGAACGGGCGGGGATTGCAATCCCTGGATTGCAGGCGCGTGATGGGCTGGCCACCATCAATGGCTCAAATCTTTTTACCGCCATGAGTGCGCTGCACCTGTATGACATGAATCGCTGGCTGACGCAGGCTGAGATTGCGTGTGCGATGAGCCTGGAAGCACTGCTGGCGAATCTAAAGCCCTATGATCTGCGTGTACACGAGGTGAGAGGTTTTAAAGGAGCCATGCGGACAGCGAAGGTCATCATGAAGTGTATTGAAGGCAGCGACCTGGCCACGGGCAAGATGAAGACCAAGGTGCAGGATGCTTATTCGATGCGCTCTTCACCCCAGGTGATCGGGGCGGCCCACGATGCCATCGATTACGCCCAAAGCCAGGTGGAGATTGAACTGAACGGGGTGGGTGATAACCCCATCTTCCTGCCCGATTACCGCCTGACCCTTACGGGCGCGAATTTCCAGGGCAGCCCGGTGAGCCTACCCATGGACATGGCGGGGGCAGCCATCACCATGGTGTGCGTACTATCGGAGCGCAGGCTGAACCGGATGACCAACCCAGCACTCAGCGCAGGATTGCCCGACTTCCTGACCAAGGGGGCAGGCATGTTTTCGGGGATGATGCTCAGCCAGTACACCGCCGACAGCCTGATCGTCGAGCAGCGCATCCTGTGCATGCCGGCCAGCATCCAGTCGATCCCAGCAGCAGCAGACCAGGAGGATTTCGTGTCTATGGGTATGAATACGGCGCTCAAGAACGGGCAAATCTTGGATAATGCCTATGGCATCCTGGGGATCGAGCTGATGGCAGCCGCACAGGCGCTGGATTTCCGTGAATTTACCCCGGGAAGGGGCGTGCAGGCGGCACGGGAAATCATCCGCAAGCATGTGGCGCACCTGGATGAAGACCGGCCGCTGAATGTAGATCATAACATTATGAAAGAGCTGGTGAAATCAGGCGAGATCCTGGAGGCGGTGGAAGGCGTGGTGGGAAAATTAGGATGATCAAATAAAGTGAGGAAGGCTAAAAGTATTCAAGCTGTAAAAAATAAAGTATTATTCAGCTAATATCTAATTGACTGCTTCGTTTCTCAGAGACAGTCAGATACAGAACTGGTCGGTATATCTATAAAAGCATAGCTCTGTTTACCGTCTAGCAGGTGAGGTAACAAAAATGAATACGCCTGGTCTTATCCGCACACCGGATCAACGCATAAGGGTATTTATCAGTTCAACAATGCGCGAGCTGGCAGATGAACGTATTGCAGCCAGGGAGGCTATCACTCAATTGCGCATGGCACCTGTCATGTTTGAGCTGGGTGCCCGCCCACATCCAGCAATTTTTCTATATCGAGCTTACCTTGAACAAAGTCATATTTTCATTGGCATTTACTGGCAGAATTATGGGTATGTCGCTCCCGGAATGGAGATTTCAGGCCTAGAAGATGAATATTTACTCACCGGAGACAAGCCAAAGTTAATATATATAAAAACCCCAGCTCCAGAGCGTGAAGCAGGCCTTACCCAATTACTGGCGAAAATAAAGCAAGATGACAGCGTTTCATATAAAT
>CAYLPS010000015.1:0-52937 GCA_964385625.1 uncultured Anaerolineaceae bacterium | reverse complement strand
TTTTGTTTTTATCTTTTCCAGACTGACTCTATTGCTTTTGAGTCAGCCTCTTTTTAGCTGGAAGCGAATAACACTAGGTTGGTCATGATCAGGGAGGCTGGCAGTTACTTAGGACTTTCTCGCTGCACAAGTCCCTTCTGCCAGGCATACACAGCCACCTTAGTGCGGTCAGCCAAATGCAGCTTGCTAAGGATATTGCTGACGTGCCCCTTCACCGTGTTCTCGCTGATCACCAGGCTCTCTGCGATTTGCTGGTTGCTCAGCCCGTTGGCAATCAGCTTGAGCACCTCCAGCTCCCGGTCGGTCAAGTCGGTGAATAACTGGGTGGCTTCACCGTCTTCACCGCGCAGGTTCTGCAACACGCGCTCGGCTACGCGCGGGTGCAGGGTCACCTCCCCTTCCACGGCGCGGTGAAGGGCCTCCACCAGCTTGTCCATTTTCATGTCTTTAAGGATGTACGAGATCGCCCCTGCCCTGAGCGCCGGGAAGATATGAGCATCTTCATGGTATGACGTCAGTACCACCACCTGAGTGCGCGGGCTAATGGCCTTTACCCGCCGGGTGGTTTCAACCCCATCCATACCGGGCATGATCAGGTCCATTAGCACCACATCGGGAATCTGGTCGGTAACAAGGGAGATGGCTTCCTCGCCTGAGGCCGCTTCGCCGACCACGGAAAAATCCGGCAAGGTCTCCAAGTAGGCGCGCATGCCTTTACGCACAACTTCGTGGTCATCTACGAGCAGAATGGTGATTGGATGAGCCATGATTACCTCCATTATCATCATAGTTTTTGGGATCTGCCAGCGGTTTGATCGGCACGCTTACCCGTACCTGGGTGCCTTTCCCAGGGGTGCTTTCAATGGTGAAATCACCACCAATCTTCATGGCGCGTTCCTGCATGGTGCGTAGACCAACACCCGGCGGTTTTTGGCTGAGATTAAATCCGGCACCATTATCTTCAAGCCGCAGCTCGACTTCATTGCCATTGTAACTCAATTCGATATCCACCTGGTTGGCATGGCTGTGCCTGGCAATGTTTGCCAATGACTCCTGGGATATGCGATAGAGAGCCTGCTCGATCTCCAACGGTAGGCGCTGCTCGTGGTTGACAGTCAGGTTCACATGGATCTCATTACGGTTTTCCCATTCATAAAGGTATTCGCACAGGATTACCGCCAGCCCTTTGTCCTTCAATGCCAGAGGGTACATCTCCTGGATCAGGAAGGTCAGCTCCTGGATAACTTCATAAACGAGGTTCTCCACTTCGTCCAAGTGGCTTTTCGCGGCATTTGAATCCTTGGTCAGCATGCTGCGTACTGCTCCCAGCTGGGCTAAAGCTGCAAAAGCTTTTTGTTTGGCACTGTCATGCAGGTCGCACGCTAGGCGGTTGCGCTCCTCCACAATCGCCAGCTCTTTGGTCTGCTCGAACAGGTTTTCTATCTCCTTGGTGCGCTCATCCACCTGACGCTGAAGATCGCGGTTATAACTTTTCATGCTGCGTATGCGCAGGCGGTAGACCGTAAAAACACCGCCTGCCACCAGGATCACCGCCAATGCACGGAACCACCAGGTTTGCCACGCGGGTGGAATTACAGTCACCGTGATGGCAATGCCGGCTTCATTCCATAAGCCATCGTTATTCGAGCCCTTTACGTGCAAGGTATAAGTGCCACCAGGCAGGTTGGTATAACGGGCAAAGTTATAAGAGCCACTCGAAATCCAATCCTGGTCGAAGTTATCCAACTTATAGGCGTATCTATTCTTTTCAGGGTTCGAGTAGCTCAGGGCAGCGAACTCGAACTCGAAGTAATTATGCGGCCAATAAAGGGTCACTTTCGAAAGGCCATCACCTGCACGCTCAATCTTCAGCGGCTCTCCACCCTGGGTTAATTGCGTCAATACAACCGGGGGCAGGTAATCATTATTCTGAATCTCACCCGGTTGGAAAATATTCGTACCGTTGATACCGGCAAAAATGATTTCTCCGGCACGGGTTTTGCCAAAAGCCAGTGAGTTAAATTCATTGCTTTGCAGGCCATCGTTATAGTCATAATTACGAAAACTGCGTTCATCGGGGTCAAACCGAGACAAGCCGTAATTCGTGCTCAGCCACAGGTAACTGTGGTCATCCTCAACGATGCCATAAATGACATTATTGGGCAGGCCATCCTTCACCGTGTAATGTGTGGTTGTTCCGCTTTGCGGGTCAAACAGGTTCAATCCTTCGTTGGTCCCCAACCACATCCTACCCGCATGATCCTGCGTGATCACTATAATATTATCGCTGCTAATCGTGCGCGGGTCCTGTGGATCGTGACGGTAATGTGTGAATTGTCTGGTATCACGATCCAGCCTGTTTAAACCACTTTCGTACATCCCCACCCACAGGTCTCCTGCCTGGCTTTCAAAAATATAAGATACATTCGCTTCGCTCAGGCTGGTTGGATCGTCGGGATCATGCCTGTAATGGGTGAAGATGCTGGTGCTTCGGTCAAAACGATCCAACCCGGCGGGCGTGGCGATCCACAAATATCCCTGGGCATCTTCCAGGGTGTAATTCGCCATTCCTCCGCCCAGGTTATAGGGGTCATCTGCGTCATGCGCCTTCTTTTGGTAATGGGTGAACTGGCCCGTGTCGGGGTTGAGGGCAGTCAATCCCGTGGTACTGCCTATCCAGATCGTGCCATCACGCGATTCGCTTACCGACAATACAAAATTATCCAAAAGGCTGTTATCAGGGTCATTATAGTCATTACGATAGATGGTGTAATCTCCCATCTCCCGGTTTAAGCGTAACAAGCCGTTGCCATACATGGTAAACCACAGATTCCCCCGGTGATCTTCGGTCAGACCAAAGGAGCTGATATCTTTTGGATAAATCAGGTCATATTGTAAGATTGGGAATTTATTGCTTCCCGGGTCAAGCTTGTTCACCCCTCCGCCGAACGTGCCAATCCACAAGATTCCTTCCCCGTCTTCATACAGCGAAACGATTATGGAATTGCTAAGGCTGGCAGGATTGCTGTCCTCATGGTGGTAAACGGTAAACTGTCCCGTTTGGCGGTTGAAAAGGTTGAGTCCATCGGAGGTACCCACCCACAAATTACCGCTGTCATCTTCAGCAATAGCCTTCACATTCGGGTTGCTAAGGTTTCCCGGCTCCGTGGGATCGGGAATGAAATGCGTGAAGGTGTGGGTTTGACGATCCATGCGTTCCAGGCCCAGCTCAGTACCCAGCCAAAGGTCGTGGTTTTGATCTTCATAGACCTGCCATATGCTTGCCAGTACCAAGCTGTCTGGATCATCAGCATTGTGGGTGTAACGGATAAAGGAGTCGCCGGGTTGATCGAAATAAGCCAGGCCTTCGTCATAAGCAATCCACATCACACCGGCGTGATCCATGAAAATATCATTGATGCCATGATTTAAAAAACCAAAGGAATCTGCGGATTTGTTCGGGTAATGAGCGATAAAAATTTGTTGCTGTGGGTCAAGGATATCCAACCCTCCATCACTGCCAATCCACAGCATGCCTGCCTGATCTATTTGCTACGAACGCACGCAATTTCCACTCAAGCTATCGGCGTTATTGGGATCGTGATAGAAATGCGAGAATTTTCCAGATCGGAGATCATAGCGATTAAGCCCACCCAGTGCGGTGCCCACCCACAGGGCGCCCTGCCCATCCTCGATGAGATCATTGATCATACGGTCATTCAAGCTGGAAGGATCATCAGGATCAGGGCGGAAAATGGTGAATTCACTACCATCATAACGGTTAAGGCCATCTTGCGTACCGAACCACATGTACCCCTGGCTATCCTGGTAGCTAACGAGGACCACGCTCTGGGAAAGGCCTTGCTCAATGGATATGGATGAAAACCTCAGGGGAGCGACGGTAGCAGCAGGATCCTGACCGGCTGCAGCAACAATCCATGTCCCTGATCCACATACCAGGATCAGGACAACCACTATGACGGCATTACAAGTAGTACGGAGCACAAGCCTTATACTCAATGACTTCATTACATCTTTATGGGTGTAAATAATTCGTAATTTCGCTATCCACAGTATAGTATACTTTTCCACTTTTTATCTGAACCAGTGGAATGTTTTTTTACCTGCTCTGGAGGGGTGATTGATCACATTCGTATAATACTTGAGAGGGGTCAAAGCATGTAAAAAAGAAGGGGTTTAAAACCATCCCCTTGCAGTGATGAAATCCGAACCTGGTCTCGTGCTATAAGGCCCATTTACCTGTATAGTGTAATCATTCAGGCATGTTTTCACTGATCAACACAGGTAAGAACCTGGAGCTCTATTTGGTCAATTCGATGGCAAATAAGTTTCTTGTTTCGGAGGAATCTATGACTACCCAAACCATGACTTACAAACCATGGCTCCTGAATAAGCCGCTGGTGAATGTAATTACCACGAAAGTAGAAAACTTTCTCTACCGGATCATGCCTCGTCCAAAGATGCTCGTCTCGGGTGGAATATTGCTGCTCGGGTTGGCTGTCCCGGTGTTCATGCTGGTCGAATTACTGCCAGCCTCCCTGCTGCTCGGTTTTGCTGGGTTGGGTCTCACCGCTATTGGCGGCGTGTTATCCCTGGTCTTTATCGGAGATATATAACTTACCACAAATAAACACACCTAACCATACCGCGAAAATCACTCCATAAGCCCTTTGTAAATCAATCTGGTACGAATCATGCCCACCACTAATCCTTTCCCATGTGACCTGACTCAATTCCGGAAAGGAACCGCCGCAAGGAATCGTGCGCCTATAGCTTCTAGGGCACTTGTTTCTCCTCCGTACAGTCATCAGGGCATGAGCCAGACATGCCCTGATGACTAGCCCTTTACATGATCCAGGAGGTGAAGATCATCAACACGTATACAAATAACCCCCGATCGAATCCAGTTAATGAATATCTGGTACCAAATAAAATCCAAGGAGAATGAAGAATATGAAACTGCGAAAAAAAATGTATGCGCTAATGATGTTGCTCATGAGTGTAATCCTGGCTGCATGTGCCACATCCCCGGCCATCGAGACGGTCACCGTCAGAGAAGTTGTGACTCAGATGGTTGCCGGCACCCCGGAAATAAAATATGTCGACGTGGTCATTACCCCCACACCTGAGCCCACTCAGGCTCCAGCCCAAGCAGCCAGCCCTTTCAATCGAGCTGATGTGATCCGCATGGGCATCCTGGCAGACCTGGACGGACTTAACCCCTGGTATTTGTTCGATATTACTGGATCCAGCTACTGGAACTATGTGATAACTTCTTCTTTCTACCCCCTTCTTTACTCTGTATCCGATCAACGGTGGGACTGGGTTCCATCGCTTGCTGATGGTGAGCCAGATCCAATTTACCAGGAAGGTGAATTCTATATCGGAACTGCCCACCTAAAAGCTGGGCTTAAATGGTCAGATGGCTCTCCGCTAACTGCTGATGATGTTGCCTATACAGCGAATACCGCACTCACATTCGCACTTTCAGGCAACTGGCCGGCCTATTACAACCCTGCCGTCCTCGACCATGTCGAAGCCGTGGATGAGCTGACTGTAAAGTATTACTACACGGTAGTTCCTGGGCTGTCCGTATGGCAATATGGAGCTCTGATCGGTCCCATCGTCAACAAGGCCTATTGGGAACCCAAGACAGCAGATCTCCTGGCACAGGCAGAAGCGCTTGATCCTGAAGCTGCTGAATTCTTCGACCAGGTAACTCCATTGCAGCAGGAACTGGAAGCTATTACCACAGAGGGCGAACCGACCTTTGGCGGGATAAAATTCAATCGCTCTGAACCCGGCGCATACGTCGAGGATATCTTCAATGACCAGTATGCCTTCCTCGGAACGGTCGAAGAAGAATATGCCAGTGGTGCTTACCACGAATACAACGATGCCCTGGGTTATGATTACACCCTCTACGGCCAAGCTGAAGGAGATAAAACTCTAGACCTGACCTTCGGCCCATACTTCGACACTTTCCTTTTCCCCATCTACTCCCAGGATGCCGCCTACCTGGCCTTGCAGAGCGGTGAAGTGGATATGGTGCTCAACCCCAGTGGTGTGCCAAAAGGTGTTCGCGAGCAATTAGAAGCTGATTCAAACATCGAAATCGTACGCAATGCGCAAAATGGCTTCCGCTACATCGAGTTCAACCAGGCAAAGCCATATTTCTCAGGCGAACAGGGTATGGCTCTACGCCAGGCGGTCGCCTGCATGATCAATAACCAATTCCTGGCATCCAATGTACTTCAGAATGAAGTTACGCCAGTTTATACGCTTGTGCCAGAAGGCTTGACCTATTGGTACAACCCTGATGTCCCGATTTACTGCCAAGGCATGAACGAGCAAGAACGCCTGAACGAAGCAGTGCGTATTTTGAAAGACGCAGGCTTCACCTGGGATGTCGAGCCATCCTATACTACCGGTTCAGCAATGGAATCAGGCTTTAGCTATGGCGCGGGGATCAAATTACCTGATGGCACTGCCGTGCCGGAGCTCGATTTCCAAGCGCCAGGCCCTGGTTATGACCCGCTACGTGCCACCGTGGCTGTCCACATTGAGCAGTGGCTGAAGGCACTGGGCATCCCCGTCACCATGAACTATACCCCCTTCAACACCATCCGCGCCAATGAAAACTCAGGTGATTTCGATATCATCATGCTGGGCTGGGGACTTACCCCATTCCCATCTTACATATGCGATTTCTTTACCGGAGCTACCGGCGTAGGCGATGGTAGTGACAATATCAGCTATGTCAGCCCCACACTGCATGATCAATGCACGGCCTTCTACTCAGAAACAGAAATGGAAAAGGCCAGACAGATAGCCTTCGATATTCAGGTGACCCTGGCGACTGAGCTACCCTATATCACCCTGTTTACCAACCCCATTTATGATGCCATCTCAAAGAATATTAACTACCCCTACACCCAGGTTTTTGACGGCCTGCAGGGTCTGTACAGTGGCTGGTACCTGGTGATGCCGGCTTCGCAAGAGTAACCTTGCTCCTTAATAACTTCTTGCCATAAACGTTTGCGAACAGGATAGGCAGGATCAGCTCATCACCAAATCCATCCTGTCTATCCTGTTCATCAGAACAATCATCCGAACCTTTCCACCTATTACAAGATTAATCCAATCACCTTCGTGATGCGCGGACCAGGAATTTTCTAGACCGTTGATTGACACTTATCTAAATGGATGGGCAACATGTGGAAATACATTTCTCGTCGCACAATTCAAGTCATCATCACATTACTAATTTACCTGGCTGTCACCTACTTCGTCCTGGATGCCCAGCCGGGTGACATCACTCTGCAATATGAGAATCCCCGCTTCACCGAAACGCAGCGCCAGGCATTGCAGATACGACTGGGGCTAGATCGTCCCGTCACCGAACGCTTTATCACCTGGGTTGGCAATATGCTGCGCGGCGAGCTGGGCGATTCTTTCAGCGAATCGAAACCAGTGATCGATATCATCAAGGAACGTGCTCCGCGCACCATTTTCCTGTTCCTCACCGCCGCGCTGACCACTTTCGGAGTGGGTTATTACCTGGGGAAGCTGTTAGCCTGGCAGCGGGGATCAAGAACAGAATATGCCGTCACCGTTTTTGGCGCTGTGATGTATTCAATATTCACCCCCTGGTTTGCCCTGCTGATGGTGTTGATTTTCAGCTTCCATTTCAAGTGGTTCCCGCTGGGAAAGTTCCTGGATCCCGTTGTATGGCGCGGGTTGCCCAAAGAAATGAATGCAAATTTGATCTTCAATCGCCTGATGCTGACTGCGTTATTGGTAGCCATATCTCTGCTGGCAATCAGCATATTAATCAGGCGCTTCAACCCCAACCATGCCAGGCACATTTTTCCGGGGGTCGTGTTCGTGGTGGCAGTATTCGCCTTATTAGCCTGGGTGGTTTACCCGTATGCTTACCTGGCAGGAGACATCCTGCATCACCTGGTATTGCCGGTGCTGACCCTTACCCTGGTCAATTTTTCAGGCACCATGCTGCTCACCCGCACCACCATGCTTGAAACACTGCGTGAGGATTACATCATGGCAGCACGTGCCAAGGGGCTTTCAGAGCGCGTGGTACGTGATAAACACGCTGCTCGCAACGCCATGCTACCGGTACTTTCCAGTTTTATTATCGGCTTACCTTTCATACTGGCGGGAGGCATCATCACCGAAACGGTCTTCTCTTGGCCCGGTATGGGACTGACGCTTCTCCAGGCTGCCACATCCAGCGACATTCCTTTAATCATGGGAACCTGGCTATTTATCGGCATCCTGTCGCTAACGGCACACCTTGTGGCAGATGTCGCCTACGTTTTCATTGACCCACGCATCCGCTATACCTAGGAGGCCAAATGACCGCCATTACCAGTCCTCAAATAAACATTCCCTTCGGCTCAGTGCATCGCGCCAAGCTGCAACGCTCGATCAAAAATCTGAAAGAAACCTGGGGGTTATTCATCGATGATAAGATCGGCTTGCTGGGATTGAGCATCATCATTCTTTATGCCATGCTGGCACTGATCCATCCCATCCTGATGAAAACCGTTTGGGATCCAAGGGTGTATGATCCCTTTTTGGGAAACGATCCGCTGGTGTTGAGCAACCCTTCACCTCCTTCCTGGCGACACTTGCTGGGGACAGACCCTATGGGGCGCGATGTACTCAGCCAGCTGATGTCGAGCACGCGCAACGAGTTTGTTTTAGGCTTGCTAGCCGCTATCATCACCGTCGTTCTGGCGACATCCATCGGAGCAATCGCCGCGTATTACGAAGGCTGGCCGGATATGCTGCTTATGCGGTTGGCGGACCTGATCAACATCTTGCCATTTTTCGCCCTGTTGGTGGTGCTGAGCGCCTTTCTAAAAATGAACTTATGGGTGTTGGCGATCATCATTGGAATACTCACCGGGTTTGGGGGTACAACCATCATCTTCAAGGCCCAGGCTCTCACCATCAAGGTAAAGCCTTATATTGAATCTGCCAAGGTAGCTGGCGGTAGTGACTGGCATGTGGTGTTCCACCACATTGTGCCCAACCTGATGCCGCTGGCTTTTCTCAACATGATGTTCACAGTTACCGGGGCAATCTTCTCGGAGGCAGCACTCTCATTTTTCGGGTTGCTAAATGTGCGTATGAGCTGGGGAATCATGATCTACACTACCCAGGTCTCCGGTTATATGCTGCGTGGCATTGACTATTGGTACCTGATCCTCCCCGCGGGAATTTCTATCACATTGCTTTGCACCGCATTTTATCTGATCGGACGTGCCTTCGATAGCGTGGCTAATCCGCGATTACGCCAACGATGAGCTTATCCAGAGGGATAGATCTTATGCACATAATTATCAATAACCCTGATCAAGTCTTGGCCAATCACAATGATGTCCGCAGTCCTGTTACAACACCGGAACCCATTCGCAAACACAGGAGCATTTTTATGGAAGACCAGCCGTTATTATCCATCCGCAACCTCACCCTGGAATACAAAACCCGCAAGGGGTACGTCTCAGCCGTCGATGGTGTTTCATTTGACCTTATGGCAGGCCAAGCAATGGGATTGGTAGGTGAATCCGGTTGTGGTAAAACCACAATTGCCATGGCATTGATGCGCCTTTCACCGGAGAATGCGATCGTCCGACAGGGCCAAATATTGCTGGATGGGCAGGATATCCTGAAGTTCAGCGATCAGCAAATCCACGATGTGCGCTGGTCGCGCATATCGATGGTATTTCAAGCCGCCATGAATGCCCTCAACCCCGTATACCGCGTGGGCGATCAAATCATTGAAGCGCTTGACCGCCACCAGGATGGGATGTCTGCGGCTAAAAAACAAGAACGAGTGGGAGAACTCTTTCAATTGGTTGGCATTGATCCTAAGATGATCTCCCGTTACCCACACGAATTTAGTGGTGGCATGCGCCAGCGGGCGGTGATTGCCATGGCCCTAGCATGCAACCCGTCTTTAATCATCGCCGATGAGCCAACCACCGCCCTTGACGTGATCGTCCAAGACCAGGTGTTACGCGAATTATCCCGCATCCAGAAAGACTTGCACATGAGCATGATCTACATTTCCCACGATATTGCCGTGATCGCTGAAGTGGCGGATATCATCGGGGTGATGTATGCGGGTTGCCTGGTGGAAAAAGCTTCCACGCGCACCATCTTCCAATCCCCTCGCCACCGCTACACTGAAGCATTGTTATCAGCGTTCCCCAGCATAGCTGGGCCAAAGACAGAACTGTATGCTTTGCCCGGTGATCCTCCAGATTTACTCACGCCGCCCTACGGCTGCCGCTTCCATCCCCGCTGCATGTATGCGACAGAGCGATGCAAATTTGAAAAGCCTCCATTAGAGCAGCTTGAATATGCTCATTGGGTGGCTTGTTGGAATCCAGTAGAAGGGAAAATTCATCTATGACCACAAATACACCTCCCCTGGTTAAAGTCGAAGGCCTGAAAATGTACTTTCCAGTCAGCTCTTCCATCATGCGCCAGGCGAATAGTTTTATCCACGCAGTCGACGATATCTTCTTTGAAATCCCAGGAGGAAAATCCCTGGCATTGGTGGGCGAATCGGGCTGCGGGAAAACCACCACGGGCAAGCTGCTCACACGATTATATAAGCCGACTGCCGGACGTATCTTACTGCGAGATAATGGCAATCTGGTTGACCTGGTTACATTGAAGGGTAAAAACCTGAAGCGTTTTCGACGCCATGTGCAAATGATCTTTCAGGATCCATACGAATCACTCAACCCACGCCTGACCATCTTTGATACGGTAGCTGAACCCTTGGTGGTGCAAAATATTGGCACGCTGCAAGAAAGAGAAAAGCGCGTGGTGGCGCTGCTTGAAAAAGTAGGCCTTACACCGGCGGGAAGTTTCCTTTTCCGTTATCCCCATGAGCTATCCGGAGGCCAGCGCCAGCGCGTAGCCATCGCCCGTGCTCTGGTGGTGGAACCACACTTTATCGTGGCAGATGAACCCACCTCCATGCTGGATGTCTCTATTCGCACCGGGGTAATGACCCTGATGATGGACTTGGCGAAAGATATGGGCCTCAGCTATCTCTACATCACTCACGACCTGGCCGTGGCGCGTTATACCAGCCATGAAATTGCAGTAATGTACATGGGTAAAATCGTTGAGCGAGGTGAAACCGAAGCGATGCTTTCAGACCCACTGCACCCTTATACCCAGGCGCTGATTTCTGCCGTCCCCATCCCAGACCCTTCCATACGCCGCCCCCCACCTACCATCAGGGGTGGCATCAGCCGTCCCATTGATCCCCTGCCACGCTGTCGGTTCTATGACCGCTGCCCAAAGCAGCATGCAGCCTGCGAAAAAGAGCCCCCCATGGTGCAGGTTGATGGACGTCAGGTCATGTGCTGGTTGCATGCTTAGCCAGTGGTGCAGGTGGCCAATATGAAGCCCGTTGTTCGCAGGCGAGATCACAAGCATGCTGTAAACCCAAGGTAAATTCACCTATCGGGATATTATTGATTGGTTACATAAAATTAATAAGCGACCTGGTTTCGTTCCATATTTTCCTGACGATCAGACTATGGCAGAAAGCGCCTTGCGTGGGATGCAAAGGCGCTTTCTGTTTATAAAATGTGTTTTCCACGAACTAATGTATATATATATGGGTGCTTGTATGTATATCGTCTAGTTTCACTCAACGAAAGTGCCTGGAAAGAAAACGCTTGTTTTAACCAAACCTCATGCGCAGCTGCATTGTTGATCCATCTTCGCATAACCCGAATTGAATAAAGCATCCAGGCGGCAACGGATGGTGATTATGTGCTCGCTCACGGCTCTCATGAAGCGCACAAACCAGCCTTGAGTTTGCTTAGGCTGTGCTTGCCATGTTCCCATCTGGTAATAATGCTGGTCATCCAGCTTGTGCATCTTCCAACTCCCCCAGATATCATTTGAAGGATTGTTCATATCTAACTCCTCAATTACTACTTGAATTGAACCTACAAAACCAAATCTTGGTTGATTCTTAGATTTGTATGATCCAAGTGGCATTCGAGTGGCACTCACCTACCAAGATTGGCGTGATTAATTCTTAATGTAACTTTATGGAGTATAATTGTCACCATTCTTAAGAATGGTGTAAGGGGGTTTTATATACCAACAAACAAAGGCGGTGACTGTGTGGTTAATAGTGCTGATGGGCTATTCATTCAGCTGACCCAAAGAGAATTGGAGATATTAAAATTACTGGCCCATGGGTCTTCTGATAGAGAAATTTCGAAAAAGCTTATCCTGAGCGTGAACACGATAAAATGGTATAACCGCAGGATCTACGCCAAGCTCGATGTGTGCACCCGCACCCAGGCGGTAGCTCGCGCCAACCAATTAAATCTCACGGAAATCCAATATCCACCCGGCAAATCCATTAATTCTAAACATGATATCCCCTCGCATGAAACAGAGTATACTTAGTGAAAAATACGGAGGCTGAAATGAGTGATTTCTTTGGAAAGCTTAGATCCGGAGCTGAAAAGGTTGCTTTCGAAGCCGAAAAGTTGAACCGGCTTAACCGCGCAAGGGGTGAGCTTGAAAAGCTAAAAGATCAGGTTCAGGCCCAATACACCAAACTTGGTGAGCTGTATTACACCCAACACGAGAGCAGCGTCGTGAGCGGGCCCGCATTCGACGAAATTTGCCAGGCCATTGCTGATTTCGAAAATCAGGTTCAGTCGAAGAGTGAGGATATCCAGCGCATCAATGCGGAGGTCTACACACCCCAAGGATTGCAACCGCAGCCTCAGCCTACCCCTCAACCAGAACCACTCCCTGCTAGCCCAGATATAACCCAGCCCGCGCATCCGCAGACGCCTATCCCACCGGTGGCGGCAGCAAAATTCTGCCCGAACTGCGGTGCTGAGCTCCCTCCTGAAACAAAATTCTGCCCCGAGTGTGGCACGAAAATCCAGGCGTGATAATCTATCTGAAAGATTGTTGGAGGAAGCCTCGTAATTCTTATTTAGCAGCACTCAGGTAAAAATTCCATTCTAATTGTTGATCTCAATAGCCGTTACGTTTTATCAGCGCTGCTGATAGTCAGATAAACATCCCGCAAATACGCGTGCTGGTTGCATAATTAACAACCAGCGTGTTGCTATTTTTCAAGCCTGATCCGAGTTTGGATACGGTTTGTTCGACCTGGATGGATTACGCTTTTCCACGCAACTGGCAAGATTAATTTTTATTCAGAATAGGAACGATTCCATCAGTGCCCAAACTACTTCACTGGCCTCCCCGGTGAATGCGGCGTACACAATAAGTAACGCTGCCAATCATGGTAACGGGGGGAACCAGGTAAACTTGTCATCGGCAAGCTCAATTGGGCTAAGCGACAGCGAGGCTGCCGCGCTGGTCTACATGCATGAAGAGGAGAAGCTGGCCCATGATGTGCACGCAACTATGTACTCCACATGAAACCTGCCCGTCTTCCAGAATATCAGCCAGAGCGAGCAAACCCACAGCGATGCGATCAAGACCCTCCTGGATCGTTACGGATTGCCCAACCCGGCAACCGGCCAGATAGGGGTGTTCACTGATCCAACGCTTCAAGCCTTATATACTGACCTGGTTAGCGATACATACAATACGATCATCGCCTCAGGGGCGCACTCACGTGGCAATGGCAACGGGTGAGGTCGGGGGCAAGGGTGGCTTTATAATGCTCAACCCTAATACTCTTTGATAATTGATAAAATTCTACACCATTGATAAGCGGCGGATTTTACGCCGCTTTTCGATTAAGCATATAATAAGAAAATTTTAATACACATCAAAATAGTACAATCTATTGATAAACAGACATATTCGTACTATAATATTGGTTGTTTGATTGATTTCAAGCGGAGAGAAGATATGAACCCCCCAGCGCAATCAAAGGGTGCCCATATTCATAAGAGACAACGAATGCATCAGCGACGGCATAATCTCATTGGCGTTCTTGTCTCAGATGATCCAAATTTTTCCCTGCCATCCATCGATGTGGGCCGGAATTTACATCAGCTGCGTACGAATAAGGGATTGTCCATGCGCACCCTGGCCAGGCTAAGCGGGCTCAATGTCAACACGCTGAGCATGATCGAAAACGAAAAAACTTCTCCAAGTGTTTCCACGCTGCAGCAAGTGGCGGGAGCATTGGAAGTTCCCATCACGGCGTTTTTTGAGACTGACCTACCCCATGAGAATCTCTGCTACCAGAAGGCCAACAAACGCCCACAAGCTACCTTTGCCTCTGGTACCTTGGCTGACCTGGGTGCAGGCCTGACACTTCAAGGCGGCAAGCCCTTGCTGATCACGTTGGAGCCACACGCCAACAGCGGCCCAACCCCGATTGTGCATACGGGCCATGAATTTGTGTTCTGCCTGGAAGGATGCATATCCTATACGATTGAAGACCAGGCATATATCCTCAATCCAGGTGACAGCCTGCTTTTCGAAGCGTACTTGCCCCATATCTGGCAAAATACCGGCGATACACCCTCGAAATCACTGTTAATCATGTGCCCAGCGGATGAAAGCGACCATCCCACCGAGCGGCACTTTAAAACGGAATGACCCGGTGAGCACCATCATGAAGGAAAGTAATTGATCCCTCAATAAATATGCAGGTAATCAGCTCGCTGGAATTATTGTTAATGATCATGTTGATCATGCCTTGCGGAAGCGAGGTAAATTTTATTCAGGAGTCTAATTTATGAAAATTGCTGCAATTACCGATGATGGAAAAACCATCAGCCAACACTTTGGACGGGCACCATACTATTTAGTCGTGACTGTGGATGACGGAAAGATTACCAACCGCGAGCTACGCGATAAGCTCGGCCACACCCATTTTTCAGATCAGCCACACTTTGATGAGCAACCAGGTCAACCTCACGGCATGGGGGCAATCTCACATAATAAGCACCTTCAAATGGGTGAAGCGATCAAGGATTGCCAGGCATTGTTATGCCGCGGCATGGGTCAAGGTGCTTACGATAGTATGGAGGCCATGGGTATCCGGCCGGTAGTGACCGATATCGTCACCATTGATGATGCCGTAATGGCTTACATTCAGGGAAATATCGTGGATCGGGTTGACCGGCTGCACTAAAAACGATATTCTCAAAGAACGGTATGGGATAATATGGCAATAAAGATAGATGAAAAGATTTGTACAGGTTGCGGCACGTGCATCGATGCCTGCGCATTCGAGGCGATTCAGTTGATCGATGGGCGCGCCCAAATCGATCATTCCCTGTGTACACTATGCGAAGCATGTCTGAGCGTGTGCCCAAATGGAGCGATCGTAGATGATCTGACTGCATCGTCAGAGGTGGTCGTTACCCAGCAACCAACAATCAAACTCAAGCCTATAGTACACCAAAAAGCCATCATCCCACCCGTGAGCCAGGAATCCACTCACGGCATCAAATCGCTGGCAGGAGCCGCATTATCATTTTTAGGCAGCGAGGTCGCTCCACGTGTAATTGATGTGGTGATAAAATCTATCGAGCAAAGGCTGGCACAACCTGCTTCGACAACTCTCCCACCATCACCAGCGTCATCGAAAAATTACAATTTACCCGCCGGAGGCCAACGGAAGCAAACCCGCTACCGGGGCGGGAAACGGGCTAATCGTAAATCAAGGGGAAGGAGGTAAATTACATGCCAGATCCTGGCACGTCAGCTGATGACGTAAAAGGATTCCTTTCAAAATAGAATTAAAATTCCAAATTCATTTGAAATTACAGGAGTTACCATGGCAGAAATTGTCGGATGTGCTCGAGTAACAGGAACAGTTTCAGGAGAGACCAATCCTGAAAGCCCTATCCCAACTATTATTGAAAGGAGTGAGCGTACCATGACCGCTCAGGTCGGTAAGAAAGCCCCCGAATTTACTGCGCCATCTTACTATAGAGGCAGCTTCACGCCGGTAAAGCTGTCGGATTTTGCTGGTAAGTGGGTTTTGTTGTGCTTTTACCCCGGTGATTTCACCTTTGTCTGAGCGACTGAAGTGTCAGCGGTCGCTGACAAATACCCCCAATTGCAAGAGCTGGGTGTCGAGGTTATCTCGGTCAGTGTGGACAGCCACTTTGTTCACAAGATGTGGAATGACCACGAGCTGAGCAAGATGGTCAAGGGCGGGATCCCATTCCATATGGCATCTGACCAGGCAGGCAATGTGGGCCGGGCGTATGGGGTGTGGGATGAAGGCCAGGGGATCGAATTGCGCGGGCGTTTTATCATCGATCCAGATGGCATCATTCAGGCAATGGAAATGCTCACCCCTCCCGTCGGTCGGCGCATCGCCGAGTCGGTTCGCCAGATCCAGGCATTCCAGCTGGTACGGGAGTCAGGCGGCAAAGAGGCCACTCCGGCTGGATGGGAGCCAGGCAAACTAACCCTCAAGCCCAATCCAGAATTGGTAGGCAAGGTCTGGGAGGTCTGGAATCCAGCAATGGAATAGGTTTGTGAGCAGGAATTTGCTTCACCGATGTTTTTTAATTCCTGGAAATTGGTTGAACATGATTGAAAAGATTATTCGTAAATGGTTCAGGCAGGGTCAGGCAGCCGTCATTAGCATGCGAGCTGATGGTGATTCCTTGTCCATCTTGCAGGTAATTGAGGTCTTCAAGGAAAACCAGCTTTTAACAACCGGGGAAGCAACTCAGCTAGAATGTTATAGTGGCCGCCATGGACGGAGTGAATGATCATATCTGTTGCCAGCGGTAAGGGCGGTACTGGAAAAACGACCGTCGCTACCAGCCTGGCTGTCAGCCTGGCGGCGGAGCTTAACCCTCCGCCGCTTTTTCTGGATTGCGACGTGGAAGCACCCAATGCCCATTTATTTCTTCACCCGGAGATCGGGCAACAGAAAGAAGTGGGCATCCCGGTGCCTGCGGTCGATGAAGCGCTCTGTTCCCATTGCGGAAAATGCGCTGAGGTCTGCCAGTATAATGCCATTGCAGTTCTCGGAAAGCGGACGCTGGTGTTTCCCCAGCTTTGCCATGGTTGCGGAAGTTGCACAGCGATCTGCCCCGAGAAAGCTATCCGCGAGGTTCACAATCGGATCGGGGTCATTGAGATGGGGAAAGCGGATGCAGGGCTATCATTTGCACAGGGGGTACTGGATGTGGGAGAGCCCATGGCTGTACCGATCATCCGCCAGCTGAAAAAATGGGCTGTCGCCCAGACAGGCCAGGTGGTGATTAGGGATGCCTCTCCCGGCACATCCTGCCCGGTGGTGGAGGCAGTCTATGGTAGTGATTATGTGCTCCTGGTGACAGAACCGACGCCATTTGGCATGCATGATTTGCGCCTGGCTGCTGAAATGGTCGGGAAGCTGGGTCTCCGCGCAGGTGTGGTGGTCAATCGCCAGGATGGGCCTTACCTGCCCTTGGAGGCGTTTTGTAATGAGCACCAATTGCCTATTCTGTTGCGCATCCCTTTCGAACGCGCAATTGCCATGGGCATCGCCCAGGGGAAGAGGCTGGTTGACATTCATCCGGAATTCCGAACACAATTCATGCAATTATTTGCCAAAATCACTTCTTCATCATGAAAAAACGACGCAATAAGTTACTAATTGGCATTCAGGGTATTTAATAAATTAATGAGGCAGAAATACCACTCCATGAATCGCAAATCATGGTTATTATTTTTAGATGGTTTGATTAATCTCGCTCTAGGAGTTCTTCTGGTCATCTTCCCACGGAATTTAGTCGAGTTTCTAGGCATTCCCATCCCCAGTACTCCCTTCTATGCCAGTATACTCGGCGCAATCCTCACTAGTATTGGGGTTGCATTGCTTATAGAATATCTAAAGCCGTCTTCGATGGTTACCGGCTTATGATTGGAGGGGCGATCACAATCAATATTATTGGTTCTGGAGCTCTCGTTGGCTGGCTTTTAGCAGGTCACCTGGAGCTTCAGCAAAGAGGCATCCTCCTCTTATAGGTTATTGCCATATTAGTCCTTGGAGTAGCACTGTTTGAGCTCATTTATAAACTGAGACACCGATGAAGACTAAATTACAATTCTACGGAATCTATATCGCTTCCATCCTTTTTGTAACCCAGTATGTTCTGGCATTCTTTGTTTTCAAACTGCCAGGTTGGGCACCGCTTCAATGGATCGGGTGGGGCATATTGGGGTTATCTATCTATTTCGGGATAGCTCCTATCTTTATATTAGGTCGCCGGGGAGGCGTAGCCAAAGGGAAAAGTTATGTTCATACCGAGAAGCTCGTTGATAGCAGTGTATATGCCATTGTGCGCCATCCCCAGTATCTGGCAGGCATTCTTTTCAACCTGTCGATGATCTTGCTGGCTCAACATTGGCTGATTATCTTGCTGGGGATTGTTTCAATGGTATTGTTTTATCTGGATATTCAGGCAGCCGACCTGGATGGGATTGAGAAATTCGGTGATGAATACCGGCAATACATCCAACGGGTACCCCAGGTTAACTTCATGCGTGGAATATTACAATTGATAAAAGGAAAATAGGTTAAAGGGAGTTGAGGCGTTCTTGAAACAGTTGGTTATCCTGAGTGGTAAAGGTGGAACTGGCAAAACCAGCCTGGCAGCAGCGTTTGCCCATCTGGCATATGCGGGACCGCATCCCATCAAGGCAGTGCATGCAGATGCAGATGTGGATGCTGCCAACCTGGAGCTGCTGTTACAGCCCAGGCATATTGAAACGCACGATTTCACCGGAGGCGCAATAGCTATCATTAACCCCCTGCTTTGCCAGGGCTGTGGAATCTGCGAGCAGGTGTGCCGTTTTGATGCCATCCAAATGGACGACCTGGACTATCGTGTGGATCCGATCTCCTGCGACGGATGTGCGGCGTGCGTCTACCAATGCCCGGAAGGGGCTATCCAGATGCAGCCGCAGGTCGTGGGCCAGTGGTATCGCTCTGCAGGTCTTTATGGCTCCCTGTTCCATGCAGACCTATATCCGGCCCAAGAAAATTCCGGCAAATTGGTGACAGTGGTAAAACAAAACGCGCGTTTGCTGGCCCTGGACACTGACAGCCAGCTGGTAATTGTAGATGGGCCTCCTGGGATTGGCTGCCCGGTCATTTCGGCACTTTCAGGCGCCAATATGCTGCTCATCGTCGCCGAACCGACTGCCGCCGGTATCCATGACATGGAACGGGTATTGGATCTGGCAAAGCATTTCCGGCTGCAGGCGGTCGTCTGCATCAATAAGGCTGACATCTACCCCGCGGGGACAAATCAAATTGAAGATTACTGCCAGCAGCACCAAATTGAAGTTGTGGGTAAAATTCCCTATGATGAAACAGTTACTATGGCGATGATCCAGGGTAAGCCAGTAACGGAATACCAGCCCGCTTCTCCTGCCAGCCAGTCAATGATCCAAATCTGGTCAGCGCTGATCTCGGCAATGCAGATAGAACCAATCCAATGAGCACGGACGAGATTATTTCCACCTCCCACGATCAAATCCAAGGGCAAAAGAGCTATGGCCCGGTGGTTGAGCGTTGGGGATGGATGTCAATCGGCATCAATATTCTATTGAGCGCCTTGAACCTGGAAATTGCCCTTGCCTCGGGCAGCCTGGCGGTGACCTCCGAGATGGTCCACAATCTGGTGGATTTGATGGCTGCCGTCGTGTTATTGATTGGGTTGCGTATCTCACAACGCAAAAGCAAGTCCTTCCCTTATGGCCTCTACAAGATAGAAAATGTGGTTTCCGTGATGCTGTCCATGCTCATATTTTTAACCGGCTATGAAATCACCCGCGATGCCATCGTCGGCTCCTTGGGGCCAACCACGGTAAACCCATGGTTCCTGGTGGGGGTCGCATTTTCCGCTATCATTCCGATGGTTTTCAGCCACTTTGAGCTGCGTGCTGGCAGGATGGCCAACTCACCCAGCCTTATCGCTTCTGCCACAGAGTATCGCATCCATATTTTTACCTCGGGCATCGTATTCGTCTCATTAATCGCTCATTATTTTGGGTTGAATCTGGATCGGATTGCCGCGCTCTTGGTAGTGGTCTTTATCATTCGCACTGGTTGGGAGCTGCTAAAGGACGGGATGCGCGTGCTGCTCGACGCCTCGCTCGACCCGGATACATTGTCACAGGTCCGCGAGCTGATTGAAAGCGATCCAGCCACTGACCAAATCCACAGTCTCACAGGTCGCAACTCGGGAAGATATCGTTTTTTGGAAGCCGAAATTACCTTGCGAATTACGGATTTGAAAAAGGCACACGATGCTAGCCTGCGCATCGAACAAGCCATCCGTGAAAAAATCCCCTATGTAGAGCGCGTATTGATCCATTACGAGCCTTCCTCACCCGAATCGATTTGTTATGCATTCCCATTAGCCAATCCAAATGGTGACTTGAGCGATCATTTTGGGGAAGCTCCATATTTCGAACTGGTCAGGATAAAGCTATCGAATGGGGAAATTGACAGGCAGGAAATTCTTCAAAATCCCTATCGTGGTTTAGCCAAGGCTAAAGGCATCCTGGTAGCGGAATGGTTGCTATCCCAGAAAGTGGATAAAGTGATTTTGAAGGAGCTGATCCAGGGCAAGGGCCCAGGATATGTTTTCGTTAATTCCGGCGTGGAAGTAATTTATACCAAGACCATCTCTGTGAACCAGGCGCTGAAAGAGACTCTGGATAAACCGGTGCCTGAGGGGTAATAGATAGCATGACTGACACTCAAAAAATACGCTCGGCCATACTGGAAAAATTATCCACGGTGATTGATCCCGAAACCGGGGTGGATGTGGTGCGTATGCGCCTGATCGAGGATTTAGTCGTCGATGAAACCGGTAAGGTTAGTTACACGTTCCGTCCCTCATCTCCATTATGCCCAATCGCCGTTCCGTTGGCGAACTCAATCCAGATGGCGGTGGGGATTGTGCCCGGAGTAACCTCCCAAGAAGTTAATGTAGTTGATTTCATCTTATCTGACGAGCTCATGGAATTACTTAAACGGACCCTCGCAGACCTACAAAGCGATGAGTAAGAAAGACGTGAATATGAAACGCCTGCTTCCAACCACTTATTTGTTATTGGCGCTAATCATTATCTTGATCCTCCACTTCACCGTCCCCATCATCAAGCTGATCCCACTACCCTGGAATTTGCTCGGCCTGTTACCGCTGGTGATTGGGCTGGCGCTCAATTTCGCCGCCGATGGTGCCTTACATAAAGCCGGTACTACCGTTAAACCCTTCCAGGACTCCAGCGCTCTGATTGTCGGCAATGTCTATCACATATCACGCCATCCCATGTACCTTGGGTTCGTCCTGGCACTAGCGGGTGCCGTCATCATGTTAGGCTCCTTATCACCCTGGGCAATCATACCCATTTTTATCGTCCTGATTGAGTTTATCTTCATTCGATCAGAAGAGCAGATGCTGGAAGCAAAATTTGGAGAGACCTGGCTTGGCTACAAGCGAAGGGTTCGGAAGTGGATATAGACGATGAAATATGTATTTGGACCCGTCCCTTCGCGTAGATTGGGACAATCCCTGGGAATTGACCCCGTCCCGCTTAAGACCTGCAACTGGAATTGCGTATACTGCCAGTTAGGCCGCACAAGACCATTAAAGAATGCGCGTAGCGAATTTTTCCCGCGCCAGACGATACTGGCAGAAGTTAAACAAGCACTAAACTCTCATTCTCCAGGAGACATCGATTGGGTGACCTTCGTTGGTTCGGGAGAGACCATGTTGCATTCTGGCATTGGCTGGATGATCCGTGAAGTAAAATCACTAACCACCTTACCCGTGGCAATCATCACCAATGGCTCTTTACTCTACATGGCGGAAGTTCGCAATGAGCTATCAGTCGCGGACGCCGTTTTACCCTCACTGGATGCCGGAAATGCCTTGCTCTACAAGAAAATCAACCGTCCTCATCCAGCGTTGAGCTTTAAAAAACAAGTGGATGGATTGCTCGCTTTTCGGAAAGAGTACCACGGAAAATTGTGGATCGAAGTAATGCTGGTGCGTGGGTTGAATGACTCCGAGAGTGCGCTAAGGGAGCTTGCAGCAGTCCTTAAGAGTATTCAGCCAGACGAGGTTCATATCTTACAGCCCGAACGCCCACCCGTTGAAACCTGGGTGCAACCCGCCAGTGAAGAAGCACTTTTGCTCGCTCAGGCTATTTTCGGCGATGTCGCCAGAGTCATTCACCCTAGTGATGGAATTTTTGATTTACAAGGATCCGATTCGCTGGTCGACGCAGTGATTGGCATCATTACCCGCCACCCCATGCGCGAAGAAGAGCTGATTCGCACACTGAGCCGTTATGATCCCGAGGATATTTCAAACACACTAATCGAACTGGAAAGAAGCGGTAAGGCTCAAATCGTTGAGCGCCTGGGTATCCGTTTTTGGAGCGCTTCAGTATCTTATTACCCACCGGTGAAACCTTGATGAAGCTGATTAATTTTTCTGACTGGGCTGTTTTAATCTTTTCCTTGGCGGCCTGTTCTCCTGCGAACACGGCAACGGTACAAGTTACTGCGCCGGTGTATACTTTGCCGGCTCCAGCCGATTCCCAGGCGCCAGTTCAAGCTCTTCCGGCAACTGCTACAGAGTTCGTTGCACCGCTGACCCCCACAGAAAAAGTCATGCTTGCCACCCAAACTGTACCAATAACGAGTGAAATGATAATTACTGAAACACAAATTGTAACCATCACGATTGTTTACGATAACAACCCATATGATCCAAGGCTTACCGCTGCATGGGGATTTTCTGCCCTCATCGAATACCGTGATTATAATTTACTCTTTGACACCGGAGGAGATGGCCAAATATTACTGGAAAATATGCGCCTGCTGGGGATTGACCCTGCGCAGTTGGATTCTGTGGTTCTAAGCCACGCCCACGATGATCACACAGGAGGGTTGATTTCTTTATTCAACGCCGGCGCAAAACCAGTGGTATACCTGCTGAATTCCTTCCCATTAACCTTCAAGCGCCAGGTTGAACAATACACATCTATCAACGAGATATCTGCCGGGCAATTTATTACCGAGGGTATCTGGATCACGGGAGAAATAGGGGATGGCATCCGCGAGCAAGCTTTAGTCATCCAAACGGAACGAGGCCTGGTTGTCATCACCGGGTGTGCCCATCCAGGGATCGTAAAGATGGTTAAGCATGCGCAAGAAAGATTGAATGCACCAATCCTGCTGGTGCTGGGTGGCTTTCATCTGGTCGGTATAAGTGAAGCTGAAATCGAAACGATAGTGAGTGACTTTGAGCAAATGGGGGTTGAGCAAGTTGGCCCATGCCATTGTACCGGTGAAGCTGCCATCGCTCGTTTTTCGTCTGCATATGGAGATAATTTTATCAAGATCGGGGTTGGCAGCATCATTCATCTAGAGAACACCGCCATCAAATGACATCATCGTTGGAAATTTCGCCACGGAACAATCGTAAATGCATTGCAACATTCTATTTATAATGACCGAGGCGATATTTCCGGGTCCGGTAAAAAAGTACATGGAGCGCTATCACTAATAAGTTAACACAGCACCATAATCATCGTTTATAATAAGCGGTTATTTCGGATGAAAATCAGGATTTCGATTGTATCAGGCTGTATCTGCATATCAGCAACACTCTACATCATTCGGCATCATCATAGGTGTTATCTTCGTTCTCTTGATATCGGGTATTTATAATTTATAGTGATAAGGATACTTCACAGAAATCTTATAAATTACAGAATGGTGAAAGGACAAAGCATGATTATTGTGAAAGTAACAAGGACCTGTCAGTTTCGTAGTGAATTGTGCGGTGAGGAAATTGCCGATGATTTCATTAAGTGATGTAAAAACAGGCAAAAGTGCGATTATCAAACAATTGAGCGGGGGTAAAGAATTCACCAATCGTGTTGCAGCGCTTGGATTCACCCTGGGTACGAAAATAACGGTTTTACAAAATTTTGGCGCCGGCCCGGTCATCATCGAGCTGCGTGATTCGCGCATCGCCCTGGGACGCGGTGAAGCAAGGAAAGTCCTGGTGATGGTGGAGAATGGTGAGCAAGCAGGTTAATCATTCGATTACCATTGCCCTTGCTGGTCAGCCGAATGTGGGCAAATCTACAGTATTTAATATGCTCACCGGCTTGAACCAGCATGTTGGGAATTGGCCCGGGAAAACAGTTGAGCAGAAAATGGGTGAATTCATCCATGATGAGCACAATATTCGATTGGTGGACCTCCCAGGCACATACAGCCTGACGGCTAACTCGGTGGAAGAACGTATTGCTCGTGATTTTATACTGGATGAGCGGCCTGATGTGGTGATCTTAATCACCAACGCAACCGAATTAGAGTGTAATTTTTACCTGTTAGCAGAATTACTCATGCTACCAGTGCCTTTAGTGGTTGGAATCAATATGATGGACGTGGCAAATCACCATGGCATCCATATCGAGACCCACGTATTAGCTGCAGCCCTTGGTATGCAGGTTGTTCCATTGGTAGCATCAAAAAATCGTGGGGTGCATGATTTGCTTGAAGCTGCCATCCATCTAGCACAGACCAAAGACTCGTTTAATCCAAAACGGCCAGAAATCAGCGCTGAACATAAACGGGTATTGGTGGATATCCAGGCTTCTCTAAGCGGGCAAGTACCGGCGCCATATCCGATAGATTGGGTCGCCATGAAGCTGCTGGAAGGAGATTCACAGGTTACTGAGCTAATCCAGAACGATGCGCCCGAAGCCTGGGAAAAAATCCACGCCATCCTTCTCCAACACGAAGATGCTTACCTGGATATTGCCAGCAGTCGCTATGAATGGATCGGCCGGATGATCCGCGCCGCTGTCGAGCGGCCCAAAGCTGGCGTAATCACCATAACCGATCGCCTAGATAAAGTTGCCACTCATCCATTTTGGGGATTATTGCTGCTCGTCGGTGTATTTGGGGTTGTATTTTTACTCACCTATCGACTGGCATTGCCAGTCGTCGACTGGCTTGGCCAGGGTTTGGTTTCACCATTCGCAACGTGGTTACAGCACGTGCTTTCAGGCGTTCCCGCATGGTTCTCCGGATTATTGATCGATGGTATTATCAACGGGGCTGGAACCGTATTGACCTTTGTACCCATCCTGATCGTCTTTTTCGCCATTATGGGTGTCCTGGAGGATATCGGCTATATGGCAAGGTCCGCATACGTAACAGACCGCTACATGCACTGGATGGGCTTACATGGTCGCTCTTTCCTACCATTATTTCTTGGTTTTGGCTGCAATGTACCCGCCGTAATGGGCTCACGCATTATTGAGGATCGCCGAGCACGTTTGTTGACCATCATGCTGACACCATTAGTCCCATGTACCGGGCGCCTGGCTGTGATCACCTTCCTGGCTCCGGCATTATTCGGCAGGCAGGCTGCATTGGTCACCACCAGCCTGGTGGCTTTCAACTTGATCCTCTTATTTATTACCGGAATCGCCATTCACCACGTGGTGTACAAAGATGAGCATATTGCCTTTATCATGGAGATGCCGTTATATCACCTACCCAACGTGCGTACGATCAGCTTGTTCGTCTGGCGCAATACGCTGGCATTCATCCGCAAAGCAGGGTCAATCATCGTGATCGTGTCAGCCATTGTCTGGTTGCTTTCCTGGTTGCCATACGGAGATATTCAAACCAGCTGGCTCGCCTCAGTTGGCCATATTTTTGAGCCTATCGGTCGCTGGATGGGCCTGGGTGATTGGCGCTTGATCGTTGCCTTGCTGACCAGTTTTGTGGCCAAGGAAAATACAATTGCCACCCTGGGAGTCTTGTTTGGGTCACATAGCTCTGCACTGGGATTGGCTGCCCAGGTTGCAGCTATCTTGACTATTCCGGCAGCGCTGGCCTTCATGGTAGTGCAAATGACTTTCATCCCATGTGCTGCAACCGTCGCGGTGATCAAGCAGGAGACCGGCAGCTGGAAATACGCATTTCACAACCTGGGATTGTTAGCCGCTATCTCCATCATATCGGGGATCATCGTTTATCAAATTGCAAAGCTGATATAAAATACATGCTGTCTATTGATCAAGGTTTATATGCGTATTCTTGATGATCTATTATCCAGTTTAAATGATGACGCTCCCGTGCGGTCCATCCTGGTGGGCGCCCACTGGACAGTAGTGTGCAGCCGGAATTGTGGCATGGCTTCCACGGTAATGACGAATGCACCTCATACACATTCAACGGTTCGCCAGGCAGGAGAGCTGCATACCAAAACCACCCGCCAACTGACTGAATATGCCCTCTCTGACGACTCTCTGGAAGCCAGCATCGGCGTGGCGGCGATCAATTCACTGCTGGATGTCGATGAAAGCCAGTCGATCGATACCAATGCTGTGAATGTGCTGGCTAAATATGGAACAGGTAAAAATGTCGCCCTGGTCGGTCATTTCCCCTTCATCCCCAAGCTGCGTGAGGCTGTTGGCAATCTGTGGGTGATTGAGCAGCGCCCCACTGATGGCGAGTTTCCTGCCGAAGCCGCTGTTGACCTGATCCCCCAGGCACAGGTGGTTGCTATCACCAGCAGCGCCTTAATAAACCATACCCTGGATGGGCTGCTTTCGCTATGCCGGGCAGGCGCACTGGTTATGATGTTGGGGCCCAGTACGCCTCTATCAGATGTACTTTATAATCATGGGGTGGACCTTCTATCCGGCTCGCACATCGTTGATGAGGCAGCGGTGCTCCGCACCGTTGGCCAAGGAGCAAATTTTCAGCAGGTGAAGGGGGTCAACCTTGTTACTTTCAGGAGAAAACCGTGGAATCTATCATGATTTTGATGTGCGCACCAACGCTAAAACGTGCCAATTTGCTCAACGAAGCAGGAAATAAAGATGGTTAGCATCACAAAAATCTTACTGGATGGCTGCATTGTCTCCATAATCGCCTCCTTATGGCTGATGATCATCCTGAGGGTAAACCCACGCATTTTTCTGCATGATTATCCACCTGAAATCCAGAAAAAAGTCCCGCCCAAAACAGACGCCGAAAAACGCTTATCCTACTGGTTCGGTGTGCCTTTTATTCTGATTCTTTTACTTGGCCCTTTTTTCAGCACGCTGGCAGTTAGCACGCATGGGGAAACGCAGTATGGGAGCCTATGGTTGAACGCAGCTGGAGTCATGTGGATATTTAATATCGTAGACTGGCTGATATTGGATTGGTTCGTGTTTTGTACCCTCACGCCCCGTTTTGTGGTCATTCCGGGAAGCGAGGGGATGCCAGAGTATAAGGATTATCGCTTCCATTTTTTAGGGTTTCTTAAAGGCACGGTATTTTCTATCCTCGGTGGATTGTTAATTGCTGGGATTGTATTTATTCTGTGAAAGGCGATATCATTACTAAAACCATGCGTAAAGCAATTATTGTCTCTATTCTGATTTTGTCTTTATTTGTTTTTTATCAAGTATCGGAGGCACAGGAAACCCCCAATCCGATCGTGCATGCCGTACTATTCTACTCCACGTCCTGTGGGCACTGTGAGTATGTGATAACCCAGGTGCTGCCACCCCTATTCGAACAGTATGGCGACCAGCTGATAATCATCGGCATCGATATCGGATCAACTACTGGGCGTACATTATTCTTGAATACGATCCAATATTTTAAATTACAAAGTGGCGGCGTGCCCTTACTGGCAATTGGCAACACCTACCTGATTGGCTCAGTGGATATCCCTGAGAAGTTGCCGGGGTTGATCGAACAATATATGGCACAAGGCGGAGTGGACTGGCCCATCATTCCCGGTTTAGCAGAGGTGCTTGCCGCATCACTTACCGCACCTACCCCCACCGTAGAAACCCCTACTCAGGCTCTACCCACCGCAAATGCAGCCACGCCGTCACCTTTGTCTCCCACTCCGACCTCCTCTGCGGGTGGAATGATCATACCTGCAAATAATAATCTTGACATCGGTGGGCGCTTGGCGCGCGACCTGGAAGGCAATATTTTAGCAATCATCGTTTTAGTAGGTATGCTGGTGACTTTATATTTCGTCATCAGCGTATTCCAGCAAGCTGTTAAACGCAGACCAAATGACGCTCTGAGCTGGCCGATCCCATTGCTGTGCATCGTCGGCCTGATTGTGGCTGGGTACCTGGCTTTTGTTGAAGTCAAACATGTGGAAGCCTTTTGCGGCCTGGTGGGCGATTGTAATACCGTTCAACAAAGTGATTACGCCCGGATGTTTGGAGTGCTGCCTATCGGCGTTCTGGGTGTCATTGGTTACATCATGATACTGCTAGCATGGAGCGTTGGCCGGTCGTCCAACAAGCGCAACGCAGCTTATGCAAAATTGGCTTTGTTTGGGATGACTGCATTTGGGGTGATATTTTCCATCTATCTCACTTTCCTCGAGCCATTTGTCATCGGTGCAACCTGCGCCTGGTGCCTGACATCTGCAATTATTATGACCGCTTTACTTTGGATGAGTACTCATCCTGGCAAAGCGGCAATTGATTATATCTTTCATGGAGATAAATATGCTAAACCAAGAAAAAGTTATCGAAGCTCTTTCAAAAGTGATGGACCCAGAACTGCATCGCAGCCTGACCGACTTAAAAATGGTGCGCAATGTGACAGTACGCAACAACGCGGTGGAAGTGACCATCGCATTGACGATCCCTGATTGCCCGCTGAAAGATCAGATTGAGGCGGATGTGTATGCGGCCATCATCAACCTGCCAGAAGTGGAAGAAGTGACCGTCCACATGGAGAACATGACCGATCAGGAACGCAAGGCACTATTTGGCGAACCAGCCGAGGGATCGGCAAGCAAATATAATCGTGTCGAACGCGTGATCGCCGTGATGAGTGGTAAAGGTGGAGTGGGAAAATCACTGGTCACCAGCATCCTGGCAGTGGCATTGGCTCAATCAGGCTATCGCGTGGGCGTGCTCGATGCGGACATCACCGGGCCAAGCATTCCCAAGCTATTTGGGGTTCATGGTCCATTGCAGTCAGGTCCGGTTGGTGTGCTTCCGATAACCAGCGAAGCAGGGGTAAAAATCATGTCCATCAACTTGCTCATGCCCGAAGAAGATAAGCCTGTAGTTTGGCGCGGGCCTTTGATCGGCAGGGCAATCACCCAATTATGGGGTGATATCATGTGGGGAGAGTTGCATTACCTTTTGGTGGACCTGCCTCCAGGAACTTCAGACGCTGCGTTAAGCACGCTACAATCGCTACCGGTGAATGGCATCATCATGGTTACCACCCCTCAAAGCCTGTCATCGCTCATCGTGCGTAAAGCAGTGCACATGGCTCAACTGGTGGGTACTCCGATCATTGGGGTGGTTGAAAATATGGCTTATTTTAAATGCCCCGATAACGGCAAACAATATTTCATCTTTGGCCCCAGCCACACAAATGAGGTGGTCGATACCGCCTGCGCGCCTTTATTGGCCCAAATTCCCATCAACCCCTTGGTAGCCTCGCTTTGTGATGCAGGCAAGGTAGAAGCTATTACGCTACCAGAAATGCAAGGTTTACTCGACGGTTTCCTGCAAAAGTTACCAGTTAAAATGGAAGCATCGAAGAAAAAGAACAGATAGGTAGATGTGGTTAAGCTGAGCATGGTATTCTGACAAAGCTGTAAAATGTGAAAGAGTTGAGGGTGGATGTAGGAGATTTATATGATTGATCTCGATAAATTGGAGACTTTTCTAATGGCAGCTGACTCACTGAATTTTTCAGAAACTGCCAAGCGACTCCACATCAGCCAGCCCACAGTGAGCCACCATATCCAAATCTTGGAAAAAGAGCTGGGAGTAGCCCTGTTCTCTCGATTGAATACCGGCTTGCAATTAACCGAAGCCGGCAGATTGTTGCTACCCTGGGCACATCGTTTGCTGCATGATACCAACAACCTGCAATCGATGATGGCTTCAATCCAGAGCGATGTGGTTGGAGAGCTGCGGATCACCTGCAGCACCACCGCTGGGAAATACATCTTACCCCAAATGGCAGCTCGCTTTTCCCGCCTATATCCGGGTGTCAAGGTTCGCATCCTTTCCTGTACTCCCGATGATGTGACCATCCAGCTTTTAGATGGAGAAGCGCATATTGGTGTATTGAGCCACGAAATTCAATCCGCCGGTCTCGAAATCCAGGAATTCTTCCGCGATAAAATTTCGCTCATCGTTCCGCCTGACCATCGATGGGCATTCCGCAAAACAATCGAGCCCAGCGAGTTGCTGGAAGAGCCCATAATCATCCGAGAAGATACTTCAGGGACACGCCAGGTGGTGCTCTCTGAGCTTGCCAAGTTTGATATCAGCTTGGATGACTTGAATATAATTATGGAGCTGGGCAATGCTGAGGCTATTGTGCGCACCGTTGCCGCTGGTTACGGAATTTCTTTCGTCTCCAGGCTGGCCACCTCCTGCCCTCATGAACGCGGTTCTGTCATCGAGCTCGATGTGGAAGGATTAAACCTGGACCGCACAAGCTATATGGTACGCAATGTAAACGCTCCCCCTCACCGACCAAGCGATGTTTTTTGGGGTTTTATCCACGCTCCCGAGAATGCCGACCTGATCCGTATGGCCGAGCAGGATCTGTGATAAACACATCCCCCATCTTTTCTTAAGATGGGGGATGTGATTTGCTTCATGGTAAAGCGTTAGAATACGTACGTCTGGCCAGCTCCCTCAACATCCATCAAGAACGGTGGGGCTTTCTTGATTTTAATGCGTGGATCACGCAAATCCTCTGGCTTAATATCCTTGTTCTCCAGGGCGAGCTCGCACAGCACAACTTCACCGCCCAATTCTAAAATATCGTTAAACAACTTGACCGGATTGGGTAACCCCTTGGGTGTGCCCAGCTTCTCCATTTCACCCTTCAGCATCCACCTGGCACCTGCCGGGCACACGAAGATGTGCACTTCATAATCCAGGGTGAGCCCAGAGCTTGCGAAAATCAGGGTAGGCATGATATTTGCCGAAGTATCCCCATTGCAAACCACAGCCATTTTTTGAGACATTTTGTTACTCCTTTTACTTATGTTTTTTTGATCTGCCAGGAGATCACTCCGGCAGCGAATCCATATTGTATATCCTAGTCAGCACTGGCTGATACTGTCTCTTGTTCTGCGACCGGTTTAAGGGCATTGACATACAAGGCCGCAATACGATAGATCATGTGGGCGAACTTGGTAAATGGCAACAACAAGAGCAGGGTGATCGCTACCGCCACATGGAAGATGAACAAATAGTAAGCCCACATAGGTGCCCCCGGCAGGTACAAGGCAACCTCGATGATAAATCCTGTAAATCCAGTAACCAACAGTAACGTCAGGAATATCCAATCGGAAGGATGCGAGAAGCTGTGCGCTTTATCAACCTGCCGTAATCGTTTGTAGAGCAGCACAGAAACGCCATATACGAACAGGATACCTGCAAGCGTACCAATAAGACGGGTAGGATACCAGATCGGAACGAACGTGCCTGTTGGTTTTACCCCAATAATGTCGAGTAAGTAATCCAATACTGTAGCCAGCAGCAAGCCCAAAAAGCCCCACATCGTAGCTGCGTGAACAAACCACTTGCTGAAAAACCAGGGGTTGCGGTTTTCAGTGGTATCACAATCCTCCCGGTAACGTTTCTGTGCAAGGGCCTGCACTGCAACAGCCTCCCACAAGGCCTTCAGCCAGTTCATCTGCTCCCCTTTGAAAAAACTATGCCACGAAAGATGGTTAACCCCGGCAATCCGTGTAAACATGTTTATGAGCGTAACCAGGCTTAACAGGCCAATCAATAAGATAGCTGCGATGCCTGCTGTATGGATTAATGGGTATGGGATGAATCCAAATAATTTCAACGATGTCGTCGGCACTGGCTGGTGTTCAACATACATGAAGATGCTGAAAAACACCACCATTATTATCGCGATAATGCTGCCCCATACGGGTTTGTTATAGAAAAATTCACCAATTTTTAAAGGTGAATAATGGGCTACAGCATAACCACGTAAAGCAGTCATCGTATTTGCTGGTTCGGCTTGCTGCGGGCAGCTCTCAGAGCACACCCCACAGTTGTAACATAACCAGAGTTCCTTGCTGCCGAGTATTTCATCCTTTAAGCCCAATTGTCCCATACGGATCATGGATCGTGGAAAGCGACTTTCATTCGTTGACATGGCACATATGGCAGTGCAATTACCACAACTGATGCATTTTTCCAATCCTACTGCCCCATAATCTTTCAATTCCAGAAGCAGGTTGGGTTCAACACGCTGGGTCATTTCTGTTGCTCCTTTGCCCTCTGGTAGAGCGGGTAATCTCCGCTCATACCAGCTTCAACGACGATACCGTATTTCTTAAGGGCAGATATAAACCATAAAACTTCATTGGCAGGTTTGCCAATGGCCATCGCGATTTCAGGCACGGTGTTAGGAGTTACTGCGATGAAATCACAAATGGCTTTTTGCAATTGCCTTTGCTCTTTAACCAGAGCCTGGGTCCTTTCGAACGTAGCCTCATGCGCAGTACGCAGCTGTTTAAGGATTTCACCTCGTGTAGGCACCTTGATAACCTGGTCGTTCATTTTACTGCCTCCACTTCGACGGGCAAATCCATCGCAATGGCATCCACCATGGCTTCATATTGGTTCAAGGTCCAGGCTTGCACATCGATGGCGCGGTTGGGGCATACCCCCACGCACGCACCACAACCAGTGCAGGTCGCCGGGCTTACCTGTGCCCTTACCTCTTCGTGCCCATCTACATTTACTTTAACCAAAGATATCGCACTTTTCTCGGGGCAAGCTTTAATACATTCACCTGCTCCCTGGCATCTCGCCGGGTCCACCTTGGCCACGAAGGGCGGTAGCTCCACCCTGCCCATGCCAAGCAGCGAGGCCACCTTGGATGCGGCAGCCCCTGCAGCTGATAGGCTTTCGGTGATGTTCATCGGGCCCTGCGCGGTGCCTGCCAGCACAATACCACGCACAGCCATTTCGACCGGCTGCAGCTTGGGGTGTGCTTCCAACAGGAAGCGGTCAGTGCCACGCGATACCTTGAGCATATTCACCAGGTCATCGATCTGGCGGGGCATCATCCCCACCACCAACACCACCAGGTCAACCGGGATCTCAATTTCCTCACCATAGGTGAGATAGTCTTTCACTCGTACCAATACCGGGTGATTATCGCCGGTTGGTGCTGTTACCACTTCGGGGCGCTCATCCCCATGATAGCGTACGAAGCGCACCATCGAATTTTGTGCGTGGCGATAAATATCTTCATGACCACGCCCATAAGTGCGAATATCCTGATAAAGCTCATAAAGATTGACCTTGGGATAGCGCTGCCGCAGATCAACCGCGGTATGCAAGGAAGCCGTGCAGCACACCCGCGAGCAATAACTGTTCACCTGCCCATCCGGCTGGGGTTCGTCCACCCCTTCCAGCTGTCGGCTGCCCACACAATGGATAAGTGCAATATCTCGTACCGGCCGCCCTTGCCAGCGCAATTCACCACCATCATTTTGTAACGCCATATAACGGATCAGCTGAGGCAGGGTAATTACCTGGGGAATTTGCCCATAACCGTATTCACCCTGCCGGGGTTCATATGGGTCGAAACCGGTCGCAAGCACGATCGCGCCTGCGGTAAATTCATAGGTTTGTATCTCGTCTTTCAGCTGGATGGCTTTTCCATCCACCTCGATCGGCTTGCCATCATAGCGTTCCCAGTCTACAGCCGGGGTGGGAGGATAACAATCCGGATAAGGGCGGTAGATTACTTTGCGCCGGGTCAGGCTATAGTTATACTCATCAGGCACTTCCTGCGTACAGGCTGCCATTATTGCATCTGCTGTCTCGCCACTCACGCCCCGAGAATGCTGGCTTACCTGGATACTGAAGTTGCCTACATAGCCAGAAACAGCAGTAACTTCAGCCTGGGTAAGAATTGTTATGTCTGGGTTCTGGGCGATTTTTTCAATGATTTCATGCAGGATCTGGCGAGGTTTTTCGTCGGTGGGGAAGATTGATTCCAGCTGCGCCATGCGCCCGCCCAGGAAGGGTGATTTCTCTACCAATGTCACCCGGATACCCTGGCGAGCAATATCCCATGCTGACCGCAATCCCGCAATGCCCCCACCGATCACCAGAGCACGCTTTTCCGCGCTCAGTCGGATTGGATCGAGCGGCGTTAGCAACCGGGCTTTCGCAACCCCGGCTGTCATCAGGCGGATGGCTTTATCGGTAGCTGCTTTGTGGTCATCCTCATGCACCCAGCTATCCTGCTCGCGAATCCCCACATGGTAGTACAGGTAGGGGTTCAATCCGGCGCGTTGCAATGCGTTGCGGAAGGTTCGTTCATGAAGTGATGGCATGCAAGCGCCAATAACCACTCGATTGACCCCCAACTCCTTGATATCGTTCTCGATGATACCCTGGCCTGAATTAGAGCAGAAGGATGGATCCGTGCGTGAGACCACCACATCAGGGTATTTAGCAAGTATCTTCGCAACCACCTCACATTGCACCACATTGCTGATATTGCCGCCACAGTGGCAGGTATACACACCCACGCGTACTTTTTCAGCGGGTTGTTTCGCAATTTGAGCAGATTTCTCTTCAGGCATACACTACTTCTTTCTGATGCTGCCGTTCACGGATGTAGGCTGAGGCAGCAGCCGCAGCACCGCTGGCGGTGATAATGCTATCCACAATATCCATGGGCCCCATGGCTGTACCGGTCACAAAGATGCCGGGGATTTCCGTGGCATTAGGCGCTCGATTAGGTGAAGGTACGGCGATGAACTTATCAGGCGCCCTGGGCACTTGCAGCACACCATCTGGGCCGGTTGCCGGGATCATCCCCAATGAAAGTACTACCAGGTCATGGGTACGCTCCACAATGCGGCCTTCTTCGGTTAGTTCAACCTTGATGATCGGGTTGTGCTCTTCATCTTCGCGTATCGACGCCACCTTGCCACGCACAAATTCAATCCCCATCGCCTTGGCGTTTTGATAAAACTGCTCATACCCTTTGCCAAAGGTGCGGATGTCCATGTAATAAATGGTAACCTCAGCCAGGGGTAGAGCCCCCGAGATCAGCATTGCCTGCTTGATGGCATACATGCAGCACACCCGGGAACAATATTCCACACCCAGTGTCGAATCGCGCGATCCGGCGCATTGTACATAAGCAATGGACGATGGCTCCTTGCCGTCTCCAGGCCTCAGCACGCGCCCATAAGGGCCGGTGGGAGCCAGGAAGCGGTCCATCATTAAAGGATCGATAACATTGGTGAGCTTGCCGCCGCCATATTCTTTTTTCGCCCCTATGGGGGTCAAGTCATATCCTGAAGCGAGGACAATGGTCGCAGCTTCTATCTCAAAGGGCTGGGTTTTTTGAGAGAAATCAACAGCCTCAACCGGGCATATTTTTTCACACTTACCGCAAAAAATACAGTTATCTATATCTAACACTGCCACTTGGGGTACTGCAGTGGCAAAAGGTACCCGGATCGCCCGGTAAGCTCCCAGGTCACGATCGAAATGGCTAGGAACGGTGACCGGGCATTCGTATTCGCAGCTGCGGCAACCGGTGCATTTGCTAGCATCCACAAAACGCGGCTTCTGCACCACGTGTGCTCGAAACCCGCTATCTATCTGATCCACACCCTGAAGCTCACAGTAGGTAAGAAGGGTGATGTTGGGATGATGGGCTACGGAAGCCATCTTTGGGGTGGTGATGCACGAAGCACAGTCAAGGGTGGGAAATACTTTACTGAGGGTGATCATTTTCCCACCAATCGTAGGCTCTCGTTCAACCAAAGCAACCTTGAAATCCTGGTCGGCGAGATCCAGGGCGGCCTGCATCCCGGCAATCCCTCCCCCAATCACTAATGCATCAACACTAAGGTTATCCAAGATCATTTTCCTTTTCTAACTTGGTACAGCGGCGGAAATCTCGTCTCTGACCAAACCGATATCCTTCAACAAGTCGGCCATTTGGTTAACTTCTTTAAGAAAGGGCTTTACACATACCGTACAGATGGCCGTCAGTCGCAAGCGGCGAATGTCAATACCATGCTCCTTCATTAATGCATAGGTACGATTGATCAGGGCGGCTGTGCCTTCGGCCTCGACCTTATAAGGGCTGTCTGTACCGCTGTACATTATGATGATGCCATCAATCCCATGCTCAAAGGCGCGCACAAAGAATTCCGGCGGGAACAATACCGGCGACATAACCGGCAGGATGTATGTATTGGCAGGATACTCTAAATGAGCCTGGCCGGTGGTATTTGCCCCCGCAAACCCACCGGATATCGTACCTAAGATCAAGATTTTTGGCTGCTTTTCGTTCAATGTCATATTAATGTTTCCTGGCAGGTTATAGCACACCTACCACAAATGAAAATTTATGGATTGGCCTGGACACTTATTTCTTTCGGCGGATAAAAAGCCTCTCATAACCTTCAGCTGGGACAACGCCCAGGAACTCGTGCCCAACTTTGGCGCACCAGACCGGCATATCATTCTTGGTTCCGGCATCCCCCGACCAGACCTCCAGTATTTCGCCGATCTTGACCATGGCGATGCTCTTCTTGGCTTCCAATAATGGACCCGGGCACGACATAGCACGTGCATCCACAACCTTGGCAGCAGTTAGGGTGTTTAATTCTTCAGTAGACATTCTATTTTCTCCTTTATAATTTGGTGTTATGATGAATTGGTCTCTTTAGCATTTCGGGGGCTTGCAGCAAGGCAGGGCAATTCCTGATACATCCTGTGTCAGCCAGCTGATAATAAATCAGCTGTCCTTCGCGGCGAGTGACCACGATGCCAGATTTCCTCAACACGCTAAGGTGTTGGGAAACATTTTGTAAGGTGCTTCCTACATATGCAGCAATTTCATTCACAGATAACTCCTGATTCGATAATTGCCATAGGATGAGCAAACGGCGAGCATTACCAATCACTCTACAAACTGAAGCCTGCTTTTCTGCTTGGTCATACATATTTCTGTCCATATACCTCGATCCTATAACAACGCTAAAAGACTATCAAATTCACTTAATTAAGCAACGACTTTAGTATATGCGTATCTATGCAGGAATCATAGTGATAGGTGTCACAATTACATTTTATTTTTCTTATAGCCAGCTATAAGAAAAATCTATGGCCAGTCACATGATCTAGAAAATTCTTCGAAAGTCACTGATTTTAATGGGTTTTTCTTTCGATAAAAACGACAAATCACTTATAAATCTAGTTGCGAAACTCGATTATTAAAAGTATATGAAAAGGTTTTCTATAGCCCGATGAAAGACACTCCCCGCCCAATCATGCCATCGACTGAAATCAATGTTGGACAGCGCTTACGCGAATTACGGATGAATAATTGCCTTTCCATCCGGGCTTTGGCCCGGAAAAGTGGTTTGAATGTCAATACGCTCAGCGCCATTGAAAACAACAAGACTTCACCCAGTGTCAGTACCTTGCAGCAGGTGGCCACTGCCCTCAGATTACCCATCAACGCTTTCTTTGAGACCAAGAAAACAACAAAAGCCATTGTGTATCAAAAGGAAACAGGCCGGCAAATCGCTGCTTTTACTCATGGAACCCTGTCAGACTTAGGCGCTGGTTTCAGCGGCTCAGGCATGGAGCCGTTTCTGGTCACCCTCACCCCAGGAGCAGATAGCGGTGATACGCCCATTGTTCACACCGGTCTGGAATTCATCTATTGCCTGCAGGGAAGCATTCGTTATGAAGTTGAAAAAGTAACTTACCAACTGGAACCAGGCGATAGCCTCCTATTCGCAGCCCATTTGCCCCACCGCTGGTGGAATGCGGGAGCCATATCTTCGCAATTTTTACTCTTATTATGCCCATCTGATGAGCGTGACCACCCTGATGAAAGACACTTCACAATAGACACCTGAAAGGCCACTAAACAATAACGCTAAAACATGAAAATTCCAAGAACCAAGAATGCCAACGAGATTCATTCATCATGGTTATCCGTACGTAAGTCGAATGGGACCAGGCTCATATCGCCAATAGCATCTTTATCACACTGAAAGAATTACAAAACCATATCAATGTACTGCTCAAGGATCAAGGTATTCTCGTGGAAAACCTTCCCATGCGCTATGGCGAAGAAGGCACGCCTCTTGAAAGAAAAGCTATATTTTCACAAGTAACACCCATGAATAGTAAGTCGACCACATGGATGGAGACCTGGTGATTCGTGAACATAAGTCATCCCACACACGCAAAAGCTTAGATGAGGCATGCCCATCTACCCGTCGGTGGTGGTTCTCATCAATTTTCAAAGCCTGGATAGATTAATTGGCGAAGAAGTCAGAAAGGGAAAGCTCTTCAAGGCTGTCCACAGCCATGTCAGCCGCCGTCAGTTCAGTCTTGGGATGAGTCGTGCTCACTGCGATGCATCTCATTCCGGCTTGCCTCGCTGCTATGACACCGGCGACGGCGTCCTCCACCACCACGCACTGCCCGGGTTGTACCCCCAGTTGCCTGGCAGTTTCGAGGAAGATGGTTGGGTCGGGCTTTCCGGACATTCTATCAGCTGATACCATTGCTGAAAGGTAATGGCGAATACCCAGTTCATCCACGATAGCCTCGATATTCGCCTGGGGTGCCGAAGAGGCGACTGCCTGGAGGATGCCCTCTTCTTGCAGCCTTTTCAACCAGTTCAAAGTTCCGGGTAGCAGTTGTAAATTTCCAGGGATCAGGTCTCGAAAGCGGCTTTCCTTACGGGCGCTGACCATATTCAGGAAATCATCTTCGGGGGGAGTTCCACGCAGGATGGTCAGGATTCTGGCATTGTTCATGCCAAAGGTCTGGCGAAATTTATGGCGGTCGAAGGGTATGGAAAATTCGCTCAGGGTCTCGCGCCACGCCTGGTAATGCAGCTCACCGCTGTCCACCAAAACCCCATCCATATCCCATAAGACTGCCCGTTTACTGGCCATATTCTTCTAAATAACGCTGGTGAGCGCGGGCAACTTCATCGTCAGGTATTTCTTGAGGCTCGCCAAGCTGGTAAGCGAAAAAGACAGTGCGGGCCACATCTTCTACCATCACTGCTGTTTTCACTGCCTCTTCTGCTGACCGCCCGATGGTGAACACGCCATGGTTTTTCATCAGAATGGCAGGGCTGGATCCAATGGAGCGCAAGATTTCCCTGCCAATTTCATCCCCTCCGATTTTCGCATAGGCTCCCACCGGGATTGGTCCGCCAAATTCATCACAGATTGCGGTGAGCACAGGCGGGATAGGTTTGCCAATCGCTGCCCAGGCGGTGGCAAAAGTCGAATGAGTGTGAACGATGCCATTCACGTCACGCCGATACCGGTATACATACACATGTGCCAAGGTATCGGATGATGGTTTCAGGTTACCCTCGACAACTTCACCTTCAAGGTTCACCACCACCATATTTTCAGGGGTCAGTTCATGATAATGCACACCGGAAGGTTTGATCACCACCAGGCCTGACTCTGGGTCACGCCCACTGATATTACCAGAAGTCCAGGTCACTAGGTTATTGCGGGGTAGCTCAGCGTGTAATCTGTAAATCTCGTGGCGTAATTTTTCCAGATACATGTTTCACCTTTGCATTAATCTTTCATCGGTATTTTATTACGCTACTCGCCCTATCTTAAATTAAGGAGTGATGATAATTTTTAAACCCTCTCTGCGGGCAGCCGTCGCAAACGCTTCAGCTGCTCGTTCAAGCGGAAAGGTGTGCGTCACCAGCGAGCGCACATTCACTTCCCCATCTGCCACCAACTGGATGGCGCGCGGATAAGTGAGCTTCATCCGGCGCACCAGCTTGAGGGTGAGACCCTTCCGCCGGGCAGTCGAAGCAGTGAAGGACGTCTGGTCGTCAGCTGGGATGCCCACCAGGATAACTTTGCCTCCCGGCCGCGCCGCTGCCACGGCCATCTCAACCGCGGCGTTCTCTCCCGCCGCCTCAAAGGCAACATCGAAGCACTGCGCTCCCAGCTGGTTGGCTTCGTTCGTACGAAAATCTTGAGCTACCAGCAAAGCGTCATCTGCCCCATATGTTCGGGCAGCCTGAACACGGTGGGGCAGGATGTCGGTTGCCAGAATCTTGCTTGCCCCCATAAGGCGCACCAGCTGGATGATCAACAAACCAATCGGGCCGCAACCGAACACACCTACTGTCATGCCCACCCGCAGGTGAGCCAGGTCAACGGCGTGGATGGCAATCCCCAGGGGCTCCAACATAGCACCCTCCGCATCAGACATTCTTTCCGGGAGGCTGTACAGGCAACGCTCAGGCCAGGTCATCCTCTCGCGCAGGGCTCCATCTTGCCCGGAGTGCCCGGCAAAGAGCAGGCTTTCGCACAGGTTGGGGTCACCGCGTTTGCAATACTCGCACACCCCGCATGGGATGGCCGGGTCAACCGCCACTCGCCCGCTCTTGCCCGTTTGGGCGGTGAACTCGTGACCTAATACCAGGGGGTTGGCCAGGCGGGCGTCGCCGATTCCAGCCTCATTGAGCCAATGCAGGTCTGAGCCGCAAATCCCCACCGCCGAAACATTTAATAAAACTTCACCTGGCGCGGGAACCGGAACCGGCTCTTCGTGCATTCGTAAATCTCCCGGGGCGTGCAGTCGAAGTACTTTCATGGCAGGAATTGGATCATCATCAAGAATTTTTCCTGGACAGTATCCATTGTAAATCCTAGAATCTCTTGGATAGCAGGTAATATATCTCATTCCACCTGAGCTTGTCCTCAAATTGATCCAGTTCAGTCTCCTGGTTTATTTCAAGGAATTCAATGCCAGCCATCTTGGCAAAATCCTCAAGGTGCTGGCTGGTAACAGACTGGCTGAAGCCGGTATGGTGAGCGCCACCTGCCAGGATCCATCCCTTGGCAGCAACCTTGAGGTTAGGCCGAGGGATCCAAACTGCACTGGCAACCGGCAGCCTAGCAAGCGGTTTGTCCGGCTGGATGACATCTACCTCGTTAACGATTATGCGGAAGCGATTGCCAATATCGATCAGGGTGGCATTGACTGCCGGGCCATTGCTTACATTGAAAACCAATCGCACTGGAGCTGCTTTGCCACCAATCGATAAGGGGTGGATTTCAAGAGATGGCCTCTGAGCGGCAATCGATTCACACACTTCCAGCATGTGTGCCCCTAAAACCTTTTGGCTGCTTTCATCAAAGTCATAGGTGTAATCTTCCATGAAGGAAGTGCCTCCAGGTAAGCCAGCACCCATCACCTTCATCGCCCGCACCAGGGCGGCTGTCTTCCAATCACCTTCTGCTCCAAAGCCGTAGCCCTCTGCCATCAAGCGTTGCACCGCCAAGCCCGGCAGCTGTTTCAGGCCATGCAGATCCTCAAAGGTGGTGGTAAACGCCTTGAAATGACCATCTTCGAGAAATGCCCGCATACCTAATTCAATGCGCGCCGCCTCACGCAATGACTGGCGCTGGTCACCATTATCCCGCATTGATGGCATAACAGAGTACTTCTCATCATATTCACTAACCAGGCGATCAATCTCAGCCTCACTGATGGCGCCGACGAATTTTACCAGGTCACCGACGCCATAGCCATTCACCGAATACCCCAGCCGGATTTGCGCTTCCACCTTATCACCCTCAGTGACGGCCACTTCGCGCATATTATCCCCAAAGCGGGCAATGCGCGCGCCCTGTGCATCGTGCCAGGCACAGGCAGCCCTCATCCAGGTAGCCAAGCCAGACAGTACATCCTCATCTTGCCAGTATCCTACAATAACCTTCCGATTCAAGTGCATCCGGCTGCCTATGAAGCCAAATTCACGGTCACCATGCGCAGACTGGTTGAGATTCATAAAATCCATGTCGATCTCCGACCAGGGTAAGTGGCGATTGAATTGGGTGTGGAGATGCACGAAGGGCTTGTGCAGGATGCTCAAGCCTCCAATCCACATCTTGGCCGGCGAAAAGGTATGCATCCAGGTAATCAATCCAATACACCTTTGATCATGATTTGCTTCCTGGCACAAACGAGTGATGGCTTCGGGAGTAGTGACTACCGGTTTAAAAATCACCTTAACCGGCAGCTTGCCCGTTTGGGTCATCTGTTGAGCCATTTCCTGCGAATCTTGGGCTACCTTTCCCAGTGTTTCCTCGCCATACAAATGCTGGCTGCCTGTAATAAACCATACTTCAAATTCACCTAGCTTTATCATAAGCATCTCCTTATCATCGCATTGATTTACCCGATTATTACTAATATTCACGATCCGAAATAATGCCTGGCAATGATTTGATCCTGATACTCAGGAGCCAGCTCGCAAAAATAACCGCTCCAACCCCACACACGCACAATCAAATCTTTATGTTCTTCGGGATGTTTTTTCGCCTCCAGCAGGGTTTCAAGATTCAAGCTGTTGAGCTGCAGCTGCTGGCAGCCCAATTGGGCGAAGATGCGCACCAGCATGGCGGTTTTATGGATGGATTCGGGGTTGCGAAAAACCGAATCGGAGAGCTCCATCGTGATGGGGCCACCATTGAACACCCGCCGGTAATCAATCTTAGCAAAAGATTGTAGCACGCTGATTGGGCCGCGCACCGGCACGCCCAGCGAGGCTGAGAGGTTGACGCTGAGAGGTTCACCGCTCCGGCGACCTTCAGCGGTAGCCCCCACCACCGGCTCGCGCATGCCTTGATGCCCGGTTGCCAGCCAGATGTAATACATCGCCGAGCCCGTGCCCGGGCGTAATATGCCTCCGTGTGGCGTTCGCCCATAACCTTCACAGGCTCCGGCGAAATCGGTGTAGAGCCGGACCATTAACTGGTCAACCTCATCATCGTTATTGCCAACTTTAGGTCCCTCTCCGGCCAGCCTGCTTCGTAAATGCTCATAGTTGGCATAATCAGCCTCCAAGGCTGAAAGCAGGTCCTGCGGAGAGATGCTGCCCTCCTCGAAAATAAAATGCTTAACCGCCGCCAGGGCATCCGCGGCGTTGGCTGCACCCGCACCGTGAATGCCGAAGTTGTTGTACTTCAACCCATTCGATAGGTCACTTCCCCGCTCCAGGCAGTCCCGCATGAATACCGAATAATAGGGTGCGGGCGGTAATAACAGCCTGCTATAGGCGTCGGCAATCAGGTGGACTTGCTGGTCGATATTTTCAGAAACCCGCCCCAGCAGCACATCAAAATCATCGCCTGCCGAGAGCCCGGTGCGGATTGCCTGGTCAGCCGCGGCGGGGAACGACACCGCCCCGATGTTGACCACTTCCATGCCGCGCCCGGGAATGATAAATTCCCAGCAAGCCGCCACCACATAGTCACGCGCGTCATCGAGGTCATATCCGTGCTCTACTAGGGCGGGGATGACTACATCATCGTTGCTGTACTGTGGGAATCCCAACCCAATACGAGTGAGCTCGGTGGCTGATGCCAATAAATCCAGGTCGGTTTGAGCCGATAAACGCAGGTTGATCTTGGGGTCGATCAGAGCCAGGTCACGCGAAACGCGCAGCACCATCAGCGTGAGCTCATTTACAGCCAGCTCTCCTGCGGGTGTAACACCCCCCAGGGTAAGTGACTGCCCGTTATCACCCTGCTGCACCCCGGGGTATAAGTCACTATCCTTGTTCAAGGAGATGAAGAACTCGGCTAGCAACTCTTCGGCTGTGTCGATAGTAAGGAGCCCGGTTTGGAGATCAACTTGCAGGTAAGGCCACATATATTGGTCAAAACGCCCCAGCCCCACATGATAATTCCCACCAAGCCACACCACCGCCTGGCAAAGCCTGAGCGATTGCAAGGCTTCATGAAAGCTCCTGGCGGGGCGAGCCGGAACCCGCTCGAGGATTGTGGCAAGATTTTCACTCCCCATTGCGCGCGCTTGCTCAGCATAGCGATCGGCCAAGTGCAGGACGGCATCGATGGTTTCGATGGCGCAGTCGAGAAATTCAACTCCTTTGGGATCCTCCACCAGTCGCTGGCGTGTATCAAGCGCCACCTGCCTGCGCCCCAACAAACCTTGAGTTAAGAGCAGCCCCCAATCCGCAGCGATATTACTGACCGGCCCAAGCTCGTGCAACGTCCGCCCTGAGGTCATTCGTGCCCAATCATCAGGCGAATAGATAGCAGGCACGCCGGGTAATGTGCGGGTAAACACGATACGCTCATCCGCCTCGATAATCACCTGCTCTGCTTCACACTGGCGGCGCACGAGGCAGGCCACCCTTCTCGGCCATGAGAGTTGCCTGGCCTCGCATTCCGTTAGGACCTTAATAGAGGCAGCCTGTCTCAAACAGCGGTGATCACCGGCGCGCACCCGATCACGTAAGGCCATTATTCTCTCATTCATACAACGTTCACCCTGATTCCAGCCCGCTTAAAAATCCCTGTATTTATGTTAAGTGTTTGCGCTTCATCATATTCTGGATTGAATTCCATCCCGGCGTAGCGATATTTAGAGCCGGCGGCCTTGTTGTAAGGCAGCAGGTCCACGTACATCAATCCGGGCAGGTCACATACAACCTGGGCGATCGCTGCCAGGTTATGATCCGTGTCGGTAACCCCCGGAACTAGCGGCACCCTGACCACAAAGGGCTTACCCATTTCGCTCAACACCTGCAGATTCTTCAATATCAAATCATTGGCACAGCCGGTAAAGTGCCGATGGGCTTTGTTATCGATCAATTTGAGATCGAAATAGATCAGGTCAGAGCGATTTACCAGCTGTCGGAAGCTTTTTTCGCCCCCGAAACCACAAGTATCAAACAATATATGGACATCGTCTAGCAAATCGATCACTTCGGCCACAAAGTCGGCTTGCAGGAGAGGCTCGCCGCCTGAAAAGGTTATGCCTCCTTCATTGGCGCGTAAGATATCAACTTGCTGGTTCAAGAGCGATGCCAGCTCGGCTGCAGTGTACACTTTTCCAGCAATGCGCTCGCCTGCGGGGCTGCGGATGACCAGCGGCTCCAGCGATTGGCCTTCGGGATTATGGCACCACATGCACGACATTGGGCAACCCTTTAAAAATACCGTAGTTCGAATGCCAGGCCCATCATGGATGGCAAATTCCTTGATATCAAAAACCATTCCCGAGGTCATAATCTGCCCACTAACCGCTGCCTAAAAATCAAACCAAGGTTAAATCTTATTGCCCAGTAACGCCTGGGCCAGGGATGCGGCAGCAGCAGCATCTGGGGCGTAGCCATCTGCACCAATCCGGTGCGCATAAGCCTCCGTTACCGGTGCACCGCCAATCATCACCTTCACCTCACGACGCAGGCTTGCAACTTCAAGCTGCTCAATAATGTTTTGCATGTGCGGCATGGTGGTGGTGAGTAGTGCTGAGCAGGCAATCAGGTCAGGCTGGTGTTCACGAGCCGCAGCCACATATTTTGCGGCTGAAACATCGGAGCCCAGGTCGATAACCTCGAAACCTGCCCCCTCCAGCATCATGCCGACCAGATTCTTGCCGATATCGTGCAAATCTCCCTGTACCGTGCCAATCACCACTTTACCAACCGCCTGAACATTGGCAGCCACCAAGTGTGGGCGCAACAATGCCAGCCCACTCTTCATCGCCCTGGCAGAGATCAGCATCTCGGGAACATAGAATTCACCCTTTTCAAACCGGGCGCCAACTTCACTCATGGCGGAAATGAGGCCCTCTTTCAGAATGCTTTCGGGAGATATCCCCTCTGCCAGCGCCTGGTGAACCAGGTCATGGGCGCCATGCATATCCCCATCGATAACGCTTTGACGTACGTCATCCAATAGTTTCATGCGATTTCACCTCTTCATTTTCTTCGATGTAGCCAGGTTGGCTATGCAATATCTCAATAAATGCCAGAATGTTCTCCAGGGGAACATCTCCCTCAACGTCGTGTGCAGGGGCAAAGATGTAACCGCCCTCACGCCCTATTTTGAGCAAACCTCTCGTCTCCTGGCGAACCTGGCCGACTGTGCCGAATGGTAACGTCCTTTGAGTGGATAAGCCTCCATGGAAGCACATTCGCCCGCGATATTTTGCCAGCAGCTCGCTTACCTTCATCACCTCGGGCTGGAAGGGATTGAAACAGTTCACGCCGATGGCGATGAGATCCTCGAATAGCTCATCCACATCCCCACAGGAATGGATGAAAACATATTTCCCGCCCTCGTGCACCGCCGTATACATCCGCCCTAATACCGGGTAGAGATACTCACGCCATAACCTGGGCCCCATCTGCAGGCCGCGCTGCTGCCCCCAATCGTCGCCGAAGTACACTGCATCGATGTCAAATTTCAGGGCTTCCTGCACCTGGGCGATGTTGTAATCAGCAATTGCATTCAACAAATCGCGTACGAAGTCAGGGTGGTCATAAAAGTCCATCAACAGGTTTTGTAAGCCCCGCAAGGTCCAGGCCCGTTCGTAAAGCGAGAAACCAATCTGGAATACCCGAAAGCGATCCCCATATCCGGCGATGAGTCCCGGGATATCCTCGAAAAAACGACGATCGAGTGGATTGGGAAAGGCGTAATGCTTCAAAGTAGGCCGCTGGAGCACGCAGCCTTCGACATTCCCGATATCTTTATCAATGCTGCGATCCCAAATCACGCCGAAAACATCTTGCACGTGGCTGTTTCCAAGGTCGCTAAAAAAGCCAATATCACTGCCCAGCTTTAACAAGTGATTTTGTAGCCTACTTTCCACGCCAGGCGAATTGAAATGCCGAACCAATTTTTCTCTGGCCTCTTTGGTGAAACCACACGACCAGGGCACGTACGGTGGTGTGCCCCCCTCCAACAACTGGTGGATAATCTCGCGTTTCGATAGCATACTGCCTTACTTTACCAGTAATGATGCACTCTTTCTCGAATATACTGGTTATAGATATCGCCAACCTTCTGCATGGTGGCCTCGGGGATTGACGGCAAGTCGGCTGCGTTACAATTCTCTTCAACCTGCAGAACATGCTTGGCCCCAGGGATGGCACAAGTCACTTCCTTGAACATTAAAATCCAACGCAGGGCGAATTCCGCCATTGTCCAACCCTCAGGAACCAACGGCCGTAGTTCTTCCACGGCCTCAAGTCCAAGCCGATAGTCAACCCCCGAAAATGTCTCACCGCGATCGAAAGCTTCACCATGCCGGTTATAGAAGCGATGGTCGTCCGATGAAAACCTGGTTTGCAACTTCATTTTGCCAGCCAGCATCCCCGAAGAAAGCGGTACGCGTGCCAGGATGCCAACCTTACGTTTGGCTGCCTGGGCAAAGAATAAATCAGCTGGGCGCTGCCGGAAGATATTAAAGATGATCTGCACGGTTTGCAGGTTAGGATACTCCAGTGCCTTGAGCCCTTCCTCCACCTTTTCCACACTCACCCCGTAATGGCGCAGCTTGCCTTGTTTAACCAGGTCATCCAGCGCGCTGAACACTTCGGGAGTGTAATAAACCTCCGTTGACGGGCAGTGCAACTGTAGCAGGTCAATGCTGTCGGTGTTTAAATTCCTGAGGCTGTCTTCCACGAAAGCCACCAGGTTGTTGCGATTGTAACCACTGGCGATGTGCGGATTGAGCCGCCGACCTGCCTTGGTGGCAATGTAGATTGTCTCACCGCGTTCATGCTTTAGCTGTGCCAGTAAACGCTCACTACGCCCGTCACCATAAACATCGGCGGTATCGAAAAAGTTGACGCCTAAATCGACCGCCCGTCGCAAGGCGTCCAGGGATTCACTATCATCCACCTCTCCCCATGCACCACCAATGGCCCACGAGCCGAAGCTGATAGTCGAAACTTTCCAACCGGTTTGCCCTAATTCACGATATTCCATGTTTCCTCTCCTTGCAGATATTGTGATAAGCAGTGTGCTGGATGGTTTCCACCAGCGCCCATAAGTTATCGAGCGGGGTGTCCAGCTGTAAATTATGCGTTGGACCAATAATCAGGCCACCTTCCCTACCAATGGTTGACAGGCGCTCCAGAACCTCGTTTTTCACCTCTTGCGGAGTGCCAAAAGGCATGGTGTGCTGCAGGTCGATGGAACCCCAGAAACACAGCCGGTCGCCATAATCATGCTTCAATTTTATGGGGTCCATCGCCAGTGGCTGGATCGGATTTAGCACATCGACACCGATTTCGATCAATTCGGGGATGATCGGGTAGATCGCGCCATCGGTATGGTAAGCAATCTTGACCTGTGGGTTAATGTTGCGCAGCGAAGAGATCAGTTCAGCCATGCGAGGTTTGAGGTAGGTGCGCCACATGGCGGGCGACATCAACATGGCTCTCTGCCCGCCCACGTCATCTCCCAACCAGATCATATCCACCCCCATCCGCACCAGCTGCTGGGTGACCGCTTGGTGATAATGGTATGGGATATCCAGTACACGATTAGCCACCGCCGGATTTGCAGCCATGTCCATCATCAGCTGCGCATAGCCCCGCAGTCCCCAGGCTGCTTCGAAAATCGTCGTAGGTGTGACGCCCACGATCCAATACTCTTCTTTATATTCACTGATCACCCTCTCGGTCTCGAGGTACAACTGGGGGCGGTGCGGATCGGGCGGCTGATAAGTCTCGAGAGTAGTGACATCTGCCAGGGGATGCCCGTAGGGTTCCGTGTACTTCCCATTTCCAAAGCGCGTTTGATATTCGACTGTCCTCCAGGTAACCCCCCACTCGTCCTGGTATTGTTCCACCTGCTGATAGCCAGCCTGGTAGTAGCCATTTACCCATCCAACGGAGGTGAGCAGCATGTCTTCATCCAGGAGGCGCTCGAGCTCATACGTGTTGCCTCCTCCATGCGGGTTATGCACACCCTGCCCGCGGATCTGCAAGTCTGCCTCCAGGCGGGCGGCAAATTCGGGTGTGAAGCTGATCTGCATCGGGCAGCGATCAGGCTCGCGATGGCTCAGGGCTGTTAAAACACGCTCACGGTGTCTCATCACATCTTCCTATATAGCCCCGGGTTCTTCATCAGGAGTTGATGAAAAATGACTCTTACCATATTCCAGAGCAGTATCAAAAGCCGCCACGACGTTCTCAGGTGGCACAAAGGCCTGGATGTTGTGAATGGCGGCGAACACAAACCCTCCGCCAGGAGCCAGGTCATCAATGCGGCGCTTCACCTCGTCAACCACATCCTGTGGCTTGCCGAAGGGCAGGACTTGCTGTGTGTCGACGCCACCACCCCAAAAAACGATGTCATTACCGAACTCAGCCTTTAATTCGCGTGTATCCATGCCTTTCGCCGATACCTGGACAGGATTCAGGATATCAAACCCAATCTCGATCAGGTCGGGGATCAAGCCCCGTGTGGCTCCGCAGCTATGGTAGAACAGCTTGGCGTCCGTCTTCTTCTTGATTGCCTCCACCAGGCGCTTCTGCTTGGGCTTAATCAGCTTGCGATAAATCTCCGGGTTGATGAGCCAGCCATTTTGCCCCGCAAGGTCATCCCAAAAGGTGAACACCTGGATGTAAGGACCGACATATTCAAGGTAATTGTTGCAAGATTCAATGTAAATATCGGTGATAGTCTCCATTAACCGGTCGGCGAATGCCGGTTCACTGATCAACGCCATCAGAAAATTCTCCAAACCCATCACCCGGGCTGGTTGCTCAAAAATTCCCCCGCCGATCACAGCACTCCCCACCAGGGCGTAATCGGTAGTTTCATACAAGGTTTTTGCCTGGAGACCCAACTGCTGGTTCACTTCCAGAGGGTCAGGAAGGGGCCATTGATAATTGTCCAATGCCGACATGCTGGCTTCCTTGATGGGAAAGTCGACCCAGTCAAAATATAACCCGCCCTTCTTGGGCATGTATAGCTTTGATCCCCAGCGATCTATGAAGGCGTAATATTCTCCTTCCTCAAAAATATCCACTCCCACCGTGGTCGCAGCGGGCAGCTGTACCAGACGGAAATCGACCTTGAAACGCTCCAGCAGGTCGTCATCCAGGTAGGGCAGCTGCTGCACGTAATCCAGCATCTTGATCGGCTCGATGGGCATGCCCAGGTATTGCTTTAAACCAAGATAACTCTGCTTGACAATGGAACTGACAATTGTGGCGCCCAAATCGATGGGAACGCGATCGGGCTCCTTGTGATTGAGCGATAACATGACCCTTTGACGTGATTTCATGGTATCTTCACCCGACAATTTATTTTATTAACCACCAGCCGATTTTTGCGTGATCGATGGCTATGGATTACAATACAATGGAATAGAGGCCGCATCATAAAAATTTTAAACAGGTTCTTCTTCCTTATCGTGCTGCTCAGCTTGTCAGGCTGCCAGCCAGAGTCTAGCACCCCAAATTCACCAGCTGCAACCCTTGGTGAAGCAGTAACCGTATTAGGGCAAAAAGTATATATCGTGCACCAAACGGTGTCACTGGTTAACCAAGGTACCGGTCAACCGGATAAGCAAAATATCTGGATCGCATTGATCCGGGATTTTCCTCCTTATCAAACCGTTTCGTCGAGAGAAATTTCACCCAAAGATTATCAATTGGTGACCGATGAGTATGGCAACCAGTATGCCGAGTTTGATTTTTCGGAACAGCCTGCAGATACAACTCAACGTGTTGAAATTGACTACCGGGTAACAGTAAATGAACTGGCATACGATTTATCAACCTGCCAGGGAGAACTCTTGGATGAGTTTACCGCACCCGAGCTGCACATCGAATCTACCAATCCACAAATCCAGGCGCTGGCGGATCAACTTTCGCAGGGCAAAACCACGGTTTGCCAGCAAGTGAGGGCATTTTATGATTATATCGGTGATAACTTGATCTATACCGACAACGGAGAAAATTGGGGGGCGCAAGCAGCCCTGGGCAAGATGGGCTCTGACTGCACGGAGTACACTGACCTGCTTGTGGCCCTGAGCCGCGCTCAAGGTATACCAGCTCGCTATTTCGAAGGCTTGCTGTATACCGATCAATCTGGCAGCAACCCGATAAAAATCGAGCATGCCTGGCCTGATGTCTACCTGCCGACCGCTGGATGGATTGCTCTGGACCCTACACTGGGAAGGTTTCCGCTCACCCGAGAGACTTATTTTGCCCACTATACGCCTGACCATATTGTCGTCACCATGGGTGTGAACCCATCCGTGCTGCGGGGTAGCAGTTATTGGACGCACCTCTACTGGCCAGGCGATAGCACCAAGATAAGCGTAAATGGAGATTGGAAAATCGAGCTTATCGCTGATCAATAAAGCCATCAATCATCTTCTCCATTCATTTTCCCCAAATCCAGCAACAATAAAAAATTTCCATGTAAAAAAGATCGTGATAATCCGATGAGGTCGTATCCCGTTTACTCACCTCGTTTACGTAGATATGAATGCATAATCACGGACAACACGATGATAAACCCGTATATCAACTGGGTCAGAAAGCCGGTTAAGCCAACGGCGACCGTGGCCGCATCGATGGAACCAATGATAAAAGTACCCAGGAAGGTTCCTAGGATAGTGCCCGTACCACCAAAGACTGAGGTCCCACCCAGGAAAACAGCTGCCAGGGTGTTCAGCAAATAGCCGCTACCCATATTGGGCCAGAAGTAGGCAATGTAGAAACTGGCAATCAACCCGGCAAATGCCGACACCCCTCCCACCAGCATAAATGCCTGGATGCGCGTGCGCCCGGTGTTGACACCCATCAGCTCGGCGCTGTTGATATTATCGCCTGTCAGGTAGATGTGCGCCCCAAATCGGTGGCGGTTTAATAACGCCCATACAGCAACTGTAATAATAATCAGCCAGATCATTTGCATGGGTAGAAAACCACCGATTTTTCCAACAAATAATGGGTAAAAGAACGTTTTCTTAATATATTCCAGGGGGAAGTTCGTCCCACTGGTCAACACCAACACCGCACCGCGCCAGAAGAATTGCGTGCCGATGGTGACTACCAGCGACGGAATGCCAATCTTCACGACGATGATGCCATTTATCCAGCCAATAATCGTGCCGGTGATCAATGCAGCGAGAATAGCTACTCCCACCCGAGCGGTGGTACTGAGCGTTGTGTCCCCAAGCATTGCTGTTCCATTATATACAAACGAAAATGCCACCATTCCCATAGCCGTGATCGATGGGAAAGAGAGATCCATCTCTTTCGCAATTACGATTACGGTCAGGGGAATGGCCATAATGGCGAAGAATGGGGTTGAGGTCATGAAAGCAGAATAGATCTGCGGTGATAAAAACGTGTTGGGTGCTGAGATAATGAAAATTAACCATAGAACGATAAACACGCCTAGAATCCCAATCTGAGCGCTATTCATGCGGATAAATCTTCGAAGATTAAAGGGGACTTTATAGTGAGGAGCGGGAGCAGGTAATGAACTGTCAGTTTGAGAAGCCATAGCAGTTATCCATTTTCCTTTGTTAATCAAGACTACCCGATTCGGCAACGCGGACCATTTTTTCCATCAATTCGTTTAGGCCAATATTTTTGGTCAGGAATTCGCCCGCCACCTTTCCGCGGTCAATAACTACTACCCGATCAGCAACATCATAGACGTGAAAAATGTTGTGATCAATGAAAATTGCCGATTTTCCAGCCTCCTTGATACCCCTGACAAAACTAATGAGCTTGGCTGCTTCTTTTAAGGAAAGGCCCATGGTAGGCTCGTCCAACACGATGATATCCGCTTCGAAGAAAAGGGCGCGCACGATGGCCACGCCTTGCTTTTCACCTCCGGAGTATTTTCCCACCCTAGAGTCAGGACTGACCGCGTGAGAGGTGAAACCCATGGACTGAGTCATCAAGTAGTGGGTTTCATCTTTCATGCGCTGAATATCCAGGAAGCCTAATGAATTGCAAATTTCTCGGCCAAGAAAAATATTAC
>CAYLPS010000014.1:0-53728 GCA_964385625.1 uncultured Anaerolineaceae bacterium | reverse complement strand
GCCGTTCTGGGTGCGCATTAGCGTTGTGGGCAGCCAGGTTACCCCAACCCCATCGCCTTACCTCAGCGCCACCCCCAACCCCACGGAGAACGGCACAGCTACGCCCGAAGGACAGCGTACTGGGCAACTCCAGCCCATCCCTGGAGATGATATCGACCTGGATGCCCTCACCCTAAACAGTGGGGATGAAGACCTGTTATACCAGGTGGATGGAAATAACTATCATTGGTTAACCCCGGCAAACGAGGCGATGATAGGGGTATTCGGCAACCAGGCGCCTGATTTGCAGGATTGCCAGGGCGCCAATATGAGCACGGCACCCATTGCAGTAGATAGCCTGGCAGAAGGCGCATATCTGTGTTATGTCACCAACCAGGGAGACCCGGGTAGAGCGCTACTGGCTGCGGTGAACCCTGATAACTACGCCCTCACTCTAGACCTGCTTACCTGGGTGCAACCATGAGCACCCTGTACCTGGTGGCTACCCCCATCGGTAACCTGGAGGATATCAGTTTCCGGGCCGTACGCATCTTGCAGGATGTGCACCTGGTTGCTGCGGAGGATACCCGCCAGACCGCCAAGCTGTTGCAGCGATTTGATATCCACACCCCCAGCCTCAGCTACCATGAGCACAACAAGCTGGTGAGGCTGGAGCAGGTGCTGGAAGCACTGAAGGAAGGGGATGTAGCGCTAGTCTCGGACGCGGGCACGCCAGGGTTGAATGACCCGGGCTATGAGCTGGTGAGAGCTGCCATTGAGGAAGGTCACATAGTGAGTCCCATACCAGGTCCAAGCGCGCCCATCGCAGCCCTGGTGGCCTCAGGCCTTCCAACGGATGCATTCCTTTACCTGGGATACCTGCCCCGTAAAAGCAATGATCGCCGGCGAGTACTGAAGCGGGTTGCCGATTATCCATTCACATTAATTTTCCTGGAAACCCCTCACCGTTTGATGAGATCCTTGCAGGAGATGCTCGATCTATTAGGCGACCGCCCGGTGGCCGTGGGACGTGAATTAACAAAGCTGCACGAAGAAATTTACCGCGGCAACCTGGGCCAAGTGATTGGCCACTTCACCGAAAGCCCCCCGCGGGGTGAATTAACCCTGGTGATATCTGGAAAAACTGCACCCGCCGAGCGTTGGAATGAGGAACGCTTGTCCGCTGCATTAAAAGCGAATATAATCAGTCAATTATCCAGCTCACAGCTGGCTGCGCAGCTGGCTGAACAATCAGGCTGGTCGAGGCGGGAAATTTATCAGCAGCTGCTTAAAATACGGGGAAAATAATCTCCGGAATCAATTAAAGGGGAAATCATCACAAAAGGAGATCAATAGATAGCAATATGGATCTGAACAATCATACATTGTTTCAAAAGATCGACAGCCAAAATTACTTGGCGGAAATCGAAAACCTACCCTACCAGCTGGAGCAAGCCTACCAGCTGGGTATGAGTCAACCCCTGCCGAAATGGCAAAACATCCAGCATGTGCTGATTGCGGGTATGGGCGGATCGGCAATCGGAGCTGACCTGCTATCAGCCTATGCGGCACCTCTCAGCAGCGCCCCGATCATCGTGCAACGTAATTACAGCCTGCCCGCTTGGGCAAAGGGAAATGAGACGTTGGTGGTCGCCAGCTCACATTCGGGTAATACCGAGGAAACCCTGGCGGCGTTTGAGCAAGCCCGGTTGAATGGCTGCCGCATCCTGGCATTGTGTACTGGAGGTAAACTGGCAAAAGCTGCCGATGCCGCCTATATGCCTCTATGGACTTTTGAGCACCCCGGGCAGCCCAGGGCAGCTGTGGGCTTTTCATTTGGGATATTGCTGGCACTGGTGGCCCGCCTCGCACTCATTCCTGACCCAGCCAAGGAATTAAGCGGAGCGATCACGGCTATGCGCAAGCAACAAAATGACCTACGGGTCGACATTCCCATCATGAATAACTCCGCCAAACGCCTTGCAGGGCAGTTGGTGGGCCGCTGGGTGATGGTCTTCGGTGCAGATGTGCTCACGCCGGTAGCGCGCCGCTGGAAAACGCAAGTAAACGAGCTGGCTAAAGCCTGGGCACAGTTCGAAGCCCTGCCGGAGGCGAACCACAATGCCCTGGCAGGCTTGCTCCAACCAGAGAGTGAGCTTTCATCCGCCATGGCGCTGTTTTTAAGGGCCCAATCCTACCACCCGCGCAACCTGTTACGCACCGAGCTGACCCGCCAGGCTTACCTGCTGGAAGGCATTAATACAGATTTTATCGATGCCCAGGGAGATACACCGCTTGCCCAGCAATGGACCACCCTCCACAAGGGCGATTACGTGAGCTTCTACCTGGCCATGCTGTATGAAATCGACCCTACCCCGATCCCGGCTCTGGAAGGGTTTAAAAAGCAACTTGCTGGTCAATAAGACGTATACAAGCTGAACGAAAATTACTTATTGGCTATTCTAACTCATAGAAAGGATCTACCATGAAGACCCGATTCATCATAATTTCAGCAGTCATCCTATCACTGTTATCAGCCGGCTGTAGTGGGCTGTCAAACCTGGGCGTTAGAGTCATCACCCCTTCCAATACAATCATCAGCGAAAACCGCCAGGTGAGTGGATTTAGTTCCATCGAATTCTCCGCTTTCGGGAAGGTCAACATCTCCCAGGGAGATGTTGAGTCACTTAACATCAGCGGCCCGGACAACCTGGTGCCGGAAATCAGCACCACGGTGAGTAATCGTACGCTGGTCATCAAGACTACCAATAATATCACCATCCCCACCACAACCAATGCAAATGTAGTGACTTATAACATCGTGGTCAAGGACCTGAGCTCACTGGCGGTCAGTGGTGCGGGGGATGTACAGATCGAGACCCTATCCACCTCCAGCTTGAAGATAACCATGAGCGGCGCAGGCAGTATCTCGCAGAACCAGCTCACCACCGGCAGCCTCATTCTGACATTAAGCGGCCTGGGAAGCATCAATAGCACCGGCACGGCCACCCAGGCGACGATTGAAATCTCTGGAGCCGGCAGCGTGAACGCCCCTGACTTGCAAATCCAGGACGCCACCGTGACCATCTCGGGATTGGGCAGCGCCACCTTGTGGGTGACCGGCCAGCTCAGCGGCACCATCAGCGGGGCAGGCAGCGTATCCTATTACGGCAACCCGCAGGCCAGCACTAATTCCACTGGGTTGGGGAAGTTTAACTCGCTGGGGAGCAAATAGCCAGACACATACCACTCTCTTGACACGCCCATGACCTCATGTATAATCCACGCTAATCGATCTCACATCGACTAGCGCGGAGACCAGTAACCCGGCAGCCTCCCAGAGAGCCACCGGATGGTGTGAGGTGGCAGGCCCAATGGTGAAATCCACTCCGCCGGATCAGATACGATCCAATCGCTCATGTAAAGCTGGAATATTTCCAGAATAAATGAGCCGGGGTAGCCCGTTAGCGCTGAGTTGAGGCCAGCGTACTTATCCTCCCATAAAGGATTAGAACCTGGTAAACTGCAGGTGGCACCACGGGCGCCCCCTCGTCCTGCTGGCGAGGGGGCAATTTAATTAATCATGGAGGTGCAGTAATGCTAGACATCAACCTGATCCGCGAGCAGCCTGAGCTGGTGCAAAAAGCACTGGCAGACCGCCAGATGGACTCTTCCCCCGTCGACCAGATCCTGGAGCTGGACCGAGAGCGGCGCCAGATCATCCAGGAGGCGGAAAGCCTCAAAGCCCAGCGTAACGCCGTTTCAAAAGAAATCGGTAAAGCCAAAGACCCGGTTGAGAGGCGGACTAAGATTGATGCCATGCGCCGGGTGGGAGACCAGATCAGCCAATTGGATGAAGCCTTGCGTAAAATCGAGGCTCAGCTGAATGATACGCTGGCAGGCATCCCCAACCTCCCCGACCCGCGCACCCCATATGGAAAAGACGACAGCGAGAACATGGTGCTGCGCGGGGTGGGGGAGATTCCCGAGTTTGATTTCGAACCCAAAGCGCATTGGGAACTGGGCCCTGCCCTGGGCATCCTGGACTTCGAACAGGGGGTGAAGATCACCGGCTCGCGTTTCTACGTGCTCAGCGGGGCGGGTGCCAGGCTGCAGCGCGCCCTGATCACCTGGATGCTCGACCTGCACATTCGCCAGGGCTATACCGAGAAGTACACCCCCTTTATGGTGAAGGAAGAGATCATGTTCAGGTCGGGGCAGCTGCCCAAGTTCCGGGACAACCTGTACCACGACGTGGAAGATGACCTGTGGATGGTGCCCACAGCTGAGGTGCCGCTCACCGGCTTGCATAGCGATGACGTGCTGGATGAAGCCGGCCTGCCACGCTTTTACACCGCTTATACGCCCTGCTTCAGGCGCGAGAAGATGAGCGCCGGACGGGATGTGCGCGGCATTAAGCGCGGCCACCAATTCGATAAGGTGGAGATGTATATCTACTGCAGGCCGGAGGAATCGGACCAGATGCTCGAGAAGATGCGCGCAGATGCCGAGCAGACCTGCACTGAGCTGGGCTTGACCTACCGGGTGAAGCAGTTGTGCACTGGCGACCTGGGCTTTAACGCCCACATGACCTACGATGTCGAGGTGTGGGCTCCGGGCTGCAACGAGTGGCTGGAGGTCTCGTCGGTATCGAACGTGGGTGATTTCCAAGCGAGGCGGGCTAACATCAAATACCGGCCGGCTGAAGGCGGCAAGCTGCGCCTGGTGCACACCCTAAACGGCTCAGGGTTGGGCATGCCGCGCACCCTGATCGCCGTCCTGGAGAACTACCAGCAGCCGGATGGCAGTGTGATCGTTCCAGCTGTGCTGCGACCATGGATGGGTGGCATTGACGTGATCCGCCCGCAAGAGAAATAAAGGTCGCAATGCCTGCCTGGGTGCACACAGCCGCTTTTTGGATCGCGCTGGTTATCATGTTAACGGGATTGGTCGGGTTGGTGATCCCCATCTTCCCCGGCATCATCGTCATCTGGCTGGCAATCCTGGCATACGGGCTGATCACGGGTTTCTACCCACTAGCCTGGGTGCTATTCGCCGTAATCACAATTCTGTTTCTCGTGGGGGTGACGATTGACAACATATTGATGAACGCCAAGGCTCACCAGGCAGGCGCGGCTTGGTCATCGTTGATACTGGGGATCGTCGCCGGCATACTGGGCACCATCCTCCTGCCGCCCTTCGGTGGTATTATCGCCACCCCTCTCGTGGTACTGCTGCTCGAGTACATACGCCGGCGCGACATTAAACAGGCCTTGATCGCCCTGCGTGGACTGCTCATCGGCTGGGGGGCATCCTTCGTGGTACGCTTCTTCATCGGCCTGGTGATGATCAGCCTTTGGCTGGTGTGGGCAATTAAGCGGTAAGGGACAGGGACATTTTAAATAACAAATGCTGATTGCCTCGTAGGGTATTCCCGATGCCCTTTTAATTTTAAAACTACTCCGGGCGGTAAAACACCATCCCTACCCCCATTTTTTCCAATCCCTCGCTAGCCCAATACTCGATGAGTGCCGAGCCGTCATCCAGGGCTTCGAACAAAGCCGGGATGGAGCGCTGGTCTGCAATGCGCGCCAGGGCCCGCACTGCCTCCAGGCGAGCGGCGTGCACGCCACGCTGCATCAGCTCGATTAGTTGCGGCACTACCGGGCTTCCGATAGCCACCAGAGCATCCCCTGCCATGCGCCGGGTGAGGGCATTTTCATCGGATAACAAATGGAGCAAGCTGGTTGCCGCTTGTTCAGAGGGATGCTGGCGTAAAGCCAGGCCAGCACACCAGCGCACGGCTTGATCAGGGTCGGATAAGGCACTGGTTAGTAACTCTGGCACTCGTGGGTCCTCAACTTCAGCCAGGGCGCGCACTGCCCACCAGCGAACATCTGCTTCTGGGTTGAACAAACGTTCGCGCAGGGGCTCCACCGCCTCAGAGCCCCAGGCTGCCAGGTGAGGCAGAGCAGCTTCGGCGCGTTCATCTTCTCCGCAGCTCAATTCATCCAGTAAATCAGGAAAACCTTTCATAAGCTCACCAATAAAAAAAACCAGCCAGAGACTTAAGCTTATTTATCAGGAGGTGGTATCGGCAATGCGTTCACCGGGGTGTTCACCCACTTATCACCCTCATCAATCAGCATCACCGGTATATCATCTCGGATGGGATACTTGCGGCCACAATCTCGGCAAATCAGCCAGGATTCCTTGTAATAATCCAATAGACCGTCTTTCTCCCTCACGCAAGCTGGGCAACGTAAAATATCTAGCAGCTCTTGACTGACCATGTTTCCTCCAGGGTAGCTGGCGAACTCCGTTCACCTGCTGAAATTCACTCCACTAACTGATTATTCTACCTTAAAACCTAATATTGCCCGGTTGGGATCTATCTTGCCATTAACGTGTTGCAACGTTCGAATATCCAAAGATTCAAACTTTACAACCTGCCAACTTGCTGGCTTTTTAAGGTGTTGGTGAAGGCTCAGGTGTAGGGATGTCTTCTGTACCTGGCCCGTATTCATACTTAGCCTGCCAGGCAATGTAATGTGTGTTGAACACATCAGCGTGTATCACCGAGCCATCTCGCATGACGGTGCGGGTTACGCTAACATCAGCGCCATCCACCGCCCAATCCACCTGTTTGATCTCGCCTTTGTCCAGGTCTGGATTTTCAGTGTACAGTGGGTCGGGTGGTTCGACGATATTCTGTAAACCGCTGGTGGACCAATCTACTGTGCGCCCATCGGAGGTGGAATAGAACTTCCAGGTGAGCGAGGTCGAAGTGGAATAGGTTTCCATCAACAGCCAGTAGGGGCTATCGTTGGTGAATACAAAGTCCACCTCTGGTGCAAATACGGTCGCGTCCAGCCCAGCCAAATCCTGATTGTGTCCTCCACTTGCCGTTTGCTCGTAATACGTTACCCGGTAAGCATGAGGCCAGCGTACATCCACCTGGTAGCCACCAAAGAAAACCGTCCGGAAAAAGGTGGTCGCGACCTGGCATACGCCCCCACCCACCCCCTTTATCGTGCGGTCGCCGTAAATAATCAACGCCTCGGCGTAACCCGTATCGAGGCTGACATCACCCAATGCATCTGCCATAGAGAAGGTCTCACCGGGTGCAACCAGCAGCCCGTGGTAACGGGAGGCGGCTGTCTTGATATTCTGGATGCGGGCGCTGTCTGAGCCGTAAAAATAGGAGGTATATTCACTGGTCAGCTCGGTGATGCCCAGGCTCTCTGCGGTGGACCAATCGGTGACGGGTGGGTTAGTGGTTTGCATGACCAGGCTGATGGTGTGCTGGCCTTCTAGCAGTTGCTGGTTGATCAACGCCAGGCTTGCATCGATGTCCAATCCGCGGCCGATGACTGCCGGCTGAATGATTTCCAATTGGCGGGTGTCATCATTGAATATAAAGCGCGCGTTCTGCGGCTGGCGGCTGAGCGGAGGGGCTACACCCATCAAGAAGGTTCTCAGCGTGTTGGTGTTGAGCCCCACCTGGTAAATCTCTCCATTTTCAGATTTTACCCGCTGGATGGTCATCATGGGCACCAGGTCAGCCGGTTCGAAGGACCATGGACCCGCATCGCCTGGTTCTGGGTTGGGGATTTGCAAAATAAGCGGCGCAGATAGGATCTGGCGGGCAAGCTCTGCCTGGGCAGTGGCATCCAAGATCACCGGAGGTGTCTCGTGAACCACCAGGGGTAGCATCCCATCAGTCATGGCCTGCAGCTGAGCGTCAAGGCTGGAGAGGGAGGCGCCTACATCCATTGTGCGGCCCACCTGTCCAGAATTGACCACCACTTCCACCCCACTAATCCCCAGGCTGGCCTCGATGATGGGGCGGTTTACCTGTTGGGCAATCCCTTGCAGGTAATTTTGGGCAATACGCTCATCAAAGATGAACCTCGGTGCCAGATCCACCCCGGCTGACCAGGCGTTCCAGCGATTTGCCAGTCGCGTTAATAGGCTGCCAGCCCGGCCCGTGTTGTATGCTGCCAGGGCAGTACCCTGTGCATCCAGGGCCAACCCCAGCTCTGCAGGGGTAGCAGTCCACATATTGGTGCCATCCTGGAAGACGATTTTTCCGCGTGTGGGGAAATCAAGCCGCTGGATGAGCAGTTCCGCAGCCTGTTGCGCGGTGAGGCCAGACAGGTCAATGCCACCCACGGCAACCCCGGGAAAGATACGCTCAGAATATATTTGCGAATAGACAGCGGGCAAGGCAGCCACCAGGAAAACTAACAAGGCCGCGCCAAACGTAAGTGCAACGAAGGCCTGCCCGACTAAGCTGGCTTGAATGTACTGCGATGGCTTATGCGCCATCCTTGTGCGAACGGGTAATTCAGAGTTCATGGCACGATTCTACCAAACAGTTGCATGATTATAACCACCTGAAAGCAGTTTTGGTTAAGAAGTGAATAAATGTCCTAAACCATCAAGCAGAGGGTTTGTTTTTAGACGTATAATCATGATAAGGTGTTCCCTACTCGTGTGGTGATGTATATCCGGGCCAGGGAAACCCGGAGGGGAACAGGATTGTTTCTCGTCCGAAGCTGATTTTACCCACACATAAACAGCAGGAGGAAATCATGTACCGCTTTTCAGCCAACCACAGCATCAGCACTCTGGTAGTCCATGTGGGTGAAGACGAGAACCCTTACCACAGTCATGTGAGCCCCATTTTCCAGACTTCCACATTCAATTTCCCAGATGTTGCCACAGGAGCGGAGATCGTTTCCCGTGCGGAACCAGGATATTACTACACTCGATTGGGCAATCCCAACCTTAACCAGCTGGCCAGGAAAATTGCCATCCTTGAAGGGCTGGACCTAATCCGTTGCCAGCCGGAAACCGACCCTGACATCCTGGTGGCAGGGCAGGTTTTCAGCTCAGGTATGGCAGCCATTACAGCAGTGCTTTTATCGCTGCTCAGGGAAGGCGATACGGTGATAGCTCAGGAGGCTGTTTACAGCGCCACTTTCACCTTCCTGAAAGAAATTGCCCCCACACTGGGAATCCAGGTGACCTGGGTGCACGATAACAGTACGGCAGGCTGGCAGGCTGCCCTTGAAGCTCACCCTTCGACCCGGCTGGTTTATGCAGAGACCCCCGCCAACCCCACCATGGCTATGGTAGACCTTCAGGCACTGGCAGTGGTTGCCCACCGCCAGGGTGCCTGGCTGGCGGTGGATAATACCTTTGCCACACCTTACTGCCAGAGACCGCTCAACCTGGGTGCAGATATCGTGATCCATTCCACCACCAAGTTTCTTTCCGGGCACGGAGCCCTCACCGGTGGTGTGGTGGTTAGCTCGCATCCCAGTTATATCCAACAACAGTTATTCAGCGTGGCTAAAATTTTAGGTGGCACTCCCAGTCCCTTCGATGCCTGGCTGGCAAACATGGGCCTCAAAACTTTTGAGCTGCGCATGCAGCGCCATTGTGAGAATGCCCTCCAGGTGGCACGCTTCCTGTCCGCCCACCCGGCTGTCGAGCAGGTCCATTATCCCGGGTTGGAAGGGGATCCCGGCCACGAAGTTGCCGTACGTCAGATGCATGCATTCGGCGGCGTGCTTTCCTTCGAGCTGGCCGGTGGCATGCAAGCGGCTATTCAACTGATGGAGCGGGTGCACCTGGCAACCCTGGCAGTCTCGCTGGGCATGGTGGACACCCTGGTCGAGCATCCCGCCAGCATGACCCATGGTCCGGTGCCACGCGAAGACCGTTTGAGCCAGGGTATCACCGACGGGCTGGTGCGCATGTCAGTGGGCATTGAAAACCCGACCGATATCCTGGAAGACCTGGACCAAGCATTAATGTGAACTAATCAGGGTCATCGTACGTCTTATAAAGGGGATGTTATAATCTTTTCATATTTGGGAAGGCTCTTCCCTCAACTCAAAGGAGAGAAACCAATGCGCTCCTCCCATGCAACGCCCGGATTACGCCATAAACCGAATAATTTCTTCGAAATCATCACCGTGATCATCCTGATCAGCCTGATCTGGTCACTACCGGGATGTACCAAAGCCACACCTATTGCAACAACCTCAACTCCTACGGTGGAGTCTACCCGGCCGCCGAATACCGCCACCCCTACACCACTGCCGCCCACCCAACCGCCTGCCCTGGTGGAAACCGACCCTTTGCCCGGTTCACAAATTGCCCTGCTCAACCCGATCACATTTTATTTCAACCAACCCATGCAGCGGGCCTCTGTTGAGGCAGCGGTGACCGGCGTGCCCACTCTGTCGGGGAAATTCACCTGGAAAGATAACAGCAGCCTCACCTTTACCCCTGACACTCCGCTCTCACCTGGAAGTGCACAGGTCATTAACATTGGCACTTCTGCCCAATCCAAGAAAGGTATGTCCCTCCAGGATCCCATCAGCCTGTCATTTTCCACCAGTGCATACCTGACCATGCTTCAAAGCCTGCCCGAGGCTGATGCAAGTGATGTGGACCCCACATCTGCAGTAGTGGCCACTTTCAACCAGCCCGTGGTTGCCCTGGGGGCTGATCCTGCCAGCCTGCCTGCCGGTTTCAGCCTTAACCCATCGGCACAAGGGCATGGTGAATGGATTAATACCAGCGCCTACATCTTTTATCCAGAACCCGCCCTGGCAGGTGGAACATCGTACCAGGTAACCATCAATCCCCAGCTGACCAGCACAAGCGGCTCCCCGTTAGACACCGTCCCAAGCTGGTCATTCAGCACCATACTTCCACGCCTGGTATCAGCACAACCTTCCGACGCCACGGCAAGTGTCCACCTGGATACAGCAGTGCAGCTTAATTTCAGTTACTCGATGGATGCTGCCAGCGTCGAGGCAAATTTCTCCCTGCAAGCCAGCGATGGCACGCCAGTAGGTGGCAAGACTGGCTGGAATAACGATTTCACCACCTTCGTCTTTACCCCCACAGCCTTGCTACAACGTGATACCAATTACACGGCCGTGCTGGACGCCCAAGCAGCCGCCCTGGGCGGAACCATATTGGGCGAGAAAGCCATCCAGACCTGGCACACCGTACCAGAGCTCTATGTAAGCGGCAGTACTCCAGCTCAAAACGGCACCAAAAACACCTACGACAGTCTCAGCATATATTTAAGCTCAGCCATCTCCAGTGAAAATATCAAAAATTATGTATCAGTGAGCCCGGAGGTGTCTGACCTGGGGGCATGGTGGAATGAAGATGGGATGGCAGTCATGTTGTATGCCACCTTTGACCCCGCTGCCGAATATACCATCACCATCTCACCTGACCTGACCGACCTGTGGGGTAGCCGCCTGGGAGAAGCGTTCATCCTGAATTTCCGCACCGCGGCTCTTGACCCATCCATCCAATTCCCCTACTCAACCGACGCCACCTTCCTCACCACCCAGGATGCCGGAGTGATGGCAGTGGTTACCAACCTGCCGGACGTACCCCTTTCCATGGGCACCCTCACTACCGATAACCTGGTGCAGCTGTTTGGCGATAATGGGTATGATTACCGCCAGGGCTTCGTCCCCAATGATGTGGAGTATTGGACCAACCATCTCGAGCTGCCCTCCAACCGGGCAACCACGGTTACCCTGGATATCCTCAAAGAAGGAAAATTCAGCCAGCCGGGGTTATATTTCTTGCGGGTAGAACGACCTGATAGATGGGGTTATACCAACACGATGATTCTGGCAATCAGCCACTACCAAACCACCCTGAAGCTAAGCCCGACGCAGGCATTCGTTTGGGCAGTGGACCTGGACACCAATACCCCCGCGGTAAACCTGCCTGTCACTGTATATGACCAGACGGGAACCCCGCTGGCCTCCGGCACCACCAATGATAGGGGAGTGTTCCAGGGTGCCATCACCTCCTACCTGGATTTGTACAACTCGTCCTTCGCAATTATAGGCCAGCCCGGGAACGATAATTTTGGCTTCGCTTTATCCTCCTGGAATGATGGGGTAAACCCATGGGATTTCGATATAACGGCTAATTATTACCCTTCCGGCATCTTCGCATATATCTACACCGACCGGCCTATATACCGTCCGGGAGATACGGTGTATTACCGGGTCATCGTCCGCAAGGTCAGCAATGGACGCTATACCCTGCCTGATTTCAGCTCCTACTCACTCAGCATGTATCAACCCGGAGGAAACAAGACCATTGACCTTGAAGTTCCCCTTTCGGGGTTTGGCAGCGGCAATGGTGAATACAGGTTACCTGAAAACACAATTCCCGGCGATTATTACCTGGATAATGTGCACGATGGCGCATACGGATATTTCAAAGTAGCCGATTATCGCAAGCCCGAGATCAACCTGCAAGTGGCGTTCCAGTCCACAGATGTGCTCAGCGGGACACAGCTTGCGGCGCAAATTGACGCGCGTTATTTCTTCGACGCCCCCGCTGGAAACCTGAGTGCCCATTGGGCCTTATACCGGCAACCAGCCAATTTTAATATCACTAATTACCAGGTTGGGCCTGTGGATACCAGCTGGCTGAATGTGTTCAACTACGATTTCGAGCCATATGGATTAGGCGAGATGATAGTCGAGGGAGACGTCCAAACTGACGCCAGCGGGGTAGCTAATGTTACCACTCCCGCCCCGGCATACCCGGGGAGACAACAGTATACCCTTGAAGTTACCCTCAGTGACGAAAGCGGGCAACCCGTCAGCGCACGCGACAGTGTGTATGTGAACCCAGCCGAATATTACATCGGCATCCATCCCGATGCCTGGTCATACCAGGCAGAAAATGAAGCTGGCTTTAGTGTACTGGTAGCAGATTGGGATGGTAACCCCGCAGGTGCACGCTCGATGACTGCCCAATTCCAACGCGTGGAATGGGTGCGACAAGATCCTGATAGTACCACCATGGGTTATATTTTTCCAAAATACACTGCAGTGTATACTCCCGTTGCCAGCGCTGACATCATAACAGCAGGTGATGGTACGGCACGGCTTGCTTTCACACCCCCTGATCCGGGTACTTACCAGCTGGATGTATCGGGCGACGGCACTCTCACCCAGGTGATCATCTGGGTAGGTGGCAAGGGGCAGGCAATCTGGCCCTCGCTTCCCAACCAGCGCCTCAGGCTGGTGGCAGATAAGGACAGCTATCAGGCAGGCGATACCGCCCAGGTCTTCGTACCCAATCCATTCGGAAGCACTGCGATGGGACTGTTAACTGCGGAACGTGGTGAGGTGCTGGACTATCAGCTTTTGAAGCTGGATCCCGGCGGCAGCACCATCTCTGTGACGCTCACCAACGATGAGGCGCCTAATGTATATATTGGGGTTACTCTAGTCGGCAAGGATGACCAGGGGAATGCCGACTTCCGTCAGGGGTACACCAACCTACCGGTCGATGCTTCATTTGAATATCTCGATGTGACCCTCACCAGCCAGCCTGAGCGCTCCGGACCCGGTGAGCCGGTAACCTTTAACATGCACATAACCGATGCCAACGGAACCCCTGTACAGGGCGAATTTTCTCTTGCCGTGGTGGATAAAGCCATCCTGGCGCTGGCCGATCCCACAGAAGCGGTTATCACTGCCGCCTTCTATGGCACCCAACAGCTCAATGTACGCACCGGCATCAGCCTGGCTGGCTCTGGACAGCGACTGCGTTACATGCCCGGCGGGATGGGCGGAGGTGGAGGTGGGGAAGCGCCTGAATCGGTGACCCGTGAGAATTTTCCCGATACGGCCTATTGGGATGCCCAGATTAACACCGACGCCAATGGCAACGCATCTGTCAGCATGAACCTCCCCGACAACCTGACCACCTGGCTGGTACTGGTACGCGGCGTGACCATGGATACCCTGGTGGGCGAGGCCAGGCTGGAGTTGGTGACCACACAAGACCTGTTAATCCGGCCGGTTGCGCCCCGTTTCCTGGTAGCGGGTGACCATGCCCTATTGGCAGCCGTGGTGCAGAACAACACCTCCAATGCCATGCATGGTGATGCCACGCTCCAGGCCAGTGGCTTCGTGCTGGATGACCCGAACACGATGACCCAGGCGGTGGACCTACCGGCTAATGGTCGCCTGCGACTGGAATGGTGGGGAACGGCTGGGGATGTGGCCAGCGCTTCACTGCGTTTCTCCGTCCAGGCAGGGGGTATGCAGGATGCCGTGCTCCTTTCAAATGGCGCCTTGCCCGTGCTGCGCTACACTGCCCCGCAAACCTTTGCCACGTCGGGCAGCCTGGCAGAAGCCGGTGAGCGTCTTGAATTGGTGAGCTTGCCGGTGACCTTTGACGCTGGCAACGGCTCACTGGACGTTGAGCTCGACCCATCATTAGCCGCTGCCATGCTGGACAGCCTGGATGCGCTTGAATACCACCCTTCAGACTACCCAGACCAGATTCTTTCGAGCTTCCTACCCAACCTGGTAACGTTTACCACCTTGCAATCCTTCGCCATCGATGCCCCCGACTTGAAATCCCGCCTAGACCGCAGCCTGAGCCAGGGGCTGGAACAGCTGCTGGCTCTGCAGAATGGAGATGGCGGATGGGGATGGTGGCAGGCAGAACAGAGTGATGCTTACATCACTGCATACGCACTCTTCGGGCTGGCCACCACCCGTGACGCAGGTATCAGTGTTCCCGAAAATGCCTTCAATCACGCAGTGAGCTACCTGTCGAGCGCGGTGCCCACCTCTACACAGACCACAGAATCCTGGATGCTTGACCGGCTGGCATTTGAAAATTTTGCCTTAAAAACCGCCGGGGACGGGAATATTGACAACGCTAACCAGCTGTATGGGCTGCGCGACCAACTCAACCCGTGGGCCAAAGCGCTACTCACCCTCTCTTTGGACCTGCTTTCTTCCAGCAGCAACCAGGTGCCTACGCTGATCTCAGACTTGCAGGCGACTGCCACTCGCTCGGCAACCGGTGTGCATTGGGAACTAAAGAATCCGGATTGGCGTAATATGACCTCCACCCTGACGAATTCAGCCATGGTTCTCTACACACTGGCAAAACTTGAGCCTACCTCCACGCTCATTCCCGATGCGGTGAATTACCTGATGTCAAACCGCCAGGCAGGTGGCTATTGGAATTCTACTTATGAGAGCAGCTGGATCTTGCTGGCCATGAATGAGGTTCTGAAAGGTACCGGTGAGCTGAGCAGCAAATATGGTTTCAGCGCCAGCCTGAATAACATCTCCATTGCCAGCGGCCAGGCCGGGGGCGATGCGCAGCTTGACCCGGTTACCGCCAGCCTGCCTCTAAGCAACCTGTATCCGAATGACGCCAATGCGCTGGTCATTCAGCGCGAGGCAGGCATTGGACACCTGTATTACACCGCGGCACTGAACGTTTACCGCCCAGCCAATGAAATTGCTCCGCTTGACCGGGGAATCAATATTAGCCGTGCATATTATGTACAGGGTGCCGACCTGCCGACCGCTACGCCCATCAGTGTCACTCAGGTTGGCGATGTGCTCACCACCCGCCTGACCATCATCCTGCCCAATGACGCCTATCATTTTGTGGTCGAAGACTACATCCCTGCCGGGGCAGAAATCATCAATACCAACCTGAAGACCACCCAGTTTGCCGATATTCCCGAGCCGGGACCCCTGTATGACCCTCGCGATCCCTTTAGCAAGGGATGGGGATGGTGGCTGTTCATTCCGGCCCAAATCTACGATGACCACATTACCTGGACAGCCTCATATCTGCCGGCAGGCACTTATGACCTGACCTACACGCTCACCATCCTGCAGCCAGGTGAATATCATCTGCTGCCGGCACGGGCATGGATGTCGTACTTCCCCGAAGTGCAGGGTAGCAGTGCCGGCGGAATGCTGGTGATCAAACCTTAATCCCGGTCATATTATTGGCCTGCCACGGAGTTACATCCGTGAGAGGCGAGGGTATTTTACGCGATGGCATCCATTCAAATAAACACAGCTGACCCAGCCAGCCTTGCCCAGCGAGCATTATCACACGTGAGGATAATTGCCAAAACAGGGCGCGGCTCAACCACTCCAGCTGAAAAACAGGCTGCCAATTATGTTCAGGCACAGCTGGAAAACCTGGGAATAACGGATGTTGAGCAACAGCCTTTCTCAGGAGAGCGCTCATTATGGCTCTTCGTTGCCTTGGTGTTGGGGCTGGCGCTGGTCGGTCATGCCGCTTACTGGCTATTACAGGGCCCGGCCGGCAAGATACCTGCCATCATCATCACCGTCCTGGTCTTCGGATTGAGCAGTTACCTAATCTGGGGAAAATTCACCCTGCAAGATTACCCGTTGCAAAACCTGCTCCCGCATGGCACCAGCCAAAATGTGATCGCCAAAATCATCCCCGCAGGCAAAACGCAGCGCCGCGTAGTGCTGGTGGCGCACCTCGATAGCCACCGCGCAGTATTCTGGTTCGCCACCGACACATTGGTGCGTATTTTTACACCATTAGCCATAGTGACAATTTTTGGGGTCTTCCTGGCTATTCCACTATACCTGCTGGCAGCAATCACCGGCGTACAGGTGTTTGCCTGGATTGGCCTATTCCTGGCTATCTTTCACTTTTTAGGTTGGTTTACCGGGGTCACGGCTGATCTGGGGCCATATTCCCCGGGAGCCAATGATAATGCTTCCTCGGTGGGAACAGTGCTGGCTATCGCTGAGCGCCTGAAAGCACAACCCTTACAGAAAACCGAGATCTGGCTGGCTTTTACCGGCTGCGAAGAAACCAGTGGTGATGGAGCGCTTGCTTTCATTAAGAATTATGGGGAGCAATTGAAGGATGCAGTGTTTATCAATTTCGAGATGGTGGGGATTGGAAACGCTATCAGCTACATCCGGGAGGAAGGGAACATCAGCCGTTACACCATTCCGCCTGAGCTCGAAGCGACGATCAGGGAGGTGGGGCAGTCCTTCGGCATGCAATCGGCCAATGGACCCATGGTGGGGGCTGCGACTGAATGCAGCATCCTGCTAAAGCATAAATATAAAGCAGCCTGTATCATTGCCTACCGCCAGGGTTGCAAGCAGCTGGCCGAATGGCATCGCCTCACCGATATTCCCGATCATCTGGAGCTGTCCAGCCTGGAGCGCGTCCAGAAGTTCGCCTGGGAGCTGTTATGCCATCTTGACCAGTGAGCGACCTGCTTTCTGCCTGCGGTTAATCACCAACCCCTCGAGTGAATAAACGAGCAGCGCGATCCAGATCACGGCGAACCCTACCAGCCTGTTAACCGGGAAAGGCTCCCTATAGAGAAAAACGCCCAGTAATAACTGCAAGGTGGGTGTGATGTATTGGATAAACCCAGGCATGGAAAGGGGAATTTTGCGCGCTGAATAGCCAAATAGTAATAATGGGATGGCAGTCACAGGTCCTGCCAAGACCAACAGTAAAGTGATCAGCACTCCCTGGTTGGCAAAAGCCGCGATACCGACAGACTGGCGGTAAAGTAAAAAGGCCAGGGCGGGTAAGAACGTCATGGAGGTTTCCAGGCCAAACCCTTGCATCGATTCCAGCGGCGCAGCCTTCTTGATCAACCCGTATGAGGCAAAGCTGAAGGCCAGCACCAGGGAAATCCAGGGCAGGGAGCCATAATTGAAGGTCAGGTATACTACTCCCAGCACTGCCAGAAGCACCGCAACCAGCTGCCCCATGCGTAGCTTTTCACGGAAGAAGATCACCCCCAGCAGGATATTGACCAGCGGGTTAATGAAATAGCCCAATGAAGCTTCCACCACATACCCGGCATTCACCGCCCAAATATATGTGTACCAGTTTATGGTCAGCAATGCTGCCGCTGTGGCATAAATCGCCAGCGTGCGACGATTTTTCAAAGCATCCTTCAGCCAGTTCAGCTCACCCTTCAAGAGAAGGATGCCCATAATGAACACCAGCGACCACACCATGCGGTGAGCCAGGATCTCGATCGCGGGATCCTGTTCAAGCCAGCGCCAGTAGATGGGGAACAGCCCCCACAGGGTATAAGCCCCAATACCCGCCAGGATGCCTCTTTTCATCAGGCCTCAATTTTCTTGGCAGGGTGGTTGAGATAGTCGATTAATACCTGAACAGCTTGTTCGGGAGTTTCGTACGGGTGAATGGTTAGCATCGGGTGAGGATTGCCTAAAATCATCTTGGAAACCTTGCGCCCTTGATGGTATAGGCACAACACCTTCTTGCCCAGGGAAAGGGCATATCCAATCTCATATCCCACGCCATGCGAGGGCGTACTCACTTCGGCAAGCAGCATATCGCACTCGCTGATCCAGCGTACATCACGGGCGTAAACATCCTGCGGTAATACCACACCTTCAAGTGGCATGACCTCTGGGCTAGCGAGCAGTGCGGTGGGTACGTGGTGTCCATTTTTCTGCAATGCCGTCACCAAGGCTTGGTAAACCAGCTCATCCTGGCGTCCGCCGGTAATCGAACAGGCAAAATAGATATTCATTCCACCTCACGTTCTCGGCTGAATTGGGTTTCATACAGCTGGGCATATAAGCCACCCTTGGATAACAATTCATGATGTGTGCCGCGCTCTACAATCCTGCCCCGGTCCATCACCAGGATCAAATCAGCTGCCAGGATGGTGCTAAGGCGGTGGGCAATGACGATGTTGGTGCGCCCAGCCATCACGTGCTTGAGAGCTTCCTGGATCAGCATCTCTGACTCGCTATCCAGGTGGCTGGTGGCTTCATCCAATACCAGGATGCGGGGGTTCTTGAGGATCACGCGTGCCAATGCCACGCGTTGCTTTTCGCCGCCGCTCAAGCGATAGCCGCGTTCGCCCACGATGGTATCGTAACCATTGGGCAGGTCGATCACGAAATCATGGATATTGGCTGCTTTTGCGGCTACTTCGAGCTCCTCTTGTGTGGCATCCAGCCGGGCATACAACAAATTAGTGCGGATGGTATCGTGGAACAGGTGTGTTTCCTGTGTCACCATGCCAATCTGGGCAGAGAGTGAATCAAGGGTCACTTCCTGCAAGTTGTGCTGATCGAGCAGGATTTGCCCGGCGGTGGGGTCATACAGGCGTGGAATCAGGTAAGTCAGCGTGGTTTTACCAGCCCCGCTCGGCCCCGCCAGTGCTACAAGCTGCCCGGGCTGGGCAGTGAAACTGATCTCTTCAAGGGCATTCATGCGCGCCTGAGTATGAACAACCTCATCATCAACTGTGCCTGTGAAACCATTGCGAGTTATTGCCTGCCTCGGCGGGGTTTCCTTTACCCCACCCGAAAGCACCGCCTCGACATTATCCATCCGCCCATAACGCTTGACATCACTTAATAAAGCCTTCCCTGCAGCATCGTAGCGAAATGTGACACGGTCAAAGACCAGCTCACCTTTAACCTCACCCAATGGAAGCGCGTCCTGCTTTTCTTGGATGTCATGCGGTAGGTCGAGCACTTCGAAGACGCGCTCGAAGCTGACCACCGAGGTTGCGAAATCCACCGGCGCATTGGTGAGGCCCTGGAGGGCGCTGTACAGGCTAGACATGTAAGCGCCAAAGGCCACAATGGTGCCTATGGTAAAGGCTTTTTGCATCACCAGATAGCCGCCAATGCCGTACACCAGGGCTGTGCCCACCGCACTGACCAGGCCGATGATGATAAAGAATACCGCACCCAGCAATGCCCGCCCAATGCCCAGGTCTCTCACCAGGGCAGCACGGCTTTCGAAGCGCTTTACCTCGGTGACAGCCCGTCCGAACAGCTTGACCAGCAAGGCGCCTCCAATGTTGAGCGTTTCGTTCATGGTGGCATTCATTTGTGCATTGGCTTCCAGCTGGCGGCGTGAGATCTCACGCAGCCTCTGCCCCATGTGCCGCGCTGCCAGGATAAACAGCGGCAGGATAATGATGCTGATCAGGGTCAGGCGCCATTCTAGAGAGAGCATCACCGCCAGCACTGCCACCGCCTGGACGATATTGGTGATGATGTTTACGATGGTATTGCTGATGGCGTTTTGGGCACCCACCACGTCATTATTAAGGCGGCTCATCAGCTCACCCAGCCTGGTATTGGTGAAAAAGTGCAGTGACATGCGCTGCAATCGGGCGTACAACGCCACCCGCAGGTCGTAGATCACCCCTTCGCCCACCGTGGCGTTCAAGCGCCGCTGGATCACTCCCAACACCCCTCCCGCAGTGGGGATCAGCAGCAGCGCAATCGCCAGCATGGTCAATTGTGAGACGTTGCCCGAGGGAATGGTCTTATCAATCAGAGTGCGCAGGATCAGCGGGGTCAGCAGGGTCAGCCCGGTTGACATGAGGATCAGCGCCAACATCGCTACCAGCTGCCAGCGGTAGGGATTTGAGTAACCCATCACCCGCCGCAGCAGGCCAAGCGTCACCCTGGGTTTCTCGCCCGAAGAGCTTAAAAATGACCACCAGCCACCACCATGAAATCCCATCAAAACCTCACATTCAAGAATAAATTTAAATTATAACCCATCAAAAATCTATTGACGGCTGGTCGAATTTGTGTGATACTCTATTCAACAATTGGGGGGTATCACCACCTTGATGTTGCTATCCCACCATATAGGAGGTGATGTCAGCCATGTCAAGTGATAGTTGTAGACATAGCGCTGCGGCATCCCTCCTCCTGATTGGATAAGGGAACCGCAGCGCGCCAGAGAGCCACCGATGAGGTGGCTCTCTGCATTTAAGAGAGCTGTACCCTCTCCAGTAATTGCTCCAGGGGCAGGTCTTGCAAGGAATGCAGCTGTAAATCAGCCCCTTTAAGAGAAAGCTGGCTGGTGAGCAGATTGGGCACGGCAACGCAGTATAAACCAGCCCGCTTGGCAGCCAGGATGCCGTTGGGCGAATCTTCAAAGGCAATCGCCTCGCCTGGTTCGACCTTCAAGGCAGCTAATACCGCCAGATAAAGCTCGGGATCCGGCTTGACGCGCCTGACATCATCGGACGACCTGATGCAATCGAAATACTCCTCCAGCTCAAGGCGGCGGATATGCCTCATCACCCACCGGCATGATGAGCTGGAAGCCAATCCCAGCCTAATCCCCAGGCGTTTGGCGGTATTAAAATAAGCCAGCACACCTGGCAGAGTCGACTGCTGCTCAATCAAGGCCATTTCACGCGCCTTACGGTGTGGCTCGATGGCCGGCCAGTCAAGCTTCCTGCCCAAGCGTGCCTGTAAATCCAGCTGCGGGTCAAATTCAGCCAACGAAGCGCCAATGCTCTGCGCCCAGTCGGGGAATGACAGCTCCTGCCCAAAGGCTTGATATACCTCTTCCCATGATTGGAAGATGGGTCCTTCTGTCTCGAGGATCAAGCCATCAAAATCAAATATAAGGGCATGGATCATTGGTCGCCGCATCCAGAATAATTTCAAGAAGCTATTATAATGGGATTAATAAACGTCACAGAGGATTATATATGAAGACATTGCTACTACTGCGACATGCAAAATCAAGCTGGAAACAACCAAAGCTTAACGACCATGACCGCCCACTGAATAAACGTGGCAAACGGGAAGCCCCGAAAGTTGGGCAATATATTAAGGAAAATAATCTCATCCCAGATCTGATCCTGTGCTCAACCGCCCGCCGGGCGCGCGATACGGCCCAAGCAGTGGCAGATGAAAGCGGTTATAACGGGGATATCGAACAATTATCTGACCTTTACCTCTCTGATACAGCCTGTTATCTGGACGTCTTGCAGCGCCTTCCCGACAACGTCAACCGGGTGCTGGTAGTGGGCCATAATCCAGACCTCGATGAACTGCTGACCTTACTGACCGATGTGAGCGAGCACATGAACACAGCTGCCCTGGCGCAAATCGACCTACCCATCAGCTGCTGGGCGGAATTGAATGAAGCCACCGATGGGAGATTGCAAAAATTATGGGTGCCGCGTGACAAGTAAATAAGTGCTCACTTTGCAGCGGAGCGCCTGAGCACGCTGCCCACCACCATCAAAACGATACCCCCGCCAGCCAGCGCAATAATGGCGATCACCAGGATGCTCCCCAGCGGGTCTGAGCCCGCTTGAGGCGCATTACCCTGCCCAAGGTCAACCGCCAGGCTCACCGGTGTGGCAACCGTGGCAGTGGCGGTCAGGGTGGGGGTACGCGTGGGGTAACGGGTGGGCGAGGCGACCCGCGTGGGAGTTGGCGTGGCTGTTCCAGTAGCGGTTGGGCCGGGGGTATCACCCAGCCGGATGATCAATATATCGCCATCGTAAATCGTATCGTCGGTCAGGTGATTCAATTCTTTCAGCTGCTCCACGGTGATGCCATAGCCCGTGGCGATCAGGGATAGATTTTGGCCTAACATCACCGTATGGACGATGGACCCATCCGGGTTGGGCGTGGCGGTTTTAACAGCGTAATAGGGTAACGCTGTAGGCCCACCGGGATAGGTGGTGGGAGGCGGGTTGTAAGAGTCACACGACACGTAAGCCGCATCCAGCGTGTAATACACAAACCCACCGGCTTCCGCCACCCCGGCCCCCACTTCCTGGTAGTTGGAGCTCAACATGGTTTGGATATGCGGGTCATCCCCCAGCCACATGGAGATAGCCCCGTCCACCGATAAATCGGTTCCCCCGGCAATATTTTCAGAGATGAAAAATGTGGCCCCGCCGCCATAACCGGCGGCTACGGCGCGGTCACGCGGGCGCGTACCACCCGCGCCAATATGAGTCACCGATCCAATGGCTGCCTGGTAATTACTGTGCCCCTGGGCGATGGACATCAGTATGTTGTTGACCTCATAGGGAGGCAGGCCATTGTTGATACGTAGCGTGTTGACAGCATCGATCAGGTCATAAGGGTCACCGCCCTGGGCACGGCTGCTCATCACGCTTCCCAGGCAAGCAAGCAGCAACACGAGTACCAGCAGCCCGTGAATATGGATGCTTTTACGTTTCATTGGCTCAGGCCACCCTTCGACCCGGCCCAACCTGCTTGAGGTACCAGCGCCAGTCATCCTTCTTAAGGATCAGCTCATAGATCTGCCCGCTTACCGCCATGACCAGCACATGCTGGCCATCATCATCCAGCCAGTGCCTGCCGACGGATTCCACCTGATAGATGCTGCCATTCCAGGTAAACTGCAAGGGTGTGATCGCCCCTTGCTGGTCAAAATGAACGGTTACTTCGATGGTTTCCATGGTTTGTTCCTGAATTTCGTAATCACAACGATAAAAGCTAATTGTAACCTGATAATTCCCGATTATATCGTCTCCTTAAGCCCCGGCAGTGGAAAAATACGCTCAAAACGCCTGCATATACTCGACCAACAGTCTCAACGCTGCTTCAACAGATTGCTGCTTGATTGTCAAACGGTCACCCTGCCACAGGAAGTGCCTGGCAAGCTCATCCCTGGCCGAGCTCAACCCAATCCATACCGTGCCCACCGGTTTCTCAGGCGTGCCGCCGGACGGGCCTGCTATCCCGCTGATGGATACTCCGATATCCGCACCCAGTGCCAGGCGCACACCACGCGCCATCTCTAGCACCGTTTCCGCACTCACCGCCCCGTGCACCTCCAGGGTAGCCTGGCTCACTTGCAGTAAGCTCACCTTGACCTGGTTGGCATACGAAGTCACCCCACCCAAGTAATAATCCGACGAGCCAGGTACGTTGGTGATGATGTGGCTGGCCAGCCCGCCAGTGCACGATTCTGCCACTGCCAGCTTCAAATTATGCCTCCGTAATAACTCTCCCACCAACACTTCCAGGGGTTTATCCAACTTATACCTCCCAAAATAGACAAAAAATGCACTATCCACCGCTTTAGACAATTATACAGCCTGGCAGGTCGCCTATATTAATGCGAGTTGTATAAACAACATGGCCTCTTATCCCTGCCCACAAAAGTGATAAAATCTATCCACAATGGAAATATCTGAACATATTAAAGCTATTCTGGATACTGCCCCACTTAAACCCGGCTGTTACCAGATGAAAGATGCGGACGGCAAGGTGATTTACGTGGGTAAGGCGGTCAACTTGCGCAACCGCCTGCGCTCGTATTTCCACGAAAGCGCCCAGGAAGACCGCAAGACCCACAAGCTAGTGAGCCACATCGCCGATATCGAGTGGATCGTGGTGGGCTCAGAGCTCGAGGCGCTGATCCTCGAGATGAACCTGATCAAAAAATACCGCCCGCATTACAACGTGCGCCTGGTGGATGACAAGAGCTACCCGTACATCAAGGTGCACTGGAATGATCCCTTCCCCAAGCTCACCGTCACCCGCCAGATGGTGAAGGATGGCTCGCGCTACTACGGTCCTTACACCAGCGTGTGGGCGGTTCACCAGACCCTGGACGTGCTGCGCCACATCTTCCCCTACCTCACCTGCGACCGGGTGATCACCGGTAAGGACGAGCGCGCCTGCTTGTATTATGATATCAAGCTATGCAGCGCCCCCTGCATCGGCAAGATCGACCAGGCCGGCTACCGCCAGATGATCGATGACCTGGGGCAGTTCCTGGAGGGGCACACCGAACCGATTCTCTCCCGCCTGCGCCTGGAAATGGACCAGGCTGCCGAGCAGCTGATGTTCGAGCGTGCCGCCACCCTGCGCAACCAGATTCAGGCTATCGAGCGGGTGGTGGAAAAGCAGAAAGTGGTCTCAAGCGAGTATATCGACTCGGATGTAATCGCCATGGCCCGCACAAATGGCGAAGCCTGCCTGCAGGTGTTCTTCATCCGCAATGGCAAGCTGATCGGGCGCGAGTACTTCCTGATGGAAGGTGCCGAGGAAACCCCCGATAAAGAGGTGATCGGCGACTTCATCACCCAGTTCTACGACCAGGCTCCCACCGTGCCAGCCCAGGTGCTGTTGCCACAGGAAATCGAGGAGATGAACATCATTCGCGAGTGGCTGAACACCAAGCGCGGCGGCCAAAAGGTGGAAATCCGCATCCCCAGGCAGGGCCCGCAGCGCGAGCTGATTCAGATGGCGGCTGAGAACGCCAGCGCCACCCTCGAGGCACTTGAATCCCAGTGGCATGCCGACACCCACCGCCAGGAGCAAGCCCTGCAAGAGCTCAAGACAGCTTTAAATTTAGACATCATCCCCAACCGCATCGAATGTTATGATATCTCCAACACCCAGGGCACTGCAGCCGTGGGCAGCATGGTGGTTTTCGGACAGGGCGTGCCCAAGAAGAACCTGTACCGGCGCTTCAACATCCGTAGCGTTAGCGGACCGGATGACTTTGCCAGCATGGAGGAAGTGCTCACCCGGCGCTTCAACCGCTGGAAAGCTGCCCAGGAGCTGGCTGAAGCCCCAGGTGAAAAACCCGACCCGGCCTTCGCCATCCTGCCCGACCTGCTTATCGTGGATGGTGGTAAGGGGCAGCTGGGGCGTGCTATCAAGGTGCTGGAGCAGTTCGAGCTCACTGGCAAGTTCTTCGTCACCGGCCTGGCAAAGCAGAACGAGGAGTTGTTCGTGCCGGGCAGATCCCAGTCCATCCTGCTGTCGCGCCACTCACAAGCCCTGTACCTGATCCAGCGCGTGCGTGACGAAGCCCACCGCTTTGCCATCACCGCCCACCGCAACCGGCGCGACAAGGCCGGGGTGGTCTCCGTGCTGGATTCCATCCCCGGCATTGGCCCCACCCGCCGCAAAGCCCTACTGGCACACTTCAGCGGCCTCGACGCCATCCGCAACGCGCCTGTTGAAGAGATCAAAGCGGTCAGGGGTATGTCGGAAAAGCTTGCCCAGGCAGTGAAAGAAAACCTGTGAATGACCCTTCATCGGTACAGTGACCGAAAAAATTATGCTGGATGGTGCTAAAAAAAATTTATAAATGACAGTTTGTGGTATTTTAAAGTTATAATAGTGGTCTATTAAGGAGCAATTTATGGCAAAAAAGAAAGTCGTGTCAAAGAGTCAGCAGCGGTCACTACGGACCCAACAGATTGTGATGGGTATCATCGGCGTTTTGGTCATCCTGTCTATGGTACTGGCCCTGATCGCACGCTAACCTTTTGGCGAGCCTTCCCCGTCTCAAAAAACCATCCAGCATTACATTATCTTAAAACAAAAGTGAGCGGCGATGATCACCGCTCACTGGTTTCATAAACAGGCTAGAACAACCCCACCACTTTTCCGGTTTCCAGGTCCAGGTCAACATCGTAGAACACCGGCCTGGTGGGCAAGCCGGGCATGGTGCGCATCTCGCCCAACAGGGGGTACAGAAAACCCGCTCCTACTGAAGCGCGGATGTCGCGGATGGGTATTTTATACCCCTTGGGCACACCCTTCAGGGCCGGGTCGTGGCTCAGGCTCAGGTGGGTCTTGGCCATGCACAGCGGTAGCTTGTCAAAGCCAAGCTTAGTGTACAGCTCGATTTTACTCTCGGCATCCGGCAGGTACTCCACCCCATCAGCGCCGTAGATTTCCTTGCAGATGTATTCGATCTTCTGCTTGATCGACCAATCCAGCGGGTAGAGAAACTTAAAATTGGTGGGCTTTTCGGCTGCCTTCACCACTGCTTCAGCCAGGCCTATCGCACCCTTGCCTCCCTCCATCCAGTGGCGGCACACCACGGCATCTTCTGCACCTGCCTCAAGAGCAGCCTCACGAATCAGCTCCACCTCTTTGTCAGTGTCATCCTTGAAAGAATTGATTGCCACCACCACATTCACGCCATACTTCTTGGCGTTGCGGATGTGATGCTGCAGGTTCGGCAAGCCCTTGCGTAGCAGGTCGAGGTTCTCGGTGGTATAAGCAAAATCCAGCGGCTTGCCTGCCACCACCCTGGGGCCACCTCCGTGCATCTTCAGGGCACGCACCGTAGCTACCATCACCACCACCTGGGGAATCAACCCCGAGGTACGGCATTTAATATCGAAGAATTTTTCCATGCCCACATCCGCACCAAAGCCCGATTCGGTCACCACGTAATCTGCCAGCTTGAGGGCGATGCGGTCGGCAATGATCGAGCTGTTGCCGTGAGCAATATTGGCGAACGGCCCGGCGTGTACGAATACTGGGGTGCCTTCCAGTGATTGCATCAGGGTAGGCATGATGGCGTCCTTCATCAGCACGGTCATCGCCCCGGCCACCCCTAAATCTTCGGAGGTGATGGCTTCACCGGCCATATTCGTACCGATCACGATTTTTCCCATGCGCTCACGCATGTCTGGCAGGTCACAGGTCAGGGCCAGAACGGCCATGATCTCACTGGCAACTGAGATGTCAAAGCCAGTCTGGCGCTCATTGCCTTTTTCTTCCGGTCCTTGCCCAATGGTGATGGTGCGTAACAGCCTGTCATTCGTATCCACTACCCTGCGGAGAGTGATACTATCGGGGTCAATATCCAAGCGGGCGAATCGTTTGCGCTCTTCCGGAGTCAAATCGTTCGGGTCGGTCTTGTTAATCCCCAGCTTCTTCAATCTCCGTAACATGGATGGAGAGAACCTGCGGTTTCCGTCCTTATCAGACGGGCATAAAGCGTTGAATAGTTTCTCATCATCCTTATTGGCCCTTTCATGCAGCATGCGGGCATCGATAGCGGCCGCCAGGAGGTTATTGGCTGCTGTGATGGCGTGGATGTCACCGGTCAGGTGCAGGTTAAAATCTTCCATGGGCACCACCTGGCTGTAGCCGCCACCGGCTGCCCCACCCTTGATGCCAAAGGTCGGGCCTTGCGAGGGCTGGCGGATGCAGGTGAAGACGTTCTTCCCCAGGTGGGCTCCCAGTGCCTGGCTCAAGCCCATCATGGTGGTGCTCTTGCCTTCACCCAATGGTGTGGGGGTGATGGCAGTAACATCAATGTATTTGCCGTCCGGGACGTCTTTCAGGCGCTCCAGCACGCTCAGGCGTACCTTGGCTTCGAATTCGCCGTGCATCACCAATTCTTTAGGCAGCAGGCCTACTTCCTCGGCGATTTCCGAGATGGGTTTAAGCGTGGCTTCCTGGGCAATTTCGATATCAGACGGGACAGGGAAACGCAGATTCAGCTTCGAGGGAGTGAATGGACGTGTACCACCTTTTGGACTCATTGAAGTGTTCCTCCTTAATAAATAAAAAATCGGATTACCGTCATTGTATTGTGACAAATTTCTAAAATCATCACAAGAGTATCTTATCCCCCTCTCCATGTGCCATCTGTCACAAATTAGGAATATTTTTTATCAGATACAGCTCGCCGCGCTGGAAACCGCGCTCCAGGTAATATTGCCGAGTACCCACTGCCGAAATGATCGCCATGCGCCTGAAGCCATGCTGGGTAGCGATTGCCTCGGCGTGGTGGAGCAATTGCGTCCCCAGGCCGCTGTGCTGGGCGGCGCCAAGCTGCTCTGCACCCACCTCCAGGCTCTGCCCAAAGACATGCACCTCGCGGATGATGGCGGCCCCCTGCAAGTCAGCCATTCCGGTAGCAGGTGAATCCTTGCCGGGTAATGACAGGCGCAGGAAACCCGCCAGCCGGTCATCGGGGGTTACAAAAGACAGGAAGTGCTCCTCTGCGCCACCAGCCTGGTACACCAGGTCATCCAGGTGCAGGTCAGCTACATCCACCTGGCTCTTCCCCACCTCACGGCAGCGGATGCACTGGCAGGGCGTGCCCCGGCGAGCCAGCTCCTGCTGAACATCCAACCTAAGCGAGGTGCGCTTGTTACCTGCCACCACGTTCTCGGAGGGGATATCGCGAATCACCCGGTTCACCCGGCAATATCGCGGGATGCTGGGCTTAATGTCGGCAATCAGCGCAATCAATTCTTCAGTGGTATAGGGTGTATAGTCGCCGCGCTGCCAGTACTCGTATAGCTCGGCATTGGCCAGCAGCTGGGTGGGGTAGATTTTGAGTTCATCCGGGCACAGGTCATCCCACAGGCGGGCAAAATCCACCCGGTCTGATTCGGGAGTGGCCCCAAGCAGGTTGGGCATCCAGTGCAGCACAATCTTGAACCCCGCCGCGCGCAGCAAGGCCACTGCCTGCCGGGTGTCAGCTACCGTGTGCCCGCGTTGGTTACGCTCCAGGATATGGTCATCCAGGCTCTGCACTCCAATTTGCAGTTTGGTGACCCCCAACCTTCGCAAGTTCGCTAGCGTCTTGGGTTTGATATCCGTGGGGCGCGTTTCGATGCTCAAGCCCACATTGCGGCTGGTGGCACCCTCATTGAGCGCCTGAGCCTGCTCCAGGCTGGTTGAATCGACCCCATTCATAGCATCGAAGCAGCGCCTGACGAACCATTCCTGGTATTCCTTCTGGTAGGCACACCAAGAACCTCCCAGGATCAACAGCTCCACCTTGTCGATGGGATGTCCCACAGCTTGAAGGGCCTGCAGGCGGCTCTCCACCTGCCCAAAGGGGTCGAAGTGATGCTCTACCCCACGGCGCGCCCCGGGCTCATCCGGCAGGTAGCTCTTCGGAAGACGCTCATCGGTGGGGCAAAAAATACACTTCCCTGGGCAGGGGTAAGGCTTGGTCAGCACGGTCACCGTGGTCACACCTGAGAGGGTACGTACCGGCTTCATGCGGATGCGGCTCAGCACTCCCGGCTCGGGGTCCCACTCGCCCGACTCAGTCAGCTGGTGGTAGGCAGCTACCAGCACGTGCTTGGCCAGGTAGCCACCCTCGGGGCTGGGGTGAAGCCTCAGGGCACGATCCACCTTCACCCCTCGGCGCACGTCTTCCAGCACCTGACAGGCTTGCTGCAGCATCTGGGGAGTATATTGACGAGTCTTTATCCAACTTTCGCGTTCCATACCTGTACTTTTTTCATTTTCTTCTGCATAGGCTATAATACACGCGTGAATCCTACCACGCTTTCGCAACTGCTCGAGCTTAACCGCCAATTCTACCAGTCTTTTGCCCTATCCTTCTCTGCCACCCGGCACCGCCTGCAACCGGGGGTGTTTCGCATCCTCGACCAGGTGAGTGCCACGGATGACTTGCTTGACCTGGGATGTGGTAATGGCGAGCTGGCCCGTGAGCTGGCACGCTGCGGTCACGCCGGCACTTACACGGGGGTGGATTATTCCTCCAGCTTGCTGCAGCAAGCCACTGAACACCAGCCGGCGCATTTCCGCTTCGTGCAGGCTGATCTCACCAGCCCTGATTGGGACGCAGCCCTGGCGGGGTGCAGCTATGATAGCGTGCTCATGTTTGCGGTGTTGCATCACATCCCCGGTGATCAGCTGCGCCTGCAGCTGTTACGCAAAATCAGGTTATTACTACCCGCCGGAAAGCGCTTCTTTCACTCAGAATGGCAGTTCCTTAACAGCCCGCGCCTGGCTGGCCGCGTGCAGCCTTGGGAGACAGTGGGGCTGGCTGAGAAGGACGTTGACCCGGGTGATTACCTGCTGGACTGGCGCACAGGTGGCAGGGGGTTGCGCTACGTGCACCATTTCTCCGAGACAGAACTGGCTGAGCTGGCCTCCCAAGCAAGTTTCGAGGTCCAAGACACCTTCCTGTCAGATGGACAAACTCACAACCTGGGCATGTACCAGGTATGGGAATCTATAGCCTAAGTGCGAAAGTAATTCTCTTCAAGTTCGCATGGATTTTAACTGACGGAACAGGCCGATTATTTCCCTTCGAGCATTTTATAAATAAGGGTCTTTTATAAAGACATCCTAACCAATAAATTGAGCTAATAATGTTAAAATCAATAATTAACGACCATAAGGAGGCTCATTTTTATGGAGAACGACAAAAATCGGAAAATCCTCCAACAATTGCACGATGAAATCAACAAAATCAAGTCCGTTGACGATCAGGGCGCCGGGCTGCTGCGTGACCTGGACGCAGACATCCGCGCCTTGCTCGAGCGCTCGGGGGAAGAGCCCATCGAGGTGCACCCCGCCATCTTCCAGCGCCTGGGCCAGGTGGTTGACCATTTCGAGGCTACCCACCCGGAATTTACCACCCTAATCTCCGAGCTGCTCACCGCCTTGAGTGGCGCAGGGGTTTGATATCACGAACTTTAAGTTACCTTTAGCCGCAATGCAAGCATCATTTGGCACAACCTTTTTCACCAGACAACTTTTCAAACATAGTATCGTTTTTTAAAACCCCGCCACACAAGCAGAGGAGAAAGCATGAAATATGGTGTTGCTATCCCATACGGCAGCGCCCGCACTGCTGCCAGTGCAGCCCAGACGGCTGAAGAAGCTGGTTGGGATGGCATCTTCCTGGGTGATGCCATCTGGTGTGAAGACCCGCTGATATGCCTGGCAGCCGCTGCCATGGTCACCACTCACATCCGCCTGGGGGTGATGCTGGTTCCCGCACCCCTGCGCCACCCGTGGAAGCTGGCCAGCGAAACGGTCGCCCTCGATCGCCTATCAGATGGTCGCCTGACGCTCGGCCTGGGCGCCGGGGCGGTGTGGATGGGCTGGCAGGCATTTCCCGACGTGCCCACAGATAACAAGGTGCGTGCTGGGATGCTGGACGAAACCATCGACATCCTCACCCGGCTCTACCAGCGAAAGCCCTTCGATTATGATGGCCAGTATTTCCACCTGATGCTCACCCAGCTGGATGAACGATATTATCCCCCTGAGCCGGTTCAGCAGCCACGTATCCCCCTGTGGGTGCCGGGTATCTGGCCACGCCAGAAATCCATGCGGCGCTTGCTGAAGTGCGATGGCTTGCTTCCCCAGAAGATGAATGAACAGGGGAAATTCGAGGCAGTTACCCCCGCTGACCTGCGCCAGATGAAAGACTACATCGACGCCCACCGCACCCTCGCCACTCCATTTGATTACGTGGTGGAAGGCAAGACCGGCGGGCTCGACCCGGCGCAAGCCGACGACATTTTACAGGATTGGGCTGGAGCCGGCGCCACCTGGTGGGTGGAAGGTCTTTGGGAAGCCAGCGAGGCGCAGTCCCTGGAGCGCATCAGGCATGGCCCCCCGAGCATATAAGTTATCAGGCCTGGCAGGTTTTCGAAATCCGTGAAGTTTGGTATTTTTATAATAAAACCGCCAATTGGTACCATTGGCTGTTTACGTGCGTGACTATACCGTACATATCAAAACAGTTTCTCGAATCCAGCGACGGTCCTAATATTGTGTGATCTCACTGGTAGTAGAACCGTTCCATTGCGCCCTGCTGTCTTTCATGCTATGCTTAACCCATGCGCGCCCTGGTCATCTCAGACATCCATGCTAACCTCACCGCACTTGAAACGGTGCTCGCAGATGCTAATTCGTTCGACGTCACCTGGTGCCTGGGTGACCTGGTGGGTTACGGCCCCAACCCCAACGAGTGCATCGAGCGCATCCGCAGCCTGCCCAACCTGCAGTGCATCATGGGCAACCACGACGCTGCAGCTGTGGGCTTCATCGATGTGGATGCCTTCAACCCCGATGCCCGCAAGACAGTACTATGGACCCAGGAAACACTGACCCCGGTCAATAAGCAATACCTGCGCAACCTGCCCGAGCGCATCAACCTGGAGCACATCACTCTGGCCCACGGCAGCCCCTACAAGCCCATCTGGGAATACTTGCTCGACACGCGGGCTGCTACCGTCAGCTTCGAGTGCTTCGATACACCTTACTGCCTGGTGGGTCATACCCACCTGCCGGTGCTGTTTTACTTGCCAGACGACCGCCCCACCGCCCAACTGGTGGTACCCGAGCACGTATCCCAGATGACCCTGGCCCCGCGGGCCATTCTCAACCCAGGCTCCCTGGGCCAGCCACGCGACCACGACCCGCGCGCCGCTTATGCCATCCTTGACCTGGATAATTACACCTGGGAGTGGCATCGGGTTAATTACAATATCCCCGAAGTGCAGGAACGTATGCGCCACGAGAACCTGCCCGAACGGCACATCGCCCGCCTGTCTGCCGGCTGGTAGGTTTCAGCAGTACAATCCATCTCCGGGGAACAATCCTGCGGATAAGGGCGTTTTAAGATTAATCAACAACTCATGGAGGAGAATATGCTAAAAAAAGCCGCCTTTATCCTTGTCATCTTGTCTTTTATATTGGCTGGTTGCGCCGCCAGCCGTAGCAGCGCCCCGATGGAAGCTCCCAATGTGGCCACGGAGCGCGAAGGGGTAAAAAGTTTATCCGGTGGTCTCCCTTCAGCCGAGGATAGTGCCTATGCTGCCGACCAGTCCGCTACCACTGTCGACCGGCTGGTAATCAAGAATGCTACACTGTCCATCGTCGTGGATGACCCGCTTAAATCGAAAGATAACATCACCTTTATGGCAGAAGCCATGGGCGGATACGTTGTCTCAGCGGATGTCTACCAGCAGACGCTCAACAACGGTGCCAAGGTTCCCCAGGTGGCCATGACCATCCGCGTGCCTGCCGAGAAGCTTGATGAAGCCCTGGCTACCATCAAGAACGAGACCACCCAACCCATCCTCAGCGAGAACGAGACCAGCCAGGATGTAACCGCTGATTATACCGACCTGAACTCACGCCTGGTGAACTTGCAGGCTGCCGAAGCACAGCTTCAAAAAATCATGGATTCTGCGGTAAAAACTGAAGACGTGCTAGCCGTCTATTCTCAGCTGGTATCGGTGCGCGAGCAAATCGAAGTGATCAAGGGCCAGATGCAATATTATGAACGCTCCGCTGCCCTATCATCCATCAGCATACAGCTGACGGCCAATGCCGCGATGCAGCCCATCACCATTGCCGGTTGGCAACCCAAAGGTGTGGCCAATGAAGCCCTCCAGTCGCTCATCCACGCCTTGCAGTCGCTGGCGAGCTTCGGCATCCGTGCTGGTATCCTGTACATCCCGGTCCTGCTGGTCATTTTCGTGCCCTTGGGGCTGATCGCCTGGGGTATATATGCTCTGATAAAGAAAGCCCGCCGCCCAAAGGTTGCCCTGACTTCCTCCCCTGAATAGTAACCTGCTCACCCATCAGAAAACAGCTTGCCCTGAGTTAGTAAGGGCAAGCTGTTGTATAAAATAACCCTGGATGGTGCAAGACACCACCCTCACAAATAACTTGTGGAAGCTGCCTGTTTCAATATGAGCAGGCCTTACTATTTTATAAATTGGGCAGAATTAACCAGGCAAGGCCCGAGAAGGGCATTCAATTGGTCAAGCAGCAACCCAACAAGCCCCAAATCCTTAGTCTGATGGGTTGAAGCAGGAGCGCCTGCCACGCCAGGTTGCATAGCGTGGTTCTGTTGAACGATGGGCAGGTGTGCCTGGAAGGTGCCCTCTCCACTAGCCAGCTGGCTTTGGTCAACTTCTGGTGCTGTCGTAGTTTGGCTCTCATGTGCCACGCTGGATGGGATTTGCAAAGCCTGACCGGGCTGTATGGTATACGGGTAGTTAATGGCATTATGCTCGGCCAACTGCAGCCAGCTGATGCCAAAGTGCTTGGCCAGGGCAATCAGGTAATCGCCGGGCTGGACGATATAAATACCGCCACTCGTATCAGCAGGTGCATCCTGCCGGTTATCTTCAACAGGAGAGACAAATACAGCCATATTACCCAGTACAGACCAACTATCAAGGAAAACGTTCAAGGGGTAGGTCTGGTACTGCCCGCTGTAAGCATCAATCACCTGGACGGTATCAGGGCTGTAGCCGGTAAGGATCATGGTGTGTTCGAACGCAGCTACAATAGTAGTATTTCCATCAGGGGTTTCATAATGTAAAGGAGTACCGGTCCACATCTGCCCGATGATCCAAACGATCACGGGGTTACCCCCGCTGACCTGGCGACGCAAATCGTCCCAGCTTAAGTGGTTTAGCCCTTCAGCCTGCAATCCGAACCCATCCAGCACATCAGCAATGGGCCAGGCGTACACACCGTAACCAGATGGGGGAATGTTGCCCCAGGCTTCATTCGGGTTACCCACGAAGCCCTGCTCAGGGTTATCTGATTCAGGTAATGCCCACAGGATTTGCGTTTCACTAACGTAAACGCCCCAAAAAGCTGCTAGGTCGGCTGCGGAACGCGCCTCACAGGATAAAGAGTAACCCTGGGCGTGCCCAACTACACCATTTATTGTGGCAGTGGCGAGTAGCGCTTCTCCAGCAGCACTGGATACATCTACCAGGATCAATATGGTAACCAGGATCAAAACCTTAAGCAGGCGTTTCATCATCACCATCCCATCCCGATGTGCTCAATCACAGGCTTCATTGTTGCAAGCCTCATGCCACGACAGTGAAGCGTGTATAATCTAAATTGATGCAGCAACTCACAGAATATGCTCTACGGCAGCTTGGAGTGCGATTATCGCCTACCCAACTCTCCGCCTTGTCCTTGTATGAACGGGAGCTGGTGGATTGGAATACACGCTTCAACCTCACCGCTATCCGCGACCCGCAAGAGATCCACGTTAAGCATTTTCTCGACTCGCTGACCTGCCTGCTGGCATTCCGTGATGCCTCCATCGGGAATCTGGTCGATATTGGCACTGGGGCTGGCCTGCCGGGGATTCCCATCAAGATCATTTACCCTAAAATACACCTGACCCTGGTGGAATCGGTGGGAAAGAAGGCTGAATTTTGCCGTCATGTAGTGAACGTGCTCGACTTATCGGGCGTGGAAGTGGTCCAGCAGCGCGCCGAAACCCTGGGGCAAGACCCGGCTTATCGCGAGCAATATGATTGGGCAGTAGCCAGGGCAGTGGCCATCCTGCCAGTGCTGGTGGAATACCTGCTGCCACTCGTACGGGTGGGAGGCAGTATGCTAGCCATGAAGGGAGAAAGTGGACCGGCTGAAGCTCACTCCTCCGACCATGCGCTGCGCATGCTGGGAGGTCACCTGCGACAGCTTGTGCCGGTCACGCTGCCGGGTGTGGCTGAAGAGCGCTACCTAGTGGTGATTGATAAAGTGGCAGCCACCCCGCGTGGATACCCCCGCAAGGTGGGCATACCAGCAAAACGCCCCCTAAGATGATCCCGTGAGCTGCTTTTCGACCCTGCCGCTGGCCAGGCGCCAGATGGTAGCGGTTTGCACGAATGCAGGAACGAACAAATCAAGGTCGGTGGTAGAGAGCAACACCTGCTCGGCTCGGTTCAGCCTTTCCAGCAAATCATAGCGACGCTGGGTATCCAATTCAGCCAGCACTTCATCCAGCAGTAAGATGGGCCAATACCCACTCCTGCTGTGCATCCAGTCCACTTCAGCAATCTTTAGTGCCAGTATGGCGGAACGTGCCTGGCCACGCGAGCCATAAACGCCCAGGTCGATGCCGTTGGCGAGGAAGCGCAGGTCATCACGATGCGGCCCAATGGTGGTGATGCCACGAGCGATCTCCTCCGGGCGAAGCTTTTTCAAGCTTTCCAAAAAACCTGAACGGATTTGGTCTTGAGAATACCCACTACGATCAATTGGGGTGTCCAACCTTAAAGCGATTTGGCGAGGTGACTGGGGGATAGGATCATACGCGGGCAGGTAGCTCAGGCGTAGCACTTCGTTTGCGTGGGTGAGCTCGCGGTGGATACGAGCAGCCAGGCGCTCCAACTCCTGAATTGCCCGGGTGCGTGCATGGATGAGCTGAGCGCCATAGGTGGCGATGTGATCATCCCAATAATCAAGCTGGGCGGTATCGCCTTTACGCTCAAATAACTGTTTGAGAAGGGCATTACGTTGAAGAAGGGCCTTGTTGTATTCTGTCAGGGTAGCCTGGTAATGTGGAATCACCTGCGTCAGTGCCAGATTGAGGTACCGGCGGCGCTCCTCTGGCCCGCCCTCGATCATCCCCATCATCTGGGGTAAGAACAATACCGCATTGAATTGCCCCACAACTGCGCTTGATTTATGTTTCAGGCCCTCCAGCAATACTTCCTTGCGCAAGTGGGTAGACCCATTCATGCCAACAGGCTCCTGGATGAGGCGAACTTCCAGGTGGTGGTTTTCATCACCGCGTAAGAAATCGGCCACGATTCGCCCCACCGCGATGTTCTGGCGAGCCTCGATAAAATTGATCAACTGCCGATCACTTCCCGCGTGAAAAGACGTCAGGGTAGCCAAGAAATAGATTGCCTCGAGCAGGCTGGTCTTACCCTGGGCATTATCGCCCACCAGCATGATTGTCCCACCCGGGAAGTCCAGGTCCAGGCGTGTGAAATTGCGAAAATTCGTCAATGATAGATGGGTAAGCTGCATTTCCTCTGCCAACCACACAAATGCCACGGATGGAAGGCGCCGTGGCATTCAAATCACACTTACATTATATCAAATGCGCAAAGTATTGTAGGATAGCAACCGGACAGCGGGAGGTTCAGGTCTTCTCTGGAATGACCTGCCCCTGGTGCTCCTCGGCCTGCCAGAGTTTTTGGGCGCGGTCAACGAATAAAATACCATCAAGGTGATCGATCTCGTGCTGGAATATACGCGCCAGCCAGCCTTTGGCTTTAACCGTCATGGGGTGTCCGTGCCGGTTCAGCCCTTTAACGGTCACGGCAGCGCCACGCTCCACATCTCCCTGGATGCCCGGAATGGATAAGCAGCCTTCTGTCCCTACCAGGGTCTCCTCTGAGATTCGGGTAATTTCCGGGTTGGCCATGGTGTATAGCCTGGCGGGGGCTTTGTCGTCTTCCTCATCACCAAATTCAACCACGATCAGGCGCATCGACAAACCCACCTGTGGAGCTGCCAGGCCCACTCCCGGGGCTTCACGCATGGTCTCAACCATATCATCCACCAAGATCTGAAATTCAGGCCCGAAATCAGTCACTTTACGAGCTTTATGGCGCAAGATGTCTTGCGGAAGGGTAACAATTTCGCGTACTGTCATATCAGTTATTTTACCCTAATTTGGTCAAGTTTGGGGAGGTTTTCTGGATTGTCGCAAATCTTCCGCCTGGCGATGATAAGCCGCAATGTAACTGGAGACCCGTTCCTGTTCCTGCTGAGAATCGGCTTGCTGCTTCTTATGCCGGTGTTCATACATGTAATTAAAGATATCCCTTTGGGCGCGTGCTGGATTGTGAATGCCATAGAAGATGAATTTATTTTCCGTGCCAATGTTTATGACTACATTACCAAAATTCAACACCACCCCTAAAAATCCCAGTTTTTCGTAATCCAGGCCAATAATGTTCTCAAGCGGGGCAGATTTGGTCACTTCTGTGCCGAGGGGCTTGCGCTCGCTATCGATGATCTTTTCAGGAGTAACCCGATAAACATCATTGCTCCAATCCACAAACTTATACAACCACCACAGGAATGCCATAATGACCAGGGTTGTGCCCAGCAACAGGATTTTTAGCGGAGTAAGCAGCTGGATTTGCCCAATTGCCCGCCAATAATAGATCCCAAGTGTGGCAATTAATAGCCCCAAGCCACATATTGCGGGGAACCAGGTCATCCTGAATAGCACATACAGGTGCTTGCGGTAGGTGATCATCCCATTGGCCACCCGACGCGTCTGAAAACGAGCTAAGAGAGACTGCCAGATAGATAATCTTTCAGGGATCAGCTTTAATTCCTGGTCGGAGCTGCTGCCCGGATTGGCTGCCTGGGAAGAGACATTCACATTCACCGGAACGGTGGCGGCTTGTGAAGGCTCAATTTTTTGCCTGATCCTGCCCTCAATGCTGTGGATATCAGTAGTTGCCTGGCGCTCGATAGCCCGTTTATGCTCCTCATCGATCAAATTTTTGATTCCATGAGGATCTCCAATATGGAGGAAGAATATTTGCCCCATGAATGTCTCGGTGATTACATCGCCAAACCCGAACAATCGACCAATCGGGCCTGACTTTGCTTCGCCAGATTTTATCGCCACCAGAGGGGCTTCCTGGCGGCTGTCGTAAAGCCCAATAGTACGTTCCAGCCATACGATCCGTTCATCAGTAATGATATAAAAATCATTACCCCAATCAAAAAAGCGCCAGAAAGCCCACAAAGTAGCTGCCGCCACAATCACCACTCCGAACCAGCCCAACGCCAGGCGTATCGAGGTGGTGTCAAGCTGTGAAGCATACAGGATAGCGAACACACCAATCCAGGCAATCACCAGTGGGGCTAGCTCGAGCACAAGCAGGTAGGCGGGGTGTTTGCGGCACACCACCTTCACAGTTTCTTCCTCTCCCACCCAGTTAAAGTGTTTGGAACGGACCAGGTTGTACCAGGCCAGCTGTTTCTTGATATTTCTGGTTAATGCTGGGAAGCTGTTCAGCAATATACGCAATGATTCCAGCCGAAAACTAAACAACAAGGTGGGTTTGATAGCTACGAGGCTGAACAGCTGCGATTTCCCGCGTAAAACCTGATCGGCTCCAAAAAAATCGCCGTGCTTCAGCGTGTAACTTTCGTCCACGTTCTTTTTCTTAAGCCGGGTGTAGCGCGCTTTACCCATTACCACAACAAAAAAAGGAGAGCCGATCCTTGTTAATGGTAAAGATTCACCCTCTTTTAAAGTGATCGGCTGGACATATGAAGCGATTTGCTCGAGCTCAATCTCGTCCAACCCACTAAACAACGGTAAATTTTTAAGCAACGAGATAATCTGCTGGTTCATTTCTGGCATATTATGATTGTAGCATGAACACCACTTTCCGTCACATATGATGCACGATGCATACCAATTATCCAGGGGGTTTAATCTGAGTAGTGAGATGCATGTGATAGAATTGTCCCCATCCCAAAATTTTGACAGGAGGATGCTTTTATGCCCATCCAATTTGGTACTGATGGCTGGCGGGCAGTTATTTCTGATACCTTTACCTTTCACAATTTGCGCCTGGTGGGTCAGGCAATCGCTGATGCGGTCGGTTCTGAACACTGGCTTAATAACAACATCGATACCTCACAGGTTGACCCACGTAAAATGGTTGTGGGTTATGACACCCGGTTTTTATCTGACCGGTACGCAATTGATATGGCACGCGTCCTGGCTGCAAATGGCTATAAGGTGGTGCTCTCGCAATCAGATGCTCCTACCCCGGTGATTTCGTTTGCCGTCCGCAATCAAGGCGCTATCGGTGGGGTCATGATCACCGCTTCTCACAATGCCCCTCGTTACAACGGGGTCAAATTAAAAGCGGCTTATGGTGGTTCAGCACTGCCTGAACAGTGTCGCAGGGTGGAAGTGTATTTAAATGATAATGAGGCTCGCGCACGCGGGCCCAATTTGATGGATTTCGACCAGGCACGCCAGGCAGGCCTGATCCAGCGCTTCAACCCGTTGCCTGCCTATTATGAGCACGTGCGCAAGCTGATCAATTTCGACCTGATTGCTGATGCGCCCCAACGCGTGGTGGTGGATTCAATGTATGGTTCAGGCCGGGGAGTGATCAAGGGTGTATTGCAGGGAACTGGATGCGAGGTACAGGAAATCCGTGCCGAACTCAATCCCGGTTTTGGCGGGGTGCATCCGGAACCCATCAGCCGCTACTTGGGCGCGTTAGCCAGTGCCATCAGCATGGGAATGGGTGAAATAGGGTTGGTAACGGATGGGGATGCCGACCGTATAGGTGCCATGGATGGGCGGGGGAATTTCGTAGACCCGCATAAAATCATGGCCCTGTCACTACGTTACCTGGTTGAAAAGCGTGGCTGGAAGGGACCGGTCATCCGCACGGTATCCACCACCAGTATGATTGACCGCCTGGCGAAGCGCTATGAGCTGCCCATGTATGAAACCCCGGTGGGTTTTAACCACATTGCAGACTTCATGCTTAAGGGGGATGTGTTGATTGGGGGAGAAGAATCAGGAGGCATCTCAATCCACGGCCATATTCCCGAGGGCGACGGGTTGCTCATGGGCCTGCTACTGCTTGAGATTGTGGCTTCATCCGGAGCAACCCTCTATGAGCTGGTGGATGACTTGCTTAAAGAGGTTGGGCCCGCCTATTACCAGCGTACTGACTTACGGTTGAGCCATCCAGTTTCCAGGCAGGTCATGAGCCACATCCTTGTGGAGAAAGCTCCCAAGGTGATTGGTGGTGAAGAAATTACATCCATCTCTACCCTCGATGGCGTTAAATACTGGATCGCGGATGGCTCCTGGATGCTTATCCGCCCATCTGGCACCGAGCCCGTGCTGAGAGTGTATGCAGAAGGTCGCTCACTTGAGATGGTGCAGTCCTTGCTATGTTATGGAGAAAAAGTTGCCACACAGTGCGTATAGAATATGCAGCAAAAATAGGGACCGAAGAGAAAGCGCTCCGGTCCCATATGTTTAATTGGCGGGAAACTTAAGTCAGGAAGTAGTCCTCAAACCGCGCATAAGAAAGGCCACAATCACCAGCACGAAAGCAGCAATAAGTAAACCGGGAGTTCCAAGCTCCTCAGCAATGCCTGTGCCGGGTAACCCAGTGGGAGTGGGCGTGACGGGTGTGCCAGAAGGCCTCACCGTGGCTGTTTGGGATGATTGCACTTGCATTGCTGTCTGGGTGAGCAAATAATCGCGAGTCACAATGGCAACATCACGGGTGGGTGATTTGGTGGGAGCGATGACAATCAGCGGTGTGTTTGTGGGAGTTGGGCTATTGGTTGGAGTATAGGTAGGTTGCCTAGTGGCAGTGGGAGTGGGTACTGCTGCGGTCTGGCTGGCTGCCAGGGCTACGGCGGTATTTTGTGCGTCCTGCGTGGCGCTGATGCTTTGGGCGGCACGTTGGGCAGGTATATAACGGTAAAGAGCCAGCCCGGCAATACACAGCAATGCCAGGACCATGATTCCCCCAAGAACACCGGCAATGATCAAAAATGTCCGGTTGCCATTACCATTTCCGTTCCTCTTGGGTGGCTTTTCTTCACCAAGCTCCTGTTCGACATCATTCATGTCTGTAAAAGCCATCGTTGTTACTCCTCAACACTCGTTATTGCCGATCGAACCTCACCCAACCACTTCGAGATTTGCCAGGGGCACCTGAACGACATCTCCATTTGTAAATCGTATTCCTGCCGTCTGGGTGCGCAAGCCACCAGTTAAGACAGACATCCCTGGCTGAAGATTGGTCAGTGTACCTATCATGGATTTGTAAGGCGGACTGATCACCCGCACTTTCTGACCAATTCTGAATGTTGCCGAGTCGCTAATCACATCAGCACGTGCGCCTTCGGGTAGAGCAATGACCACCTCAGGCCTGGTATTCGTAATATGGTTCCACGGTTCTGCCATCACTGATGTTTCACGCATCGACCCAGACGTCAGGATGGTAAATGCATCCTGGTTCATAGGGAGCTTCCCAAACCCTTCGATGAGCACGAGTGGGTAGCTAACTTCCATGGCGGCGGGTACCAGGGATGAATCCATGCTTGCAAGAACCATACCTCGAATGGGTAAATCTTCAGCTGCTGAGAGTACTTTTTCGTCTTCGCAAATCCCACCCATGACCACCGAACCTCGCAAGCTGACATCCATCATTCCAGGAGTGATAGGCTCATCGGGGGCGTGCGCAAGGAGGTTAAGCAAACCGTAATTGAGTTTGCCATTTCCCCATACGCATTGGATGAGTGAGCCTGTCACTTCGATTACTACGCCTCGATCACCAACAATGTCGGTAATGACACCCGAATAACCGGCCTTAAGCTCTGTGGACTCTCCTTCCAGTTCCAATAGTACCTCTCCACCCCCAGCCAGTACCACTGTGCCTGGCATTGGAGCCCTCACCACCCGCCGGCTGATGCCAATCGGCCCAGCAATCACATCCCCTTCACCAACTTCATCCCCAGCCCGGCGCTGGATATAATGATCGGCATCTTTAGGGGGCAGTCCCAACCCCCCGCTGATATCCAGAAGTATGTGCTGCGGCTCGAGGATGGCTTCGGCAACAATTTCAAGGGGGTTTACCTGTTGGCCTCGCCGGGCAATGATGCGACCACCGGCCGTCATTAACCTCTCACGCCGGATATCTGCAGCAGAGATAAAATGGGTGATCGGTGCTAACATTCTCCTTCTCCACTCCTCAGCTTACCAGATGTATTCCACAAATTTCGTGGCGCCACAATAACCAATAATTCTAATACTTTCCCGGACTGATGGCCGACAGCCAGCTGTTCAACAAATCACGCCGCTGAGTGGGTTCAGCCGGGATGTGTAATGGCCTTCCACGGGCATCTATGATCACGCCTAAAACACCGCCGATCACTTTGACGGTGCCACCTCTGCCAAGGCCACCCATACCAACGTCATACCGATGAAGAGGGGTCAGGTGTAGTGATCCAACCTGGCCCAAAGGCAGCTTGATCACTGACAGTGTACCCTGCAATACTTCTTGTTCAGAGGATACCCCATCTTCAGAGGTTAAACGCACGCGTAAAATAGGAGTCGAGGTAGGGGCAGTGCCGATGGCGGTGATAATCGTGCACAGGTTGACGAAATTCGTGGTATCAAGTGACTGGACGGTCATTAATGGAGTCACACCAGCAGTAGCCCCCAATGAGGCAGCCAGGTTATTGCGATCCAAAGCAATAGTGGTCACCCCAGTCGGCTGCAAACCATTTAAGATCATCATCACAGTCTGGTTGTTAGCAGGTGCCTTGGTGAGCACCCCACCTGCGACGATGATCGGCTCGAACCAGGGTAAAAGACCCGCAATTGACCCGGGCAGGTTGGGCGGATAAGATTTAATGGCGTGTTTTATGGCTAAATGCATAGCCTGACAAGCAATTGCCTGCTCGGTGGCAAGCTCCTCAGGGCCAATGGGCAGGCTGGTTGGATATATGGACTTGTTATAGATATAGTCACGAACGTAATTATCGGAGACATCCACAGGGACCCAGCGGGTAATATCACCCAGGTTGCACAAATCAAGTATTTGAGGCAGGTTCTCGCCAAGGCCAAGGCCGGGACGAATACTCAAGCGTAAATCACCGTCAAATGCCGAAGCCACGGTAGTGGCAGATGCGCCAACATCAACACCCAGCACGCCTTTTTGCGTATGAGCATACTCTTTGCTTATGAAACGGATCGTGCGACCGAAGGCGGTTGCAGCCGGCATCAAATGATTGCCGGTCCATTCATCCACTTCCTGGACACCACGCATTTGACGGGAGCGTACCAGCCGAAATATCTGCGCCAGGGCTGGTTGGGAAGGGGTGAGCTGCTCACTTTCATAGGACGGGCGGACATTAGGTGCGACATGGAGGTTTACCAGTGTGCCAATCGAGGATTGGACTTCCTTAACCAGGGCAGAGTTACCCGCATATAACACTTCAGGGCGTTGCTCTTTGGGCATCAAATAACAAGCCAATCCGACCGCTTCAAGCAGTTCGATCACCCCTTGGCTGGCACCGTTTTCAATTCCACCCGCCACGATGATCAAGTCAGGGTGGATTTTCAGGATGTTATCCAGACGGCTGACAGTATCGCGGCGGTCATTTAAGCTCATGGTATCCACTACCTGCGCGTAGGTTGTAGATGCCAGGTTTTTAGCACTCTCTGCCGAAACATCTTCCAACAAACCGATGGCTACCACGTTGAGAGGAGGTCCGGCTGACAAAGTGGCAACACAAGCATCTACTCCAGACCCGTTGGGCTGTGAGGGGATAACCAGCTGCCCTTCTGAATTGAACAGCACGCGCCCGGTTATATCATGTAGCTGGTCTAAAGCAGCCTTTACCCCTGCACTAACATCGTTGCCAGGAGCTCCTAATGTTGTCGGAACCAGCCCTTGCCCTAAAAACCGGTAACGCCCTTCCACTACATCGAAAAGGATCACGCGGGTGTTAACAGTGCCAATTTCTATGGCAAGTACTGAGTCAGCGTTTATAAGTGATGATTGCATTCCGGTTTACAATCAGATGAAGCTGAGGATGACATTCCATAAATAGTTGATTCGATCGACCAGGGCCGCCAGGGCAGCAAGATAAACACCGGTAAATAAAACACCCAGGGTAACAACAATAAAACCCTCCCCAAGTGTGGATACATAATCCAGTATAACCGGTCGGTGGGCAGCCACACCTTCGGGTGGGCGCCTAACACCAAATTGGAAATAAATCAGCGTTGCCACAATGCCAATCAAAATGACCAGCCCATTGATGAACCATCCAACTAAATTCGTCCCTTCAGCCAGAGCGGATTGGCGGTTTAACAGGTTAATGGAGGCTCCAATTTGGGGGAAAATAGTTCCTCGAACTGCTCCGGCAATCACGGTGGCTGCGCCCACTCCGGTGAGGAAAGCTAACACTGGGGTTCCCCAGCGTGCGGTGCGTGGGGACACCTTGGTGAGCATCCATATTCCTAGGATCACTGCTGGAACCACCCGTATAATGTACATGCTCAGATTCCCCGAGTTGCCAGCGGTATACAACTGTAATACAGGCACAAGCACCTGGTACCAGATCACATTATACAGGATCATAACTGCGGCATATCCAGTGGCCACACCAATGAAAATGTGGACTGCCAGCCGGAACAAGACGTTGTCACCAATGATGTAGCTAAGCACCATGATTGTCAGCAAAAAACCGATAATCATTCCAATGGGTTCTGCCAGCTGGCTGATTTGCTGCAACATGCTAGCTATGATTTCTCCTTTTTATTGGATGCGAGCAACTTTACTATCCCTCCGGCGACACTGCCAACCAACAGAATGAGGATGGAAATCGTAACTGCAATACTATAGGCATCCCAAATGCCATTTTGCTGGATATTACCAATGCTCCGTCCATAGGCCACGCCCCCAGCAAGGCCTGCCACCAATCCCTGAACCTGGGAAGGAAATGCCTGGTAATAAGGCAGAATCATCGGCGCGGCCTGAGCGCTGGAAACGAACAAAAGCGGTTTCTCGGAAGATTGCAGCTGAGGGCCGATCTGCTCGATCCATATACGTGCCGTGTCTGCATCGTTGGTTATCACGATCACGGCACTGAAATCCTTCACCGCTGAAATTGTATCCAGTGGCTTGCCAGCCCATACATTGTAGCCGCTTAATGCATAGGGCAAAACACTTTTTGGAGAGGTTGCCAAACCGAGTAAGCCTAATGTGCCCCCAGGTATGTATCCTAAGTCTGCATAATAGGGATAGGATTGACGGCTACCCACTTGCTGGGAATAGACATCAGCAATCATGCTTTCAGCCAGGGCTGGCCCCGATGGATTGGTGGTAACAATGGTCAGATAAGCACTTTTCCTCATCAACTGGGTGAGCATATTGGAGATGGCCGGGTTCATTTCTGCAGAAAAACCAGCTTCATAATCAAACGCCACCAATACGGGTGCAGCGGCGGGTAAATGCTGGATTTGCTGGGTAAAATCAGTCACACCAGGTATATTTCCGGGTTGGGGTGTGGATGAGCTCTGGCTTTTAGTGATAATCATCCAGAAAATCGGCAACAATAAAATGGCCGCTACAACCAGACGAAATATGTAACGGGAAGAAATAACAGGTGGTGAAGGCAGAGGTGTTGGTTTTTCCTCATCAGCCAAAAGCTCTTCCATTAATTCCACGCGCGCTTTCTGCTCATCGGTAACACGCAGTTTAATGGAATAGGTGGGTGGTTTACGCGCTTTAATCGCTGACGGATGAGCAGAAATTACCCCGCGCAAACCCACCAATGGGCCTGCAGTGACTATATCTTCACTGGATACATCTTCAACCGGGCCGGTGGGTGTGAGGTCCTCTGACGGGCGCATGGCTTCCAACCACCCAGGTAGCTCAGCAGGCGCAATCTCACCCTCAACTTTCTTTTCGGTTTCCTTTTCAGGTTCAGCAGCCTCTTCTGGCATTGACTTTGCCAGCCATTCTGGAGGTGTTTGCTGTTCGGGTTCTTCTTCGAGAGCCTCTGTGTGGGGAAATTTCTCCTGCTCTGGTTCCGCGGGCGGTATGCCCCCTTCAAGCTTGATATTAGAGGAAGCTTCCAGTTTGGTTAACCATTCAGGTTTTTGTGCTGGCTCTGCCGGCAAGGGTTTTTCCGCTTTAGGAGTGGACTCAGGTGCCTCAGGCTCAATTTGATCCTCCGCCGGCGATTGAGGCTGCCATGCAGCTTCTTCAGGTGATTCTTCGAAAGGCTTACCTTGCTCCGGTTGCTCGGGAGTTGCTTGATCTGGCTGATTTACCCCGGCTTCATCCAGAAGGCTTGCCAACCATTCATCATCGATGGCTGACCCGGCTGGCCGAGGAGATTCAGATGGCGGTGACAGTAACGAATCCGGTTTGCCTGATAACTCATCAGGGATTGGTTCCTCTGGCTCACCTTCGAATTTTCCTTTAAAGCTTGCTTCCGTCTCTTTCAACCAATCGGGGATGGCTTGTTCAAGATCGGATGCCCCTGGTTCGGGTGGCTTTTCTGGCTCAGTGTTTTCGCCAGAAGTGGAAAATAGCTCGTGAAGGTCATCACTGCCTTCAGGTGAAGCAGCAAAACCGCTCGTTTTAAGAGGTGCCTGGCAATATTTACATTCCTCCCGATCAGGCGGGTTTGGCCTTCCACATAATGGGCAGATGATATCAGTCATGATTTATCCGCCATATGGTCGGTCGCTACCGATCAAAATACGCAAGCCAGTGGCGACAGTACCCAATGCCACGCCTAAAAGCAAGCCGCGTGCACCAGCAACCGCGGGAACCTGTGTCAGCCAGTCATGAACTGCGTTTAGCGGGCCAATCGTTCCTAGAAAATAAAGTGGAACCGCCCCTAACAGAACCAACAATACGGTTACCAGGAATAAAATCGAATTCCATTTTGGCCGACGTGATAGCAAGCGGACCCCTGCATACACCAGAATGACCGCCAGGAGCGCCAACAAGGCTGCTTCAACAGGCACCTGAAAATTATTGAAAATCCATAGGGTTAAGGCGCTGGTTGGACCACTGATGCCGGCGACAACAATCATGATCAGCATGGATATGAGCAGGACAATGCTATATACATGGCCTTTTCCTTCACTCGTAACCTTTTTCCAATGGACCCAGGCCAGGTTAAAAATGCCCAACAACAGAGCAAATGCAGCCAGGATGATTGCCCATCCAATCAGTACGGATTGGATGCCACCAAATGAGCCGGGGAAAAAGTAGCCTAGGATGACAAAAACGCCTGAAATAACGGCTATTACTGTATTGGTAATGGGTAAAATTCTCTTCACGCCAGGATTCCCAATAATTTGAGTATTGCACCGATAATAATAGCTGCCACCAACACCCAGCGCAAGATATCCTGCATGCGCAAGCTGGCGGTGTGGGCCAACCCGCCACCCAGATATGCTCCCGCGGCATACAACTCTTCACCAAGTAGTGGCTCTTCGGCTGTAGCATACAAGACTGCCTGTGCAGGAATACTATCGCTGCCTGCCACGGTAAGTGATTGGCTGCGCTCACCTGCTTCGGTCAGCAGGGCAACCTCAGTGCCAAAATGACCGGCCAGGATATTCGCTGACACATGTTCATCATGAATCGCCGGCATGGCACCGGCAGCAAAGGCAATAGGGGTAAGTCCAGTGAACCGGGCATTGGTAGGATCATAACGCTGCTCGGCTGCCAGGCTGCGGTACGTGCTTTGCAGTGTATCCTGGCTGAGGACCATCACCGTCCCATCGCCAGAAGTGGCGATGGGGGGACGATCACTGTTAGAAGCCGCCCGGGCGCAACGATCCAGGATAGTCAACCCGATAAAAGCCGACCCTCCCTGCAGCTCGTTGATAGTACCCCGTCCGAGTGAGATATGCAGCCGTTTTCCTGCCTCTACTGCAAGGTCCACCTCACGACGATAACGGCTAAAAGCCTGAATGGCACGCAGCTTAATTTTCTCACGAGCAGAGTCTGAGAAGCAAAAAAACAATATCAGGCCCAGGCACAACAGAATGAACAAGAAACCCAGGTAGCTGGTGACCATGCTAAGTGCTTGATCCACTTATGGGAGCCTCCTTTAAGTAGGAAACAAATTCAGTGCGCGTGGCAGGGTCTTCGAGAACTTGGGCAAAATTATCCAGTGAACCTGGATTTACCACACCAGAAAATAATGGCTGGCTAATATAAACCACCTGGGCAAGTATCACATTAAGCGCGCCGGCCGATTCAAGGAAAGAAGCAATCGGCTCTTTTAACCCCCACCACTGCAGGATACGCGCCCAATTAGCCCACATTTGCCGGTCCTCAACCATGTTTAAAGTATAGCACAAAATCATACCCCAATTAGATGACCAAGTAAATTTTTATTGCCATCCACATCATGCGCATAATAATGAGACATGACAGGGTACAGGTGATTTTTGTGCCATATATAACTGTCTCTTTACCCCTGCCGCGGCTAAACTATTACAATGGCTTATGGGATTAAGCGATATTCAACGCGTCCTGCGTAAACTAAAAATGGAGCATGATTGATGAAAAAACAGACTGCCAATATTGATGGCAATGAAGCCACCTCTTATGTGGCCCACAAAGTGAGTGAGGTCATTGCTATTTACCCGATTACACCTTCATCCAGCATGGGAGAGCATGCTGATGAATGGTCTGCACAAAAGCGGCCAAACATATGGGGGACCATTCCTTTGGTGGCAGAAATGCAATCTGAGGGTGGGGCTGCAGGCGCTGTACACGGAGCAGTACAGGCAGGTGCCTTAAGCACCACCTTCACCGCCAGCCAGGGACTGTTGCTGATGATCCCAAATATGTATAAGATTGCTGGTGAGCTCAGCTCAACGGTCTTCCATGTTTCAGCACGTTCCCTGGCAACTCACGCCCTATCGATCTTCGGTGATCATTCAGATGTGATGGCAACCAGAGCCACCGGTTTTGCCCTGCTGGCTTCCTGCTCGGTGCAGGAAGCGCATGATCTTGCTTTAGTCGCCCATGCAGCCACGCTGGAATCACGTGTACCATTCCTGCATTTCTTCGATGGCTTCAGGACCTCCTCTGAAATCAATAAGATTGAGATGCTCAGCGATGATGAGATTCGCGCAATGATCTCGGATGATCTGGTGCAGGCACACCGGGCACGTGCCCTTTCTCCAGACCATCCCTTCATTCGCGGCACAGCTCAAAATCCCGATGTGTTTTTCCAGAGCCGAGAGACGATCAATCCCTATTATGCAGCTTGTCCTGAGATCGTCCAAAAGGCAATGGATAAATTCGCCGATACCGTGGGGCGGAGATACAACCTGTTCGATTATGTTGGTGCACCGGATGCCGAGCGCGTGATTATCATGATGTGCTCTGGTGCCGAAACAGCTGGAGAAACAGCACGGTACATGAGCGATCAAGGCGAAAAAGTGGGTGTGATCAAAGTGCGACTGTACCGTCCATTCTCGAATGAACATTTATTAGCCGCTCTCCCAGACACGGTTTTGACAATCGCTACTTTGGATCGTACCAAGGAACCCACTGCGGCTGGCGAGCCCCTATACCTGGATGTGGTCAATGCAGTATTTGAGAGTGGCCGTAAGATTAACGTGATCGGTGGGCGTTATGGACTCTCATCGAAAGAATTTACCCCGGCCATGGTCAAGGGTGTATTTGATGAAATGTCCAAGCCAAAACCAAAAAATCACTTCACGGTGGGCATCAATGATGATATTTCACACACCAGCCTGGAGTATGACCCTAATTTTAATATCGAATCTCCTGACGTTACCCGTGCTGTTTTCTGGGGGCTGGGTGCCGACGGTACGGTAGGCGCCAATAAAAACTCAATCAAGATCATTGGAGATGAAACCAATAATTACGCCCAGGGATACTTCGTGTATGACTCAAAGAAGTCGGGCGGAAATACAATTTCACACCTACGCTTTGGGCCAAGACCCATCCGAGCGCCTTACCTGATCAGCCATGCTCAATTCGTGGGCTGCCACCAGTTCAACTTTATCGAGCGCTTCGATGTGCTTAAATTTGCCATGCAAGGTGGCGTTTTCTTGTTGAACAGCCTTTACAAGCCTGATGAAGTGTGGGATCACCTACCGCGTGAAGCGCAGGAAGTGATCCTGAAGAAGAAGCTGCGCTTTTTTGTGATCAACGCTTACGAAGTTGCTCGCAAAACCGGAATGGGTGTGCGCATCAACACAATCATGCAGACTTGCTTCTTCGCCATTAGCGGTGTTTTGCCCCACCAGGATGCCATCAACCAGATCAAGAACAGCATCAAGAAAAGCTATTCTAAATTCGGAGAAGCGGTGGTCAACAAGAACTTTAACGCGGTAGACCAAACACTTACCCATCTATACGAAGTGGATTTAACCGATAAGACAGTGACCAGCGCCATCACCCGCCGCCCACACGTGCCAGAACAGGCTCCTGAATTCGTAAAGAATGTTTTGGGAAAGATCATTGGCCTAGAGGGGGATGACCTGCCAGTGAGTGCATTCCCGGTAGATGGCACCTACCCGTTGGGTAGCACACAGTGGGAGAAACGCAATATCGCCCTGGAAGTGCCCGAGTGGGTGCCTGAGCTGTGCATCCAGTGCGGTAAATGCGTCTTTGTTTGTCCCCACTCTGTCATCCGCGCTAAAGTTTACGATCCCAAGTACCTCAAGCAGGCACCGGCTACTTTCAAATCGCTGGATGCAAAATTCAAAGAGTTCCCAGATAGCAAATATACAGTGCAGATATCAGTGGAAGACTGCACCGGATGTGGCCTTTGCATTGAAGCTTGCCCGGCAAAGGATAAATCGCAAGTGGGTCGCAAGGCGCTAAACCTGGTTGACCAACTTCCCATTCGTGAGCAAGAGCGCGCCAATTGGGATTTCTTTCAAGCATTGCCTTTGGTGGACCGCGCTGGGCTTAATGTCCGTACATTAAAGAACTCCCAGCTGCTCCAACCATTGTTTGAATTCTCGCTAGCATGCACCGGCTGCGGTGAGACGCCTTACGTCAGGCTGCTCACCCAACTGTTTGGCGACCGTTTGATGATCGCCAATGCCACCGGATGCTCCTCGATCTATGGTGGCAACCTACCGACTACTCCATTTACGACTGACCAGTATGGGCGTGGCCCATCCTGGTCGAATTCTCTGTTCGAAGATAACGCCGAGTTTGGGTTCGGCTTCCGACTGACCCTGGATAAGCAGTTGGAGTACGCCCGGGAGCTGCTGCCTCAACTGGTTGACCTGGTGGGTGAACCTCTGGTGACCGGCTTGCTCAATGCCGACCAGACATCTGAAGCCGGGATCAAGGAGCAGCGTGAACGGGTTAGCTTGCTAAGATCACGCTTGGAAGGTGTGAAAGACCCACGCGCCAGGGATTTACTGAGTCTGGCTAACGTCTTAGTTCATAAGAGCGTGTGGATCGTTGGTGGAGACGGCTGGGCATATGACATCGGTTACGGTGGCCTGGACCATGTTTTAGCAATGGGGCGTAAGGTGAATCTGCTGGTACTGGATACAGAAGTATATTCCAATACCGGTGGGCAATCCTCCAAAGCTACGCCGCGTGCTGCGGTTGCCAAGTTCGCTGCTAATGGTAAAGCAGTACCCCGCAAGGATCTCGGGTTGATAGCCATGTCCTACGGGTATATCTATGTGGCCCAGGTGGCTATGGGCGCCAGTGACCAGCAAACATTAAACGCCTTCGTCGAAGCCGATGCCTATGATGGACCGTCCATGATCATCGCCTATAGCCACTGCATCAATCATGGATTCGATATGCGCAAAGGATTAGAGCAGCAAAAACTGGCCGTCCAATCTGGTTTCTGGCCGCTGTATCGCTATAATCCAAAACTGGTCGAAGAAGGTAAGAATCCACTCATCATCGACTCAAAAGACCCCACCATTCCATTGGAACAATATGTGTATAATGAAACACGTTATCGCATGTTACTGCAGAGCGATGAGCAACGTGCCGAGATGTTGCTGAAGCTTGCCCAACAGGATGTCAATTCACGCTGGGAACTTTACAAGCAGATGGCTGCCATGCATTACGGCAGCAATGGCGATAATGAATAAATCGGGGATATAAAGGAGAATTTACATGGTAGATCTAACAACCACTTATCTTGGGATGAAACTCAAGAATCCACTGGTAGCTTCGCCTTCTCCGCTGTCCGAAAAAGTGGAAAATATACAAAAGATGGAGCAAGCCGGTATTGCCGCGGTGGTCATGTATTCATTGTTTGAAGAGCAGATCATCCACGAAAGCCTGGAGCTTGACCATTTCCTGAATCGCGGCACTGAAACCTATGCTGAGTCGCTTACCTATTTTCCAAATATCGGTAAATACACGCTGGCGCCAGACAAGTATATTGATGCAGTAAAAAGGACCAAGCAGGCGGTTAACATCCCTGTGCTGGGAAGCCTCAATGGCGTGTCCACCGGTGGGTGGATCGAATATGCGCGTAAAATCCAGGATGCCGGTGCAGATGGGTTGGAGCTTAACCTGTATTACCTGCCTACCGATATCAATCTCACCAGCAGCCAGCTGGAGGACAACTACCTCAAGCTGGTGGAGGATGTACGCGCCTCAGTTGAAATCCCCCTGGCAGTCAAGCTGGCGCCCTATTTTACCGCCCTGCCCAACATTGCCCGCCGCCTGGTGGACGCAGGTGCAAACGGCCTGGTGCTTTTTAACCGCTTCTATCAACCCGATTTCGACCTGGAAAACCTGGAAGTGGTGCCTAACCTGGTGTTGAGCAATTCTAATGAGCTGCGCCTGCCCCTGCGCTGGATTGCCATCCTTTATGGCAAGGTAAATGCTGACCTGGCGCTCACTAGCGGTGTGCATACCCCCGAGGATGCCATAAAAGCCATTATGGCTGGCGCTAACGTTACCATGAGCACCTCTGCCATTCTCGATGATGGGGTGAGCGTAATCCAGCGTATCTTAACCGGTATGGATGCCTGGATGGCTGAGAATGAGTATGAATCGGTACAACAAATGATCGGCAGCATGAGCCAGGGTGCAGTAGCTGAACCGGCGGCATTTGAAAGAGCCAATTATATGAAGGTGCTCAACTCATTCAACCCTCAGTTTAAGTAGTCCACATGAACATCTTTCACTACCAAGCATGAAAATGTTGTGCTA
>CAYLPS010000013.1:0-54285 GCA_964385625.1 uncultured Anaerolineaceae bacterium | reverse complement strand
GGAGTATTATCCAAATTCCGCAATTTGACTGAATTGGTGACGTGGAATCCGGGTGGTCACTAATAAGAGCGGGAATAGCGAGAACAGGGCATAATAAGCCAGCGCGGCCGCCGAAATTGACGTGATGGGTTTTAAGGTCTGACTCACCGCGCTGGCGATGATCTCCAGCCAGCCATGTGACCTGTGATTGGCATTCTGAAACAGCTGCTTGGCTTTTTCTTCCACATTTTCAAATTTTTTCACAATATCAGATAAGTCCATATTTACAATCCTAAAGAGTATCCCACCTGAAAATTACATTCTTTTTTTAATCACTTTTATCCCCGGGCAGGCCATGGAAGCTGGTCTGTATTCTCAAAAAGTTAAGCAAGACCCCCTTTAATATATACAAACTGCGTTCATAAGCCCGAACCGGGTCAAACAATCCTGGCACAGTTATTAATCGGTGTAATTATATCCTCTTTGCTGGCAATAAATTAATGGGCGGGCTATAGCATAATCTACGGCACAGTCAGCCACATGGCTCAGCGATGTGAACAAGCTAGTAAGGTCGCCGGTTTTATTGGGCAGGGAGCTGCTTGCGGGCTCGTTTTGGGGTTAATCCAGGCAAAAGCGAAAAATTGAGGTTCAGAAGTATGGCTGAATGGTGGGATAATCGGGGAAGAGAGCGCTTATTCTATAATTGCCACTTGTAAGGAAACCGGGATAAGTGTTAAACTGGCACATCCAAACCATGACCACCTTCACCACGTGTAGGTTTGCACGAATGAGATAACCGGATGGATTACTGGACTCGCACAGGTAGCCCGGCTGATATCGCCGTTTTTACCATGCTGTGCCTGTTATGGGCTGTCGGTGGCGTGATGATCGCCAACAGCGCCTTCCGGCTCAAGCAGAGAGAAAAGCTGGTCGGGGGGGTGGCATTGGGTTTCCTCCTGTTCGTTGTATTGAGCAACCTGCTTGCCCAGCTCCTGACTCTTCCGCTAGCCTACTGGCTGGCCTCCAGCATCCTCTTCCTTACCGGACTGGTAACCGCAATCCAATATAAAGAATGCCTGCGCAGCAGCCTGGAACCTCTGAGGCACTGGCCGCAGCTGCTGGCGTTGGGCGGGATCTTCCTGTTCTTCACCCTCATCCTGCGCGGCCTAGCGATCTTCGATGATTATTACCATCTGCCACTCATCTCGGTAATGGCAACCGGGGATATTCCTCCCCATTTCTATCTCGATCCGTCGCTCAACCTGGCATATCACTACGGCCTACAGGTTTTCGCTGCTGCAATGGTCAGGCTGGGAGGGTTTTTCACCTGGAGCGCCTGGGACATCAGCCGGGCGTTCGTGTTTGCCTGCACCGTCGTACTGGCCTGGCTGTGGATACGCCGGCTTACACGCTCACAGCTACCGGCATACCTGGGCACAATATTATTGATATTGGGTGGCGCTACCCGCTGGCTGCTGCTGCTCATCCCCACGCCCCTGCTCAATAGCATGAGCGCCAACCTGCACATGGATATCTCGGGGATGACCGCCGGCGGTAACCTGGTGACAGCCCTCACCAACTACTGGCCGATGGATGGAGGCGGCCCCTTGCCGTTCCCCTTTGCCTTTGTCAGCGGCATCCTTGAGCCGCTGAACATGCAGCTGGGAGCCACCGGCGCCATGTGGGAGATGACCATCCTGTTGCTGCTGATAATCTGGGGCGCGCGTAAAACCTGGCTGCTCAGCTCGCTTACCATCAGCCTGGTATTGGCCTCCCTGGCTTTAAGCGCGGAGAATGTTTTTGTCCTGCTGGCAGCCGGGATGGGTATCATGCTTACCATCAGTCTCATCCGCAACCACCTCCGGCACCATCCGGGCAATCCCAACCTGTTAAAAACCTGGGGAGCGCCCCTGGCGGTGAGTCTTGTGCTGGCGTTGCTCCAGGGAGGTTACATCACTGGCGGCGTATTTAGCCTGCTATCACATCTCACCGGTCGCAGTTACCCGGTGGTGGAGACCGACTTTCAGGGTTTCAGCCTGCGCTGGCCACCCGCCATCCCCTCAGGCCATCTAGGACCCCTATCCCTGACTGATCCAGGCCAGGTAGTGATCCTGCTGGTCGAAGCCGGCCCGGCGCTCATCCTTTTTCCCCTGGTGATGATCTACTGGCTCAAGCGAAGAAGCGAAACCCGCCACCTGCCCCAATCACTGGCTGCAGGCGCGATCATCAGCCTGCTCTTCCCGGCGTTTTTTAAGTACGGCCTGGATTTTGACATCACCCGACTGGTGGGGGCCTCACTGTGGCTGAGCTACGTACTGGCCTTCCCTGTGCTTTGGTTATGGCTGGTGAGGGCGAGATATGGCTTCCGCATGGCAGCCGGGGTCGGTTATGGGATTGCCATCCTGGCCGGCCTGGTCACACTGTCCATCGAGATGGTGGCGATCCCCATCCCCCAAACCACCTATTATATCGAATACCATGAGGGTGACTTCGCCCGCACGTACTGGAACCGGCTAGAAACAAATGCCCAAGTGCTAGATTCGATGCCCGAACGGGCGGTGATGTTGTTTGGCCGCCCTTCGTTCGCCGCCACCGACGTGTACCAGCGTTCCGAAAGCTGGAAGGAGCTGGTGTCGCGACCCGATCCTTCCAGCGCGGCTGCCGCTGGCTATGCATATGTTTATATGAACGAATCCTGGTGGCAATCCATTGCGCCGGATATCCAGGCGGCTTATCAACAACCCTGCGCCCAGCTGGTGGAAGCCATGGACATGCCCGGCGGTCAGTTCCGCAGGTTGTACAATATCCAGGCCTGCCATCCCTGAGCAAATTTACACACATGGAGCCTGTGGTATGATTCCCACCGTACGTTCATCCCGCTCCGCGATCAGGCAAATCAGGAAAAAGGTGATCTGTTATGAGCATTGAATATATCAAGACCGCCGGTGATGTGCTTACCAGTATTATCATCAGTCGTGAATACGAGCCTTCCGAAACCACTTTCATAACCTCTCCTGACCTGGCCCAGCAAGTGGGGTTTGTAGTCTACCCTGCCGGTGGCGTGATCAGGCGCCATATCCACAAGAATGTTGACCGTTCGAATGTCTCCAGCTCTGAAGCGCTCATCATCCGCCAGGGCAGGCTGGAGATCGACATCTTCGACCAAGATAAAAACCTGCTGGCTACACGTGAGCTCCAGCAAGGCGATTTCGTGCTGATGGTTTCGGGCGGGCATGGCTTCCGCATCCTCGAAAAGACCACCCTGCTGGAAATCAAGCTGGGACCCTATGCCGGAGCAGCCGACAAGGAATTATTCTGATGATCCCGGTCAACGAGCCGTTGATTGGCGAGCAGGAAATCGAATACGTCCTGGACTGTTTGAAAACCGGCTGGATATCCTCCTCCGGCAAATACCTGGAAAGCTTCGAGCAAGCCTGGGCCAGATATTGTGGCATGGGCTACGGAGTTGCCGTCAGCAATGGCACCACCGCCCTACAGGTGGCTGTTGCCTGCCTCAACCTGCAACCGGGTGATGAAGTGATCATGCCCACCTTCACCATCATCTCCTGCGCACAGGCGGTGACGTATAACGGCGGCATACCCGTCTTGGTGGATGCCGACCCGCGGACCTGGTGCATGGATGTGGACCAGGTGGCGGCGAAAATTACGCGCCGCACACGTGCCATCATGCCGGTGCACATCTACGGGCACCCCGTGGATATGGACCCCCTGATCTCACTGGCAGAACAGCATGGGTTACATATCATCGAGGATGCAGCAGAGGCCCACGGGGCCGAATATCTCTCGAAAAGGGGCAGCTCCTCTGCCAAGTGGCGTCGCTGCGGAAGCCTGGGGGATATCAGCGTATTCAGCTTCTATGCCAACAAGCTGGTGACCACCGGCGAGGGCGGCATGGTGCTAACCGATGATCCCCAAATCGCTGAACAGGCTCGCAGTCTCAGGAACCTGTGCTTCAAACCCGAGCGGCGTTTTTACCATACTGAGCTGGGATATAACTTCCGCCTGACCAACCTGCAAGCGGCCATCGGGCTGGCACAGATCGAGCGCATGCAGGAGACGATAGCAAGAAAACGCTGGATGGGCCAGGCTTACACCCAGCGCTTGCAACATATTTCCACCTTGCAATTGCCCGTAGAGGAAGCCTGGGCCAGGCAGGTATATTGGATGTACGGGCTGGTGCTGGATGAAAGCACCCAGCTCAATGCGCTCGAATTCGCCCGCCGGTTGCGCTCACAGGGGGTTGAAACCCGGCCATTCTTCCTGGGTATCCATGAGCAGCCGGTATACAGCCGGATGGGCTTATTCCAGGGCGAGCATTACCCGGTTGCAGAGCGCATCGCCCGCCAGGGTCTGTACCTGCCCTCCGGATTGACCCTCGCCGAGGCTCAGTTGGATGAAGTGTGCCGAGCAGTTGAGAAAATCCTTTCCTGAACATGCCCCACCACCAAGCGCCCGATGCAGCACCTGAAAGCAATCCCGACTCTCGGGGGTTAGTGTCTATCATATTGGCCACCTACAACGAGGCTGAAAACATCCAGGATATGGTGCACGCTGTGTGTGCTACCGTACCCGACCCGCTGGAGATCATCATCGTCGACGATAACTCGCCTGACCAGACCTGGAAAATCGCCAGCGACATGGCTGACCCACACGTAACGATTATCCGGCGCATCAATACACGCGGCCTGGCTTCCGCGATTAACCGTGGCATCATCGAATCGCGAGGGGAATTTATCGGCTGGATGGACGCCGACCTGTGCCACCCGCCGGCCTTGCTTCCTCACATGCTGGAAGCCCTGGCGCAATACGACGTGGTAATCGGTTCACGCTATGCTGAGGGCGGCAAAGATGCGCGTGCGCGATCACGAGTGCTCTCCAGCCGCCTGGTGAACCTCCTGGCAGGTTTCGTACTGGGGCACGGGGTTTTGGATTATGATAGCGGCTTTATCCTCATGCACCGCTATGTGCTAGATTATGTTTCACTCACACCCGCGGGATACGGGGCTTATTTCATCGAATTCATCTATGCCTGCCAGCGTAAAGGCCTGAAAGTGCTCGAAATCCCCTATACCTTCACTGAGCGCCTCAGGGGAGTATCCAAGTCCAAGGTCAACCTGCTCCAATTCGGAGTAGCCGGCTTCGGTTACATCACCCGCATCCTCAAAATCCGTTTCGCCCACCTTGACTGAGCATGCCAGGTGACAGGCTCAATAAATTGTAATTCCTGATCCACAATGGAAGAATCAACCGAATATTTATCTTTCCCCAAGGATGAATGCCTGCCTGCGATATTGCCTTCCGGGTTGCCTTTCGGGTTTGACAAAGTCACCGGCCTCGATTATACTTATCACCGTTAAGGAAAAACTTAACGGCTATGGGCTCCATCCAACATCTTCATTCATTTGAACAATTAAAAATCCTTGCCGACCCCAAGCGGCGCGCAATCCTGCAATATTTAATGTCCGGGCCCGCCTCACTGACCATGCTGGGAAAGCTCATCGGCGAGCACCCCGCCTGGGTGCGGCACCACTTGAAGCAGCTAGAAGCGGCCGGCCTGGTGGAGCTTGCAGAAACCCGTGTCCAGTCAGGAGTGGTGGAAAAGTTCTACCGCGCCCGTGCAGGAGGCTACCTGGTGCAGGAGCTCATCCTGCCACAGTCGAAGCAGCGCCCGGTGATCGTCTTCTCGGGCAGCCATGACCTGGCCGTGGAATTCCTCACCGAAATGCTGTCTGCCCACCTGGATTTGCTCAGCCTGCCGGTGGGCAGCCTGGATGGCCTGGTGGTATTACGGCAGAACCTATGCCATCTCTCCGGAGCTCACCTGCTCGACCGGAATGGAGAGTACAATCTGCCCTTCGTGCGCCACCTCTTTCCCGATCGGCCCATGCGGGTCATCACCCTGGCCTATCGCGAGCAAGGCCTGATGACCGCCCCAGGTAATCCCAAGGCCATCCGCTCCCTGGCTGACCTGGCGCGCCAGGACGTCTCCTTCATCAACCGCAACCCGGGCTCCGGCACTCGCCTGTGGCTCGACCGCCATTTACAAGAATCAGGGATCCCTACCGAAAAAGTTAACGGCTACGCGAATTTCGTGAACACACATACCGCCTGCGGTCGTGCCGTCCAATCAGGCGCCGCCGATGTGGCCCTGGGCTTGCGGGCTACAGCCCACCAGCTCGGGTTGGATTTCATCCCCCTGTTCCACGAGCGCTATGACCTGATCTACACTCAAGAACAAAGTCAGCTGCTCGAGCCGCTCATGGATACGATACAAACCCTGCCATTCCGCCAGGGCGTTAATGCCCTGCATGGCTATGACACCACGCATACCGGCGAATTAATTCCATTATGAGGAGATACCTTTCATGAAACACCATCGCTTCCAACAACCTGCACTCATTCTCTTCCTGATTTTTTCCCTTGTGCTGGCCGCCTGTGGTGCTTCACCGGCGGTTGCCCCGCTGGCCCCCACTGAGGCCTCCACCGAGAAGATCCTCACCCTGGTGGGCCCAAAGGGTGGCAACACACTGACCCTTGCTCAGCTGCAGCAGCTGCCGGTGACCGAAGGCCAGGCGGGCATTAAGAGCAGCACCGGGCAGATTACCATCCCGGAGCTGTTCAAAGGTGTATCCCTCAAAGACCTGGTTGCCTATCTCAACGTTGATTTTGATCCATCCATGGGCGTCACCATCACCGCCGAAGACGGCTACAGCATGACCTTTTCGTACGACCAGGTGATGAACGGCGATTTTATAACCTATGACCCTGCCACCGGTAATGAGATGCCGGAACATGGCCCCCTGGTAGCCATCCTGGCCTATGAGCATAACGGGCAGCTCTTGAACAGCAAAGAGGAAGGAACCTTGAGGCTGGCAGTCATCAGCAGCAAGAATAACCAGGTGGTTGATGGCCACTGGTCGGTCAAATGGGTAAACAGGGTGGAAGTCAAGGCTGCCGGGCAGACTTGGACACTGGATTTGACCGGGGCCATCGCTTCACCGGTCACCCGCGACTCATACATGTCTTGCGCCGCACCCAGCTGCCATGGCACCATGTGGCAGGATGAAAATGGCCAGCAATGGGTGGGAGTGCCCCTGTGGCTACTGGTGGGTGAAGTGGATGACGCCGACAGCCATTCGGACATCGCTTATAACCGCACCCTGGCCGATGAAGGCTACACGGTTGACCTGGTGAGCGCTGGGGGAACGACGGTGACTCTCGACAGCCAGGCCATCAAGGAGGACGGACAGGTCATCGTGGCACAGTTGGTGAACGATGACGAATTGCCCGAGTTGTACTACCCATTGCGCCTGGTGGGTGCCGACGTGCAGCCCGACCAGATGCTGGGGCAGATCACGAAAATCGTGGCCAACGTCCCACCCGTTATCACGCCAACGGTGGTGCCAGCTCCTGAAAATTCAGGCACGCTCACCATCAGCGGGCTGGTGAACCAGGAGCTCACCCTGGCAGATGCGCACCTGAGGGCCATGGACACCATGCAGATCACCGCCGAAGCCAAGGAAGGCCCTCAGGATTACCAGGGAGTCGGCCTGAACGATTTGCTCGACCTGGCGGGAGTCAAAAGCGGTGCCTCGAAAGTGGTTTTTACCGCCTCAGATGGTTATGCGACGGAAGTTAGGCTGTCGGACGTCCTGGATTGCCCCCATAATCTGCTGGCTTTCACGGACACGCCCGGCAGCTATATGATCGTATTACCCGAGCTTGAAACCAGCACCTGGGTAAAAAACGTCGTCCAAATCGAGGTCAAATAGGTACTGGTGGGTTGGCGCGGCCTGATCTATATAAGCCGAGCTGAAATTTTTACCCCTGGAACCGCCCTCACCGGCTAAAACCGGGAGGTAGACTAAATCAATCGTAAAGAGGAGAACCAAGCATGAAACACGACCGCACCATACTATTGATTATTTCTTTACTGGCGCTATCAGCTGTCTTGCTGTCTGCATGTGGCGCAGGCGGCACGCCTGCGCCGGTTACCTTGACGGTTACCGGCTCGGTGAGCAAAGAGCTGCAGCTCACCGATGCTGACCTGCACGACATGAGCGTGGTAACCGTGAGCCTGGAGCACCCCAAGAATGGCCCCACCGACTACACCGGTGTGCGCTTGAATGATTTGCTGGACAAAGCCGGCGTCCAGGATGGTGCCACCACCGTCACGCTCACCGCCAGCGATGGCTTCAGCGCTGATCTCGACCTCGCCACCGTGAAGGATTGCGCCAACTGCCTGGTTTCGTTTGACCCGGAAACCGCCGGAGTGTACAACGCCGCCATGGACGGGCAGTCGAGCAAGGCATGGGTGAAGCAGCTGGTGAGCATTACCGTAAAATAGCCTCCACCGGGCAACCATGGATGGGTTGCATCAGCCCATTCTTTCTTTATTACCAAGATTGGCAGTTGTTGGGTATACTCAGATTGGTCATTCCCGGCGATTGCCGAACCAGCTTGCCCCTATGAAAAAGCCATTATCACTATTGATCGCTACTCTGCTTAGCCTGTCGATCCTGACCACCGGTTGCTCACTAGCCTCGCCGGCTGAAAAGAATAAAACGCCCCTGGTGGTGTTTGCCGCCGGCAGCCTGATCATCCCTTTCAATGACCTGGAAAAAGCGTTCGAGAGCCAGTATCCCAGCATCGATATCCAGGCCCAGTACCACGGCAGCATCCAGGTCATCCGCCACACCACCGAGCTGCACGAGCCCATCGACGTGGTAGCCACTGCTGATGCCTCCCTGCTGCCCATGCTGATGTACACCAGCAATGATCCCGACACCGGCCTGCCCTACTCCAATTGGTACATCAGGTTTGCCAGCAACCACCTGGATATCGCCTATCGTACCGATAGTTTGTACGCCTCCGAAATCAACAGCGATAACTGGTACGAGATTCTCACCCGCCCGGATGTGCGAGTGGGGCTGGCAGACCCGCGCTTCGACCCCGTCGGCTACCGCACCCTGATGCTATTCGCGCTGGCAGGTGAGTATTACCAGCATCCAACCGCCTTCACCAATATGTTCAAAGGCCAGTTCAGCTTCCCCCTGGGCATCTTCAATGACAATGATATGACCACCATCACGGTGCCCGTTATCCTGGAGACGAGGTCGGAATCTCACGTCATCCTGCGCGGCGCCAGCATGGAGCTGATCGCCCTGCTGGAATCAGGAGACCTGGACTACGCCTTAGAATATGAAAGCGTTATAAATCAGCATGGCTTAAAAATGGTGGGGTTGCCGGATGGCATCAACCTGGGGGAGGAAGCTTACCAGGAGGTGTATAGCAAGGTCCAGGTGGACGAGGACCTGCAGCGTTTTGCTTCGGTGAAGCCAGTATTTGTCGGCGAGCGTATCGGCTACGGCATCACCATCCCCAGCAGCGCCCCCCATCCCAAAGAGGCGACGCTTTTCATCGCCTTCCTGCTCAGCCCGGCAGGCCGCGCCGTGATGGAGGCCGACCACCACACCATGTTCGACCCGGTTATTGCAGATAACTACCAAAATGTCCCGGCTGAATTGCACAAGTATTGTGTCTCATCAGGCTCTCAATGAGACGCAGGAATCTTGCCTTTAACCTGCTATTTTCGGTCCTGGGAGCCTTGCTCATCCTGTTCGTCATCCTGCCGCTGGTCAGTACCGTTCTATCCACCACGCCGGCTGCCCTACTGGCCTCCTTTGCCGACCCCGAAGTATTGCAATCGATCGGCCTGACATTTACCGCCGGCGCCATAGCCACTATGCTGGCTTTCGTAACAGGCATCCCGCTGGCCTATTTGCTGGCCCGGCATGCATTTCGGGGTAAGCACCTGCTGGAAGCCGTGATAAACCTGCCGGTGGTGATCCCCCATACGGCTGCCGGTATCGCCCTGCTGCTGGTTTTCGGCAGGCGCGGCATGCTTGGGCAGGTGCTGGGTCCGCTAGGCCTCACCTTCACAGACAACTTGGCGGGCATCGTGGTGGCCATGCTGTTCGTCAGCCTGCCGTTCCTGGTGAACTTGAGCCGCGAATCCTTCGCCATGGTGGATGAGGAATATGAAAAAGTGGCTTATACTGATGGGGCCAGCCACTGGCAGGCTTTTTCAAAGGTCACTTTCCCGCTGGCCTGGCGAGGGGTGCTGGGCGGGATGGTGATGATGTGGGCGCGCGGCATCAGCGAGTTCGGCGCAGTGGTCATCCTGGCTTACCATCCCAAGATAGCCCCCATACTGGTTTACGAGCGCTTCACCGGTTTTGGCCTGGATGCCGCCCAGCCAATTGCCCTGATCTTGCTCCTGGTGGCGCTGGTTGTTTTTATTACACTGCGCCTGGTGCTGCTTCCCGAACAGGGGTGATTTCTATGGCGATACCCTGTGCATGGCTTCCACCAGCCTGTCTTGCAGGTCATCGATAAAAGGCTCCACCACTTGCCGCCTGGGGTCTTCGTCGTACCAGGTGATGATCTCCCTGGCCCCCTGCTCGAAGGGGATCAGCGGATCGAATTCAGGTACGAACTTTTTGATCTTCGTGTTATCGAAAATCATGCTGTGGGCTTTATCTCCCAGCAGCGAGGCGCCCCACTCGGGGTCATACCTGGCAATCACCTCCGAAGGCACATGCACCAGCCGAGGTTCTACCCCTGCGGCACGCCCCACGATGGAGTAAATCTGGTTCCAGCTCAGGCTTTCACTTGAAGTGATGTGGAAGCTTTCACCAATCGCTGCCGGGTTGCCCAGCAGGCCGAGCAAACCCACCGCGAAATCGCGGTGATGGGTCATAGTCCACAGTGAAGTGCCGTCGCCATGCACCACCACCGATTTGCCAGCTCGCATGCGCCCCACGCTTGTATAGCCCCCATGAAACGGCAGCAGCGTGCGGTCGTAGGTATGGGACGGGCGCACAACCGTGCATGGGAACTTTTCCCTCTCCCAGTGCTCCATGAGCAGCGCTTCGCAGGCAGCCTTCCGGCGCGAATACTCCCAATAAGGATTGGTCAGCGGGGTGTTCTCTGTAACAGGCAGCCTCTCGGGTGGTTTCTGGTAGGCGGAGGCTGAGCTGATGAAAACATATTGCTGCGTGCGCCCCGCAAACAGCTTGATATCGCTGCTCACCTGCTGGGGGGTGAATGCCACCCATTCCACCACAGCATCGAAAGTCAAGTCGTTTATGGTCGCCGACAGCGTAGCTGGCTGGCGGATATCACCTTGCAGGGCGATGGCACCCCGGGAGATGGGCCTGATGCTCTTGCCACGCGTGAGCAGGTACAGCTGCATGCCCTGCTCGAGGGCCAGCGCCGAGCAAGCCGAGCTTATGATGCCAGTGCCCCCGATGAACAAGATCTTTAATTCCCTGGCGGGTTTTTTACCATCTGCCATATCTACCTGCGCTTTCATAGCAGTGTACCATTCACATGCACTTCTTGTTTACCTTTACCCGGGAACGGTATTAAATCACCCCGAATTGGCCTGCCATCCACCACCAGCGAGATGGCGTTCCCGCTCCCGGCCCGCTCCACCCGGATGTGGTAGGTCACTCCGCGGAACACCCGCCTGGCGCTGAACCCTGGCCAATCCGCGGGAATCGCCGGATGAACTCTCAACCCATCGAAAGCCGGCCGGATGCCCAGGAGCCATTGAGTGGCTGCCACGTAGGTCCACGAGGCCGTGCCCGACAGCCATGCGTTGCGCCCATAGCCAAATTGGGGGTGCTCAGGCCCGCAGATGTTGGCACAGTACACGTACGGCTCCACCTTGAACACCTCGCTGTCCTGGCGCCTCAGGGGCATGATCTGCTGGTAATATTGGTATGCTAACACATTCCAGCCCAGGCGGGCGGCGGCGATGATTGCCCAGGTGTTCGTGTGGCAGAAGATGCCGCCATTTTCCTTGGCGCCCGGCGGATAGGTGGTGGTGCCGCCGATGCGCGGGTCGTTGTGCTTGTAGGCGGGGGCTAATATTGCCAGGCCAAAGGGAGAATTCAGCCTTTCATGGGCGCTGTGCATGGCCTGAGAGGCACGTTCCTTGGAAGCGCATTCGCCGATCACTGCCCAGGTTTGGGTGTTCAGCCCAATCTGTTGGTATTTCTCCGCCTTCACGCCCACCGGCACGCCATCATCATCAAAGGCTCGCACATACCAGTCGCCGTCCCACGCCACCCGGTTGATGGTCTCGGCCATCTGCTGTTTCAATGCCATGAACCCCTGGGCATCTTCGTCCTTCCCGATGTGCTCGCATAACTCCACCAGGTCGAGCATCGCCCGGCAGAATTGCTGGGCTGCCATCACGCTCTCGGCCTTGCCCGAGCCATGGTCGAGGTTCATCGTATCATCCCAATCCGAAAAGCCCAGGCGCGGCAGTCCGTGTGGGCCGCGGTGAGTGATGGTGAAATCCACCGCCCGCTGCAGGTGCCCCCATACTGAATCTTCCTCGCCATTCGTATAAGGCAGGCGTTCTTCAAGATAACCGTAATCGCCCGTCTCGCGCAGGTAGGCGACCGTGGCAATGATCAGCCACAGGTGGTCATCACAGAACCACTGCGGCCAGTCGGGGTGCTCAGCTGCCAGCCCCGCCCCACCCTCTCCGGTGAGTGGAAATACCTGGTGCCAGGTATGGCCGTCTGCGAACTGCAGCTTCCACAACATGGAAAGGTTGTGCCTGGTCCTGAGGGGTGAATTTTGCACCGTTGCCAGGGTATCCTGGGCTGAATCACGGGTGCCCATGCCCCTGCCCAGGCCGGTCTCATACGCCGAGGCGAAGCGCGACCAGAACAGCGTCGCCCGGCACTGCACTTGGTTCCACACGTTGAGCATGGCGTTCATCTCGGCGTCGGGTGTGTCGACCAGGAATTTGCCCAGGTAACCGTCCCAATCCTCTTTAAGGGCGTTGAATGCTGCTTCGGCATTATGCGCCTGCTGGTAATAGCCCACGACCTCGTCAATCCGTCCGGGGGTGTCGGTGACACCCAGGATGTAGATGATTTGTTGCTCCTCATGTGGGTTTAGCCGGAATTCATGCCCTAGCACGCCCACGTTGTTGCCGCGTGCCGCTTGCGAGTTTTGCAGCTCACCGCGCTCCACGTCGATGGGGTTGGACAGGTCCCGGTACTCGCCGGTGAAGGTCTCGCGCTCGGTGTCAAACCCGATGGGGGAGCGGCTGCTGGCGAAGAAAGTGGTGGTGGGTCGAAATTGAGCCTGCATGTGGATGACTCCACCGACTACCCGGCTGTGCAAAACGTGCTGGCCCCAGTCCAGGTTGTTCAGGTCGGCATCTGCGCTCCAGTTGCTCAACTCCACATAGCTGAACGAGCGCAGCAGCCTCACCCGTCTAGAGCGATTTCGCAGGCGCACTACCCACAGCTCGCAGGGCGCCTCGTCCTCCTGGCTCATCCCTTCTAGGCCTCTGGAGGGAGGCACAAAGTACAGCGAATCGCACTCGATGCCCGTGAAGCGGCTGCGGATGCGCGTATAACCGGGTCCGTGCCGGCATTCATAGGCGGTAAGTTTCGTCTTGGGGATGGGCTGCCAGGTGGGGCTCCAATACTTTCCACTTTCCTGGTCGCGCAGGTAAAAATAGCGGCCTGGTTGGTCAACCGGTATGGCGTTATAGCGGTAACGCGTCACCCGCCGGTTGCGCGGATCACGGTCGAAGGAATACCCCCCTGCCGTGTTCGAGATGATCCCGCCATAACCGCCCTGTCCCAGGTAGTTCACCCATGGCGTGGGTGTATCGGGGCGAGTGATGACATACTCTCCGGTTCGCTCGTCGAAATATCCGTATGCGTTGCTGATCTTCCTATCCTTCATGTTTCATCTCCGGGGCATAATAACGATATTCCTCTCAACTGGCAAACTACCGTCAACACGCCAGGCCAGTCAAGCTACTCGTAGCCTTCGAGGGTCGCAAAACATCGCGGCTTGCAGTTACAGCAAAATCTGAAAACTTCAGCTGGATTATGCGCCTGAACTCATATTATACTTGGCACATACAAGGCGACTGGAGATGAAATAAAAAAATAACGGGCTGCCTGAAAAATCCTTTCAAGCAGCCCGCTGCTCATATCCCTTCCATTTGCGGACGAATTACGGGAGCTCCAGGGTCAACTGAGCGTAATTGACCCCTGATTCTTTGGAGGCAAAGCCGATAGCGGTTGACCCGGGAGTCAACACGCCAAAACTGTAGGTGCCATCACCGGTGATATAGGAAGTGACATCAAAGGTTAGCCAGGTGCCGCCAGTGAACGCGCCGGTGTTAGATAGCAGGTCACCCAACGCGGGAGCGGTGTTATAAGTCATGGTGTACTCATTCCAACTGTTATCTGCCACACTGGCCACGTTGATACCTACGCTCGAGCTGCTGTTGGCGTACACCGTCAGGTAGGCATGCTGTATCTGGTTACCCTCCGTACCCTGCACGTCGAACTTCAAGTAAGCATGAGTGTCGGGTGAGCCATCCACGCGCCAGCTGGTGGCCGAGCCATAGCTGTTATTGGGGTGAGCGGAATTGACATAGGTATCTTCCGCTACGTTGAAAGTCAGGTTGGAAGGCAAGGCGGGGGTGGTTACGCTGGCAGGGGAGGACTGCGCCGAATGATTGCCGGCGACATCGAAGGCATCCACGGCATAATTATAGGTGGTGGAAGCTGAAACCGTATTATCGCTGTACACCACGGCAGAGCCCGGCACGGTGGTTAATTCTGCACCGTCGCGGTAGATGGTGTAGCCAGCCACGCCAATATTATCGTTCGAAGCCTGCCAGCTTAAATCTACCTGGGAGGCGCTGACGGCGTTGGCTGTAAGGCCGCTTGGCGTGCTAGGCGCCTCAGTATCAGCCACATCCAGGTCCACCACCAGCTGGGCAGCATTCACCCCCGACTCTTTTGCAGCAAAGCTAAGGGTGGATGAACCCGGCGTGGTAATGCCAAAGCTGTATGCGCCTTCGCCTATCACGTATGGCGATACGTCCAGCAACACCCAGCTGCCCGCAAGGTATGAACCGGAAGACGAGACCAGACTTCCCAACGCCGGGGCAGTATTATAAGTAACCGAGCTTTCATTCCAGTTGTTATCTGCCACACTCAGGGCATTAATCCCGATGCTTGAATTGTTATTGGCATATACCAGCAAAAAGGCACTTGTGATGTTATATCCCCCCAGCCCTTGAACGATGAATTGCAGGTAGGCATGCAGATCAGGTGAGCCATCCACCCGCCACACAGTCGCCGAGCCATAGCTGTTATTGGGGTAGCTGGCATTGACGTACGTATCCTGCCCAACAAAGAAAGTCAGGTTGGGCGGCATGGCCGGGGTGGTCACACTGGCAGGGGAGGACTGCGCCGAATGGTTTCCAGCACTGTCGAATGCGTCCACCGCATAGGTATAGTCGGTGGAGGGGAACACCGTATGGTCCGAATAGCTGAGGGTGGAACCAGATACAGTAGCAAGCACTGCGTCATCTCGATAAATGGTGTAGCCTGCTATACCCACGTTATCTGTCGCAGCCTGCCAATCCAGGTCCACCTGGGTAGCATTGCTGACATCGGCATTAAACCCGCCGGGCACGCTGGGCGCTTCGGTATCATCGCCCGTTTTACTACACGGGATTACCCCTGAATCGAGAGTCACCCCGCTGCTGTTGATGTATTCAAAACTGGCCCCGCTGGCATTTAGCGCCAGCTCCAGGAAGCCGAATGCCTGGGGATTGGTATCATCCCAGAAAGCTACCCTTGAATCTGAGTCAGTGACTGTTTGCAAGCCGTGGCCTCCACCCCCTGCCACAAATTCGGTGATCCCCGTTGGGCTGGGATTACCACTTCCGTCCAACGGTACCCAGCGCTGGTAATCATGGTCATGTCCGTTGAGCACGATCGATACCCCATTTTGCGCCATCAGTGCCCAGATATCCGACATGGCTGTTTCAAACCCCTCAGGGCCAATATTGAACAGCGGGTGATGGTAGTAGACGATCGTACAGCTGCTGGCGTTGGCTGCCAGGTCCTGTTCCAGCCAGGCGTACTGGGCTGAGTTTATATCCACACCGATATGTGATCTGTTGGAATTCAGGCTCACGAAATGCCAGCCTCCCGCATCAAAACTATAGTAATCGGGAACATTGTCCCAGTAATCAAAGTAACCTGCCGCTGAGCTGCCAATATATTCGTGGTTGCCAATGGTGGGGTTGGTAATCGAGCGTAATTGGCTGTAACTGTAATTCCCTGGCCCATACCAGTTATAGAACTCGGCTATTGTGCCATCTAGATAAACATCGCCCAAATACAGGAATAAATTCGGATTACTTGCGGCGATCATATTAGCCACGTTCTCGGCATTTACCGCGCCATCTGCCCCGTCACCTGTGGCTGCCACGATGAACGGCGAGCCATTGGGGGGCATTGTGCCGGAAGAGGGGGTAAACGTGTTGTTATTTACCGGCGGCTGGTCGATCCCGTTACCAAAGCTCAGGTTGATGGTTGCCTGATTGGCAGTTACGTAGCCATCGCGCATATTCGCTTCGGCAGCAATCTGGTAGTTGCCATCCTGCCACTTCGTAGTCGGCAGGATAAATGTATAGGGACTCTTAAAATCTGTGATCAGCTCGTATCCATTGATCGTAAAGGCCATGCGAGAGATGCCCGGGTTGGAACCGCTGACACTCACCGTAGCTTCTACCGTAGTATCTCCGCTAACCACGCTGCCATCGCCTGGTGAGGAAAAACACAGTGTTACTGAATATGCCCCAGATGGAGGTGTGCTCGTGGCACAATTGCTGCTCGGGCCGGGGTCAGAGGTAGGGCTCGCAATCAGAGTAGGTGTTGGGCTTGCGATGAGTGTAGGTGTTGGGCTCTCGATTGGCGTAGGTGTTAAGCTCTCGATTGGTGTAGGCGTTGGGCTCTCGATTGGCGTAGGCGTTGGAGTCGTGGTAGGATTTGGTGTGCGTTTAGGACGTGAGAAAGCTGGTGTACTTGGCGCCAGAAATGCCAGAACCAGTACGACAACCATGAATAAATATATATACCTGGATCTCATTTTTCCCTCCCACAGTTGCCTTTAGCGGCAACTGCTCCTCTGCCTTAACAATTGAGCTCAGGATGTGAACCTTTGCCCAGGTTTATTTTTCAACGCCTGGTAGATTAAACTTCAAGAGCAATATCTCAAGTGTAAGAGTACCATTTCCCCTGAAGGTTAATTCCTATACCATTACCAGATTTAAAGTCCTATCGCCTGATATGTCTTCTTGTAAAAAATTTCCTACTCTGTTGGTTCCCGCCCCTCAGGCTGCACGACGAATTTGAAGTATTATACCAAATTTCATCCAATATGTCAAATACTATCGAGGTTTATTATTAAAATGGAACTTTCCGCTATTCTTCCGCACTATCACCTGGCAACAAGCTGATTTGCTTTCCAGCGCGTGTGCCTGCTGGTTAGCATGGTCATTATCCACCAGGGTAATGAAATCCTCCGTAAGCACCCAGGTTCAAGCGTGAATGCAAGCAAGATGAGCTCTCAAAATAAAATTACACCTGCACTCCAGGGGGTTGAGTAAAGAACTCAACAAGCAACGGCGCTATAACTTGAGCTTGCACGGCGTGGGTCTGCCCCTCGAGGGTGCGCTGCCGGGCATGCGGGATGGCTTTCGCCAGGGCCAGGGCAGTGGCGCGCATGAAAGGCATGGCGGTCAGGTTCTCCCCGCCATCCATGATGAGTGTGGGCACCATCACTTTTGCGGCTCGTGCTGCAACCACCGAGCGGTCCTCGCCGATTTCCGCGCCGTTATACTCCAGGGTGGGTGCCACGGCTTCGAACATCGCCCAGCCGGGTGAATTGCGCATGCGCATCATCATCTACTCGGGAGTGCCCATGAAACACATGAACGGCTTCACTGCCGGTCGTAGGTGCATACGGTAAAGCTATGGTATCATCTGGTCTATCGTTGCTGTTCTTTAACTGAATATCCTGCTTTTACCGAACGGTCATCAGAATGCCTGCTTATCTTCCCCGTCGATCTCGATGATCCGGTCTCGCCACCACTTATTTGGACCACAATTATCGCGTTGGCGATTATCTCATCGAAAAGCCCTGGAGCTTCAACACAATAGCCTGGCTCATCGTCCAGGCTCATCGTCTACAATGGAGAAAAATATGCCCGTCAAGCCAAACAAGATCAAGAAAAGCTGCCTTCTAATTCCGCTAAGTCTCATTGGCCTCATGGCCATAATACTTGCTGCCTCAGCCATCAGCAACCTGGGCCTTCCCACGCATTCCGAACTGGCTGATCACCTGAGCCAGCTGGATAAAGATCACCTGGCAGAAGCCTTGCACCTGCGTGAATCATTGGGAGATGCCGTGTGGCCCGGCTGGTCGCAGGTAGATATCCCCATCATCGTTCACAACGAGAAGTATGCCTTCCTGGTGGGGTATGCCACCCCCCCGGCTGGATGGCTGAAGATTCCCAGCCTGGAAGCGCGTGGCGGACCATGGGAGCAGGTTCCAGATGATTCATTTATGAGCGAGCCTTACTACCGTACCCCCATCCTCGACCCCAATAAGACGCCAGAAGGCTTCACCGTTCTGGTTGGCGACCAATGGGTGGCAACTTTTCAGACCCACGAATATGGCGAGATCGATTTTTACCGGGGTTTTCAACGGGACCTGCCACCTATCCTCAGAAACATCGTTCCGGTCCGCCTGGTGTGGGCTGTTTTGATGGGGAAGACCGAAACATACATTGCTGCCCTGGAGCACGAGTCGTTCCACGCCTTTGAAGGCCAGCTGGCAGAGGAGCAGCTCAATGCTTCAGAACAAATATATGGTGTGGAAGCCACTTATCCTTTCGATACCATGGAAGGATCCTGGAAGGAGGAGATGAACCTGCTGTTACAGGCCGTGCTGGCGCCCACGGATACCGATGCTGTTGATTTTGCCCGCCAATTCCTGTCGTTGCGCGCGGAACGCCGCTCAGCACTAACACCTGAGCAGGTCGACATGGAGCGCCTGCGCGAATGGGAGGAAGGCCTGGCCAAGTATGCTGAGCTGGAGATCACCCGACAGGCTGGCGCGAGCAGCTATATACCCTTTGGGGGCATACTCAATGACAAAGGTTTTGATAACTATCGTGATCGCCAGCAGTTTTGGACTTCCCAATTGAAAGAAGCGGCTAATACGGCAGGTCGCTCAGGAAATACGCGTTTTTATTATTCGGGTAACGCCCTGGCTATCTTGCTCGACCGGCTGGCCCCAGGCTGGAAGCCCGCGGCCTTACCGGGTGGTGAGTACCTGGATAGCCTACTGCAGGAGGCCATCGAGTAGATTTTGGCTGTGGGTGAATGGATGCCCACTGGTCGATAAGTTCACCCTGCTGAGAGTTGCCAAGCCGCCGAAACTAAGATAGGATATATGCACTATTAAATTTTAGTAAACTATGCAAATCCTGTCTAGCAAGCTATCCATTCCTCCACTCCGCGCCAGGCTGGTGCCCCGCCCACGGCTGGTACAAAAGCTGAACCAGGGCCTGGAATGCGGCTTTATCTTGATCTCAGCCCCCGCCGGCTACGGGAAGTCTACCTTGCTCGCCGAATGGCTCGACCAGCTGCATATGCCGACGGCCTGGTTTTCGCTTGACGAGAAAGATAACGATCTCGGCCGCTTCTTGTCATACCTGACGGCTGCCTTCCACGAAATTGATGCCACCATTCAGATTTTTGGAGACCTTATCCAGGACGAATCGTCCGGGCAGGTCGAAACCGAGCTTACCTCGCTGGTCAATCATCTGGCGCAGGAAAAACAGCCATTTTGCCTGGTGATGGACGACTACCATGTGATCCAAAACCAGGCTGTTCATGGGGCGCTGGGTTTCCTCCTGGAAAATCGCCCGGCCAGTTTGCATGCGGTCATTGCCACCCGAGCAGACCCTCCCCTGCCCCTGGCGCGCCTGCGAGCCCGTTCTGCCCTGTGCGAGCTGCGCATGGTGGAGCTGCGTTTCAGCACCCAGGAAGCAGCAGATTTCCTGGCTAACACCATGGGGCTGAAGCTCTCCTCTCATGACGTGTCCCGCATCGCCCAACGCACTGAAGGCTGGATCGCCGGCCTCCAGATGGCTGCCCTTTCCATGCAGAATTTGCACGATGTGCCAGACTTCATTAACACTTTTACCGGCAGCCAACACTATATCTATGACTATCTGTTGGGCGAGATCCTGGAGCGCCAGGCTCCTGATATCCAGCGCTTTTTGCTATCCACTTCTATCCTGGACCAATTTTGTGCCCCGCTTTGTGATGCCTTGCTCGATGATGGTGCGCGATCCTCTCGGGCGCAGCCAGCTAGACTGGTCCTTCAAAAGCTCGAGGGCTCTAACCTTTTCATCATCCCCCTGGACTACGAGCAGCAATGGTATCGCTATCACCCCTTATTTGCCGACCTGCTGCGCGGTTACATGCAGCAAAAAGAACCTGCCGAGCTACAAGCGCTGCACCAACGTGCCAGCATGTGGTTCGAAAGCCAGGGGATGATCTCCGACGCCATCCGGCACGCATTTGCAGTCAAAGACTGGGAGCACATCGTCAGGCTGGTCAGCGCCAATGTGTTCGCCTTGCTCGAGCAAAACGAGCTTACCAGCCTGGCAAGGCAGCTTGAAAGCCTGTCTCACGATACGGGCGCTGCGCGCCCCTGGTTGATGATTGGACGCGCCTGGCTGGCAGCCTACACGGGGCAGCTCGACATGGTGGAACCCATCCTGGAGCAAATTGAGCTCGAGATCGATAACCTTCAAAGCGAACAGGAATTTCAAACGCTTGGGGGACATGTGGCAGCCATCCGCGCTTACACCAATTGGATTGCAGATAAGCGTGAAGTTGCCGCCAATGCCGCCCAGGTTGCCCTCGAGTGGCTGCCAGTCGGCGAGCGCCTGATCCGCTGCCAGGCTGCCACCCTGCTTGGATTAACCGTCAGGCACTTCAATTTACGCGCCAAGGCATTCGAACAGGCACTGAAATATGCCTCAGAATGCAGCACCTCTCACGTGACCATATTCGCCCATGGGTGCTGGGCCTGGCTGCTGGTGATGCAGGGTAGATTCCACGAGGCCCACGCTGCCTGCCTGGAAGCCATTCGCCTGGTGCAGTCGAGCAATTCGCCGCAATCCATCCCCACCCTAAGCCATGTGTATGCCACTTTGAGCACCATTCTCCTGGAATGGAGGGACCTCGAGCCAGCTCTCAGTTATGCCAGGCAAGCCGTAGATCTGGCTCGCCGCTGGGGGCAGGCCGACGCCCTGCATTTAGCCCTGGATAACCTCGGCTATGTATTATTCGAGTTGGGTGAACGGGAAGCCGCTTTCGAAACCATGCACCAGGCCTGGCAGGTAGCCACCCATACATCTACCTGGTTCGAGCATATCACCATCTACCAGCAAATCGACTGGTATCTGAAGCTGGGCGACCTTGAATCTGCTCAAGCGCTTCTGCAAAAAATTCCCTTGGATATCAGTGATCCGGCAAGAATCTCCCGCAAGGTTATCCAAAGTGCCTTATTGCCCATGGGGATTGTTCAAATCTACCTCTTCCAGGCTGAGTATGCCAGGGCGCTGGTTTTGATTGACACTTTTTTACGCGATATGCAAGATCACCAAATTATTTATTTTTCAATACGCCTGCTTATATGGCAGGCTGTGGCTTATCTCGGGTTGAAGCAGGACGTAATGGCACTCGATTCCTTCAAGCGTGCCCTGGCGCTGGCCTCCCCAGCCGGATTGCTTCGCACCTTCACGCAGGAAGGCCCGCGGATTAGCCCATTATTGCTCCAGGCGCGCAAAGCGGGGATCATGCCGGAGTATGTCAGCCGACTCCTTTCGCTGATCGAATCTGCCAACCACGTGGCAGTGGCTAAACCGCCCGCACCGCCCGCGTTAGTTGAGCCGCTCTCTAATCGAGAGATGGAAGTGCTGGGTTTGTTAGCCCAGGGCTGCTCAGACAAAAAAATTGCAGAAATCCTGGTAATTGCCCGTGAAACGGTCCATAAACACCTGAAAAATATTTACGGCAAGCTGGACGTTCACAGCCGGGCTGAAGCCACCATCCGCGCCCGACAGCTTGGCTTGCTGTAAGCTTTTTCTCCCTTAGTACCCCACAAAATACCCCATTAATACCCTATTTAGGGCCTGATTTTTTCGCCCTGGTATTTTATTATCTATTACAAATGGACATTTTGTTACGAATTTAGTATCAAGGAGCAGTGATGCAACAGGAAAATACATCTCAATCCAATACATATCGCATCCGGGTAAGGGAAACGTTTGATAAAAAAATTTTCAATTGGTTTGATGATCTTACCATCGCTCCCGTTGAAAATGACGGCTCCCTTCTCATCGGCAGCTTCACAGATCAACCTGCATTACGCGGTTTTTTAGAACAGCTTTGGAACCTCAACTTAACGGTCATTTCGATTGAGAGGATATAAAATGAAAATTAAAATTCTGCTCGTTCTGTATTGCCTGCTTCTCACCGGTTGTTCGGTCATCTCATCAAAAGCTTCGGACGGTATCGCACCCGAGTCTCCCACAGCTCAGCCCACCATGTCCACATTGCCCAACCCGGCCTCGGCCTACTGCGAAGAGCAGGGATACAAGGCCGAACTGCGCACTGCTGACGATGGCAGCCAGGCTGGCTTTTGCGTCTTCCCCGATGGCAGCGAGTGCGACGAGTGGGCTTATTTCAGGGGGGAATGCCGGCCCGCCAGTGCAGAAGAAACGGACGACCCCCAGGGCTGGGAGCTATACACCAACCCGACTCTCGGATATACCTTCCAATATCCACATGGTGCCGAAATCTCTGCCAATGACGACCCGCTGAAAAGCCTGTACGTTTCCGGCTCGGTGATGGGCAGCGAAAGCTGGACCATCAACCACCCCTCAGACCGGGCTGAATACCGCGTTCCCGCGGGCACCGACCTGTCGCGGTGGTTGGCGGACCATTCCATGGCTTGCGAAAATCCACAGCCGGCTGTGCAAATCGCTGGCGCTGCTGCCATCCACTGCCGGCACGAGCGCAGCCTCCAATCCTATGCTGCAGATTTCTATTACGTAACTGATAGAGGTCAGCTGTATCAAATTATTATCGGTCATGCCGGCGATGTTGAAGATTGGGTGTTGGACGAGCGCTTTTTACAAAGCTTTACCTTCGTCGAGCCTACCGCCAGGCCTTCACCCGCGCCATTGCCGACTGACGTGGTGATTGATCCCTCCGCCTATCATGATTGGGCCACCTATACGCACCCGGTATATAACTTCACTTTACGCCTGCCTGCTGAATGGGTTGTGGAAGAAGTTGCCGATGCCGGGCCTGGGATGGAAGGGCACATCCTCAACCTGCACCCCGTCGACCAATACAACAAGGAAAGCATCCGCCTCACCTTCCGCCTCCAGGGTGAGGATGTGCTGCTCTGGCCGACGGGTGTAGGCCAGGGCGAATTTGTCCCCCAGGGCACCCTGCTCGTCGATGGCGAGCCCGCCCTGCGCATGGCCCTGGTGTGCCCCACCAGCGAAGTGACCTCCATCTGGTATTTCCAGAGCGCAGACCAGCCCAACCTTGTGCGGGGAGGGCTCGAGTTCGGCTCCATCTATAGCGCCACGCCGACACACTGTGAAGCCGGTTACAGCCTGGACGGCCAGTCGCCGCTGGTGGGTGAGATGATCGTCGCTTCCCTGCATGTCCCTTGAATCTTCTGAGAAGAGCGAACCAATGTCTGGCAACCTAAATTCCACAGCTTCAGTCAATATAACCTTCAATAGTTGGCTGGGGTCAATACTGCCCATCACCCGGCTTCAACGCCTGGGGCTGTTTGTGGTGCTTATCGCCTGCTCTGAAGCCGTGTTCCTGCTGGGGACGAATTATTACAAGCTGTTCCCCACCAATGGCAACAATCTCTACAGTGCCAGCCTGACTGCCATCTTCCTGGCCGCAGCCATGGTTTTCAGGCTCCATAAAACCCTGGCGAGATACTGGCTGGTCAGCTACGCCTTCTTCATCGCCTCGGCGGTGAACCTGGTATCGGTTTTGCTAAGCAGCTACCTGGATCATTTCCTGGCCTGGCTGGGCACCTCCGCCAGCATGAATTCTGGCCTGGCCCTCGGCAAGCTGTATGATGTCCTGTTGGGGGTCATCACCATCCTGGCGCTCACCTTGGTGTCGGGCAGCCGCCTGGATTCGCTGTACCTGAAATTGGGCAACCTGAGCTATAAGTGGGGCCTGGGCATCGGCACCCTGGTGGTAGCGAACTATTTTACCTCGGTGCTCATCTTCTTCGGTTCTGACTACCGGCTCTCCCAACTGGGTTCGGTGATCCTGTGGGGAGCTGTCTTCGCCTTCAGCAATAGCCTGCTGGAGGAGCTGTGGGTCAGGGGACTTTTCCTCAAGAAATTGATCCCAGTAATCGGCACAAGCGGGGCAATCCTGCTCACTTCCATCACCTTCGCCTGCCTGCATTTCCCGGGGGTGGCTTATCTCCCCGCCGCCACCGTGCCCATTTTCGTACTCAACACTTTCACGCTGGGCATGGCTTGCTCCATCCTGATGGTGAAGACCGATAGTGTGTGGGGCGCTTACCTGGTGCATGCTGCCGCTGACCTGTTCCTGTTCATTGCCATTCTGGCGTACCACTAATGAACCCTGGAAAATAGAAGGCCTATGTTTACCACCGATATACCAACAGTCACCCACCTCGTTATGCTCCTTGTCCCGTTTTTTCTGGCCATTCCTTTTTACCTGGCTTATGCCCTGAAACGGAAGCACTGGAGAGTGTTGGTTCCAGCGTGGATAATCACCTTTCTTCCCATCCTGACACCGTTCTCCGACCTCATCAATCCTGACCTGTTGGCGTGCCTCTACATATTCACCATCGCCCTTCCATTCCAGGTAGTCTACCTGGTCAATCGTCAATTCGAATGGGCACTGGTAGTTGCCAAAGCCTTGGGATGTCTGGCAGTCCTGCCTTTGGTTGAAGCATTTATCCACATGCCTTTCCTCGCCTCGCTTGTTTTGCTTGCAGTCTGCTTGCCCTTCTTTTTAGTCTCGGTAGTCAAAAATGACCGCTGGCCTCTTGTCATATCCGGCATCTGTGTAGATTTGGGGATAATAGGCCTGGCAGAAATCCTCATTACGCCAGCCGACCTGCAACACTTATGGCCAATCACTAGCCTTGTAATAACCGGATCAGTTCTACCAGTTGCCATGCTGCCAATAAAATTCGATGCACACCAAACAATCCAGGATATGCTTGACCCCATTTGCCATGTCTTTTCTAGTATTATCAGCTTCGCTTCAATGCGGCTGGGCAAGGTGAAAAGGATAAATCCCGGTTATTAAAAACTATATAATTCTCACTATTGAGATGGCATTGGAGAAAAATAATGATGGAACACAATCTGCGCTTTGTCGTGGCCGCCATGCAAGAAGTTCCCTGGCCAGAGATGATCCAGCGCTGGCAGTACCTCGAGGCAGCCGGCTTGGATGGTGCCTTTTTGGCAGATCACTTCGTAAATTATGAGAATCCCACCGCCTATTGGTATGAAAGCTGGACCTTGCTTTCTGCACTGGCGACCCAAACCAGCACCATCCGCATTGGCCTGCTCTCTGCCATCCCATGGCGTAATCCTGCTTTTCTAGCCCGCCAGGCCATGACCGTCGACCATATCTCCAATGGGCGGCTGTACCTGGGCCTGGGTGCAGGCGCTCCAGGTGTGTCAGATATTTCATACGCCATGACCGGCACTCCCGATTGGCCTCCTCGTGAGCGAGTAGACCGCTTCCGTGAGGCAGTCTGCATCGTCGATCAGCTCCTACGCAACCCGCAAACCACCTATCTTGGGAAATATTATTAAGCCAGGGGCACGGTGATCAATCCATTGCCCATCCAAAAGCCCCGCCCGCCCCTCATGATTGGTGCCAACGGCCCCCGCTTGCTCAAAATTACCGCGGAATACGCTGACACCTGGAGTACATTTGGTGGTATGAAAGTACGATCATTTTCTGAGATGCTCACGCTCACCCGCCAGCGTAATACTCTCCTGGATTCCTATTGTGCTGAGCTCGGTCGTGACCCTTCCACCCTACGGCGCTCAGTGTTTATTTTTACCCAGGAAGAGTACCAAAGGCTGTACACCACTCCCGGAGAATTCGAGCACATCGTCAGGCATTACATTGACATTGGCATCACCGAGATCATGTTCTTATATCCATTCGTACCCACGTTAATGCCCATGTTTGAACACATCGTCCATGAAGCCATCCCGTAGTTGCGCAGTGAGTATCACATCTCCACCCACCACGCACCTGGACCAACCAGGCAATAAGAAATCTCAACAAAGAGTTTTTCACATCAAGCGTGAACAGCTGAAACAATCAAGCACACCAGGCCCGGCAAGCCAGGTGTGCTTTTCGTTTTTTCGATATGACTATATGCCCAACAAAATGGATCTAAATTACTGATGAATGTTACACTTTTTCTTCAACATCTGCCGGCTGATACACTTCCGGCACGAAGGTCTGGTCGGTCAGCGGCGGGCGGATATAGCCTTTTTCTTTTTGACGTGGGGGCAAGCTGATTGGCTCGGGTGTTAGATCCTCGTATGCGATCATGTGCAGCAGGTGATGCATGCAATTCAGCCGTGCGCACTGCTTATTGTCGGCATTCACCACATACCATGGAGTCTGCTTGATGTCGGTATAAGCAAACATCTCGTCCTTGGCTTTGGAATATTCCATCCAGCGCGTCCTTGACTGCAAGTCCATCGGGCTCAGCTTCCAGCGTTTGGTGGGGTCAGCAATGCGGGCCTGGAAGCGTCTTTCCTGTTCCTTATCGCTCACCGAGAACCAGTACTTGATCAAGATCATCCCCGAGCGCACCAGCATGCGCTCGAACTCAGGCACCGATCGTAGGAATTCTGCATACTCTTCGTCAGTGCAAAAACCCATCACACGCTCCACACCCGCCCGGTTGTACCAACTGCGGTCAAACAACACTATCTCGCCTCCCGCAGGCAGGTGGGCAATGTAGCGCTGGAAATACCACTGCGTTTTCTCGCGCTCTGTGGGCGCTGGCAAGGCCACCACACGGCACACGCGTGGGTTCAGGCTTTCGGTGATGCGCTTGATCACGCCCCCCTTTCCAGCAGCATCCCGCCCTTCGAAGATTACCACCACTTTTAACCCCTTCATGCGCACCCATTCCTGTAATTTCACCAGTTCTAACTGCAGCCGGCGCAACTCTTCGGAATAAGTTTTTTTGTCTACCAGAACAGGCTTCTCATTAACACTTTGGTCCCCGGCATGCTGTATTCCTTGTTGCAGCTCGTTCTCCTCATTGTTAGCTTTCTTATGGCTGGCCAGCAGGTCATCAACTTCCTTAATCTTTGAGCTCTTTCTCTTGTCTTTTTTAGGCATGTTTTTCTCCTCTTCACTGCCCGTATCTCCAGGCAGAACATTGCCCTAGGAATAATCCAATGGTCCATATTCTAATCCAGGTTGCTCCTGAATAGCCAATGACCTGGCACTTAACAAAAAAAAAGCCGGCAAGGTTGCTTGCCGGCAGGTTTAATCATGTCGATATATTTTAACTATCTACTGATAGCAGGCATAAACATCCTGTGGACCACGGTTAAACTGGCAGTCATACCGCTGGTGTCATGCAGGATGCACTCATAATCCAAAATGCCCGAAGTTTCCCCTATTTTGAGGCTGAACTGTTCTTCTCCACCCGGCAGAAGGAAACCCGAGTTGAAATAATCGGTATTGTTCAATGCTTCCCCATCGATCACTGCCTGCGAAGGGAACAATACTGCCGGGTTGACGAGCGCCACCGGCCCATTTTGCCCCTGCTCAACGATTACCAATGGCTGGTCTGGCGCACCATTATAAAATGTCACCGTATGGGGTGCCATATCTGTCGCTGATAGCTTCCAAAGCACCGTGTCGCCGGGGAATACCACCATGTGATTGGGGAAGAAGCCCATTACCATTATAGGTCCAGACTCATAGCCCAGGATAATTGTACGGGTAAACGTACCGTCGGGATTTTTCGTTGGTGGCACAGTCTGTGCCTTGGCACTGGCTAATACCGGTGGAACCTGGTTCCAGGCAGCTTCCATCTCTGCTTCTGCCTGTGCCTGCACTTGAGTCGGTGTCATAACCGGAACGTCTGACCCAACCACCTCAATCGTGCCAGACATCATCACTCCATGAACGATACAAACATATGGGAAAGTACCTTCCTGCGTAAAAGTCAGAGTAAAAGATTGCACCATCCCTGGATCAGTGGAGATGATCCCCGAGTTCATATAGGTCGATCCATCATAATTTCCATCGGTGGGGGTTGGAAATGCTGCCAGCGGGTTGATCTGGAGTGGTGAATCCATATCCGGAGGTGCTGGGATGATGAATTCAGGCATGTCCTCTCCCGCCAGGAATGATACGGTGTGGATTTCGTGTGAATTAGCCTGCCAGGTGATCGAATCTCCCACGTGTATGCTCACATCTTGCGGGAAAAACGTTGCAATCGATACAGCATTGCTCACGTCTTCTGCACCTACCCATACAGTGTAATTCTGAGACTGGTTTATTGCTGATGGCAGTGTATAACCAACCAGTCCAAACATCAAGACCACAAACAAACCAAGATAAGTAATTTTTCTCATTGCTCTAATGTTCCTCTCTTAAATTTTTTAGGGATAAAGCACTCAGCTTTGGTATACTTCCCACTAGGTTTTATAGTATATGGGGGATATTACCGGAACAGGTATCTCTAACCGATACAAATAACGATACATTATTGGGGAAATGACATGGATGCGATTAGTTTTGGCGAATGGCTCAGGCGCACTCGAAAATCAGTGGGGTTAACCCAATCACAGCTGGCTGATATGATCAATTGCGCAACCATCACCTTGCGTAAGATCGAAGCTGAAGAGCGCAAACCATCCCCTCAGATTGCTGAACAGCTGGCTAGGGTTTTAGAAATACCCGCCGATGAGTATAAGATATTCCTGGAGTTCGCTCGAGGAGACTGGCACATGACTCCTACCAGCGATGGAGAGAATTATCCCTGGCGCTCATCAACCACCCCCAATAACCTTCCCGCCTCATCGATGTTGGCTGAACCGTTGGGCCGTGACCGGGATATTTCTTCAATAAAAGCGCTGCTGTTGGACTCCAATGTTCGATTAGTCACCCTGGCAGGCCCTCCGGGGGTCGGTAAAACGCACCTCAGCCTGGCCATAGCCTACATAGTGCTACAACAATTCAGTGATGGTGTTTTCTTCATTCCATTTGCTCCTCTCAAAAACGAAAATCAAATAGCATTGACCTTCCTGAAGATACTTGGCGTAAAAAAATCAAAAATTAAATCTCCCCTCGATCGGCTCATCGATGGCATACGCAGCCAACAAGTTTTGCTGATTTTGGATAACGTTGACTGTCTGATTAATGCTGCTGGTCGCCTGGTGTTTGCCCTTTTGGAGGCATGTCCAGGCTTAAAAATTTTGGCCACCAGCCGCGAGGTTTTCCACCTGCCAGGTGAGCAAATCTACCCGGTGGCTCCATTGCAAATTCCTGATGAAACGCAGTTGAATTCATTGGATAACAATACCTTGTCTGAATTCTCAGCTCTTGCCATGTTTTCAGAGCATGCCAGAATAAATCAGCCTGGTTTTTTGCTAACCCAGGATAATATCCTGGATGTTGTTAAAATTTGCCAGCAGCTGGATGGCCTGCCCCTGGCAATTGAACTGCTTGCCACACGCCTTAATGTAATGACCCCTAAAAAACTGCTCTCCCATCTGAACGATCATTTCATTTTGAACACCGCAGGACCACTCTCCCTGCCGTCCCACCAGAAAACTCTAAACCAGGCCATCCAGCTTAGTTACGACTTACTTTCTGCCCCAGAAAAACGTCTATTTGCGGTTCTTTCAGTTTTTGCCGGAGGGTTTACATTTTCGCAGGTTGAAGAAGCCTTTACGGGCATTTTCGAACGCGATGATTTAAGCAACCTCATCACTTCTTTGGTGGATAAATGCTTGCTACAAATAGAACCGATGGAATTGGCAGAGCCGCGACTTTCCATGCTTAATACCGTTCGATGTTTTGCTGCTCAGCGATTAGCTGGTGGCTCTGACCTGCCCATTGCCTGCGAACGCCACCTCCGGTTGTATCACCATCTGGCTGAAACCGCTTGCCAGGAAATTCACCGCCAGGGCCAGCTTAAATGGGTCAGATGGATAGAAATGGAACAAGATAACCTCAGCAATGCTCTTGAATATAGCTTTGCTAAGGAAAATTTTATCGCGTCAATATCCATACTCACCGCCTTGGGCTCGCTGTGGTTCCTGAAAGGTGATTATGCCAGTATGGCATCCTGGTTTGAGAAAATAAAGTCGCTCGTGCCTGGCAGTTATCATTCGAAGCAATACGCAGCATTACTCAATCTACTCGCTAAAACAAAGATTTTCTTGGGTGAGATTGACCAGGCACACGGCTTGCTAAAAAACAGCCTGGGCATTGCATCTACAATGGGAGAAGAAGGCGATCCTATCATCGCAGATGCGTTGGGCTTGTTTGGTCTCGTCATAAATGCCAGCCATGGGCAGGTGCCCAAAGCCAGGTTTTATATCGAACAGGCACTTGCCCTCCACCAAAATAATAAGGACACCCACGGGATGTCCATGGATTTTCTCTATCTGGCTTGCCTGATGAAGCATGCAGGGCGATTGCCATTGGCAGTTACCATGGCCGAAAACAGCTTACAGCTCTTTGAGCAGCTGAACGATGTGTGGGGCAAGGCAAGATGCTATCAAGTGCTTGGACAGTTATATCTTGAATCGGGCCAGCTCACCGAAGCAAGCTGGTCTTTTAACCAACAGCTCGAAGCAGATACATTATTGGGTTTCAAACGGGGGCAACTGGCTGCCATGGCGGCTTTGGAAGCTTCTTACCTTCAAGATAATGAAACAGCACCTGCCGGTGCTGTGCGCGTCAGCAGTAATTTCCCGAATTTTGATCCTGAATTTAACAAAACACCTTTACAATTCATCCCTTGTTTCTCCTAGATTATTTTAAAAGTATATTCGGATATTATTTGTCCTATTAGTGATATAATTTTTAAGGAGGACAATTTATTCGGAGGTAACTTTATGAAGGAATTAGAAGGTAAAACAGTACTCATTACGGGCGGCACAAGCGGCATTGGCAAAGTAGCTGCCCTCGAGCTGGCGAAAAAAGGCGCCGCGATTGCGATAGTCGGTCGTAATCCCGATAAAACCACCCAGGTAGTTCAATTCATCAAGGATCAATCCAATAACCCGACCGTGGATGGGCTGATTGCCGATTTATCGTCAATTTCTGAAGTCCGCAATCTGGCAAATGCATTTCACCATAAGTACCATCATTTACATGTGCTGATCAACAATGCCGGGGGAATCTTCGCCACCCGCCAGGTGAGTATCGACGGCTATGAATACACTTTTGCACTAAATCATCTGGCTTACTTCACCCTTACCAATTTGCTGTTGGATATGCTCATCGCAGATGCCCCTTCGAGGATCATCAACGTGTCGTCCAACGCCCATTTGGGTGCCAGCCTGGATTTTAACGATCTGCAAACCGAGCATCATTATGGCTATGGCGGTTACCGGGCTTACAGCAAATCAAAATTAGCCAACCTGCTTTTCACCTATGAGCTAGCCAAGCGCCTGTCCGCTAACGGCGTTACAGTGAATGCCGTCCATCCAGGTGCGGTTGCCACCGGGTTTGGACACAACAATGGTGGCACGATGAAACTGGGCATGCGCCTGTTCGACCAGTTCGCCCTCACCCCAGAGCAGGGTGCTGATACGATCATCTACCTGGCATCTTCTCCAGATGTCGAGGGGATAAGCGGAAAATATTGGAACAACCGAAAAGCAATCGCCTCTTCACGGCAATCCTACGATGAAGAAGCTCAGAAATATTTGTGGGTGGCGAGCGCGCAGATGGTCGGCCTGCCAGAAACCATTCATCAATCCATTAACTAGCTGTTAGCTTTCGACTCGGCCGATATATTCACCGACTTCTTCCTGGCGTTCAATACCTCTTTCAAGGAATAGATAAATGCCGGGATGGCAATGACGATCATAAACAATCCAATCAATACATACCCCACGTCAACCGACAGGAAACGGTCCCAACCCAAGAAGGTTGCGACGCCAAATACAACAAACAGCAGCCCACCGAAAAATAACGTCCTGCCTCCCGTTTGCGACCCGATGCGCTTTATCTCTTCCTCACTCAGCATGCGCGACCAGCGCATAGCAGAGCCAAACAAAAATCCTATCAATACCAGCATGATCATTGTCCCGATCCCGAAAACCAGCCCGGGTAAAAATCCCAACCAGGCGTTTCCCATTGCCGGGGCAGCCACCGTGTTGACAAACAGCGAAAAACCGCCGAAACCAAACCCGGCGATGAAGCCATGGATGAGCGTCCAGCGCACTGGTGGTGTTCTGGCCGGTTCAGCGGAATCAGTATGGCGAATGTTCATCACCTTACCGGATACTTCAATTTTATTGGCTTCTTCATGATGGTGGCCCAGCAGGTGGAAGTGGGGATAAAAATTCAGCTTTAATACCATCGCCCCCGCAACAGACATTACCACCCCCACCACAATGTACACGACCTGGTTGACGCTTGGGTTGAGCAGGTATGGTGATAGCGCAAGGTAGGCAGCTTCAGAAAGCAGCGTGCGCTGCAGGGTAAAAGCCGCTGAAAAATATAAGCCGGCTTTAATTCCTTGCCGCCCGCTGGCACCCCCAATTGCATAGCTGAATGTGATTGGCCAAGTATGCTCATCCGGCAGCACCCCATGTAGCATTCCAAACAGGAATGAATAAATAACCGCTGTCAGGGCCGTCATTGCAAAGTGTCGGTTTGCAGCTTTCTGGCATCACGCCAACGCAGCCACAAGATAAACAAGCCTGCAATACCAATAATCGCCTGCCCAATAAACACATCCAGTCCCGGCCCGACATAATCGGTAATAACCGTGGGGAGGCCGTCCCACAACCCGTGCAGCAATGACACCAGCAAGTATGTCCCGATCAAATATAAAGTAATCCTGAAACGGCCATCGCGTGATTCCCTGAACAACATGCTGGTTAAAATCGCCGTCCAGGTGCCGTGCCCCACGGGTGATAGGATGCCGCGTACCATGGTCACATATACGGTTTGCGATAAGCTGTCACTTTGGAGAAACGCGGTAAACGCATAGCCGGTGCTCTCTAGTGCCGCGAAACCCATCCCCACCGCAGCCCCCAATATCAATCCGTCCATCTCGGTTTTATCTTTCAGGCGATAAGCGATGATGATCACCGCCAGGATCTTGGCAAACTCCTCAATCAATCCCACTTCCATCGTGCTGCCGAAATCGATCCTGTGGATAAACAATGGCTCCAACAAGGAGGCAGCCAATACCCCCAGGATGCCCCCGTACACGAAGCTGATGAAGGTGGTGGGCATGGATAGATTGCTCAGGTGCTTGCGCTCATAAAAGAATGTCACATAGGTAATAGGCACCAAAAAACTGCCGATCAATACCACCGTCGGGAACAGGTTGGGGTTTTGGGTGGCGATCAATAAGATCCCCGATAGAATAAATAATATCAACCCGGTGATGAATGTCCTTATCCACGCAGTTGCCCTGCGATGTTTTATTGCCTCAGCAGGTGCACCTAATTCAGGCTGTTCCACATCGGTTGATTCCTCCTGGCGTTCCATATCCATGGCTCCTCCTTTGTTTTATTACGCTTGGCTTGATAAATCTTGAAAAAACAATCGAGATGGCCCCTACCACTTGGACCTGCTCATATCCCGTAAAAAGCTGATGATATCTTCGCGAGTCAGCATCCCCTCGATTCTACCGTCGGTCATCACCGGCAGCTGGTTCACGCCATCCCGATCCATCACCTCAATTGCGTCCCATAATTCTGTATTGGGGCCAATTTGCTTCCACTTTGACGAAGGGATCATTACCTGGCTGACCATCGTGGTTGGCCATTGATCCCTGGGCACATTCTGAAGATGGTGCAGGGTAAGCAATCCCACCACCTGGTCGCCGCTTTCGACGATAAAACTCCTCCTGCCGCCCCCCAGGATGTGGTCATCAACCAGTGATTGCAAAAGTGTGTCACCCTGGATAATGGTGTAACGCTGGCTCATCACTTCGGACACCTTATGCCCTGAAAGTGTATTTTTAACCTGCTCCTGCCTCACCTGGCCGCGTGACGCCGACACCAGGAACCAGCCGATGAAGGCAATCCACAAACCATTAATCAGGTTGCCGGTGAAAATCTCGTATACGCCGAAAATGATGAACAGATAAGCAACAAAGCTTCCTACGTAGGAGGCAATCATCAATGCTCGATGGCGGTTATGGGTAACTCCCCAGATAATGGACATTAATACCCCGCCGCCATCAAGTGGGAAGCCCGGTATCAAGTTGAATAACCCCAGGATCACATTGATGTATGCCAGGTACTCCACAATCGCCAGCAATGGCTCGATGGGTGTAAAAACATATGTCAACCCGTAGAATACCCCGGCAAGCACGAAACTTACCACCGGCCCGGCGAATGTGATCCAGAATTCAGACACCGCACTCACCGGCTCTTCGCTAATCTGGGATATCCCCCCGAAAATGAAAAGGGTGATGCTGTGTACCGGTATCTTGTACCGCAGTGCAATGAAAGAATGCCCCAACTCATGCAGTAGGACACTCACAAACACCATAATTGCGGTGATTGCACCAACGATCCAGTACTCCCCCGTCGACCAATTTTTAAATTCGGCCGGAAAATAACCCGTGGCAAAAGTCCAGGTAAATAGGATTGCGATTAGAAACCAGCTATAATCGATCTTGACTGGAATACCGAATATCTTCCCCAGGCTGATTCCACCTCCACCCATATCTATCCTCCCATATCTTTCTTAAGCTCGATGAATTCTATAGCTCGATTAATTCTATACTAATTAGATGCAATAATCGCTCAATGGACTGCTTAAAAATGTAATAATCTGATCTAAATCCATCTATTTACACCTCAGTGTTAAAAATTCGCACCGGAGGTTATTAATTGTGCTGTTTGTACAATAATACCTCTCGGAGATAATACCTTAGATTTTTTAATTATGAAGACAAGATTAATACTCGGATATCAAGTGTCGATCAGTGTATCTCAAAGATACCCGTGAATCGCGGAAACATGCTTTTTACGATGGCGAAATTTAGGGCCATTTTATATACCGGCACCGCATATAGATTTTTATAAGTAAGAGCTATCTAGATGATCCAATATAACGAATGCTGCTTTGCCGCACTCTATTGCCCCAGCGGGCAGATGTTTAGATCCGTGGATAAAACCTCAGATCGCGCCAGCTCTTTCCCATTTTTATCCACGGCGGCCACCTGGAAATAGCACTCATTGGGAGGCAGGCCTGATAAGTTATATTGGGTTTCAAATCCTACCTTTGCACGCTGGCCGATGAGTGCCATCGCCTGGGATGAAATCCCACCATACAGGCTCCAGGAATCCACCTCGGTGGCGCCATTCCACGAATAACCCAGCGTGAATTCGCCTTCATGGGATGTGTAAGCCAGGTCAGGCGCGCTATCAGGCATACCCAACCATGGGCTGCGAAAAGCCCGGTAGCTCACGTAGGGTTGGTCAAAAGCCAACTCGAAAACCACCTGGTTATCTGGCGTTACTTCCGTCATCGAGCTGAATACATACCCATTCCTCACCACTGCGCTTCCCCAGCCGATGAAAGTGTTGCCATTCGCCATGTGTTGCACGTTACCCATGAAATCGGTAAATACCGGCGGGTTGTGGATATACGACCAAACCAAAGTGGCAGTCTGATTTACTTCGTCCAGCTGGTATTGTAGAGCGCGTGAAGTGGCAGGAGACTGGTCGGTACCGTGGTTGTCAAACATAGTGAGATCTCCATTGGAAAGCACGGCGATGTCGTGCTGGTAGTGAAATCCGCCATCATTCACCAATTTAAAGTCGCTCTTAACACCCCCAAAACGCCACATGATGGCGCCGGTTTGCAAGTCAATCTTGGTGATCGAGCTTAAGTTTCGGCAAGAGAGCAGCAGGTTGCCGTCGCCGGTCAATGCCAGCCCGTTGCCGTGGATCAGGTCGATCTGGTCAGAGGTCAGGCTGGAGGTGGATTCGCTATATGCAAAGTGGTCCCAACTGCGCCACTGGAAGATTACGTTGTTGTGGGGGTCCAGCTGCTGGATCACCAGCCCTGTCACATCGGCATTCTTCTTACCTCCCCGCACTTCCTTGCTCATATCGACGGTTTGCTCATCAGCGATCATTAAAAATACATACCCATCCGGTGTCATCAGGAAATCGTGCAGGTCGGAAGTATAGCCATTCTGGGCTGAATACGTTCCCACGACCTTGTAATGATCATCCATGATCACGTGTATGGAATCTTTTTGGTCGTAATACACCATGTACCCGCTGGGCAGCACCTTGAAATCGAATGCCGCCAGCTGGTCTGCCATTGATTGGTAATATATGATCTGCCCGTTATTGTCCAGGATGAGCAGGTAAGACCCAACCGTTGACATGGTCCAATAAAAAGGTGCCACGAAGATGAATCCCTCGTCCGCAGTATCCGTGGACGTTACAGACACGGTGTAATGGGGGATATCCTGCGGCAGGGTAAGGTATTCCGGGAAAGCAGGCACGGGTGTGGCCGACGGAACCGCGTTGGAAGCCACCACTGCGGTCTGCTGGTTGGTTGCCACCGTAAAGGTGTAATTCATGGGCTGGTAAGCCACCCCTGAGCTCAGGTTCAGGCCGCTCACCTGCACCATCACCTGCTCTCCGGGTGAAAACTCCTGGTTGGGCTTATAAATCACCGTCCGGTTGTCATCCGCCAATACCAGCTTGCCATCATGTTGGCCAGTCTTCGATCCGGTGAGCGAGACGGTCAGGCTGGTAAGGTTAGCTGCATTCAATGTGGGGCCAAAACGCAGGATGAGCGTGTCATTTTTCGAAACATATTGGGCGTTGGCAAGCGGCGAGTAATATTCCAGGGGCAGGCGCGTGGGTTCGTTGCTAACTGTGGGCGTTGAATTTGTAGACGCACCTTTAGCAGGTTGCGAGCAGGCTGATAATGCCACAGCCAGTAACAGGTAGGCGGTCACCAGCGTTTTTTTCTTCCCGAAAGTAACTAAAAAATTAGCTAACATGGCTCCTCCCAAGTTGATATATCCATGTCAAACCTAGGTAGATTGACGTAATCTCCCACCATTTCTCTTCTTCTATTCGGGATTATAGCAATTGGAAAATGCGTATTGCCCGCTGGTTACATTAAAGCAAACGAAGAACTAGATACGTCGTGCTAATCTCCGCTATCCAGCCTTTCGATTATCGCCCGTGTCATTTGCCAAGTTTTCTCCATCACTTCCGGCTTCATCTTGTCGAATGTGTCTGCCCGCTGGTGCCAGTAAGGCAAAACGCCATCCTTCGTCATCCCGGTGAGGGTGATGGCCGGGATTTTATTGCGTAGCGCGTCGGCCATTTCCGTGTTACCACCGCTGGTCACTGCCGGGTAGGCATCCCACTCTGGGTGTTCCCTAGCCAGGCCCTCAGCTATGCGCACCAGCCCAGCATCCGCTTTGAACGGCACGATGATGCCCTCCCTGGTCAGCCAAGCCGGGCCTGAACAGCCGATCATCTCGAACACCAGGGCGGTTGGACGCGCCAGCTCATTAAGGTGACGCTTGTAGAAATCGATCATTCCGTAATGCTGCACTTCCTCGCAACCCGTGCACACGGCGAAAACCCGGGTACGCTCCAGCGGCTGGGCTGCGAATTCCTTTGCCAGGGTCAGCACCATACCAGCGGCGCTTGCGTTATCATTGGCACCGGCGGTAAATGGCGTCGCCTCTGCCTGCAGGCACATCGTCGCCAGCAGGACGGCGCACACTGCTGCAGGTATGCCGGCATACCATGCCCAGGGGATATCCAGGAAGGCTGCCAGGGTATACATAACCGCTTGCAGGATAAAGCACGCGAAGGTAAGCATGGTAAAGCGGTCATAGATGCCAACCCAGCGTTGTGAGCTAAAAATGATCGGTGTGCGCTGGCTGTCGAGGTGGCCCACCAGCAGCAGGTCGCGCTGGTGCTCACCGGTTGGCGGGATAACTGCCCACACATTCTGGCTCTGTCCCTTTGGTATGATGATGCGGAAGATGTTATTGATAAAACTGAGCTCCAGCAATTCGTTGGCCAGCACGAAGATGGAGAGCACCGCCGCTGCGATAGCCGTGACACCGCCCCCCAGTGGGAAAATGATGAATGCCACCAGCATCAGCAGGCTGCCCAGCAGGTGCGGGTGAAAGATCGACCTTGCGCTCAGGAAGGTCTCCCACTTGGGTTGCAAGCCTATTTTCTCGAACTGTTCCTGGGCATAAGTCGCTGCCCGGCGCTCTCCCTGGCGAGTGGGCCCACGAGGCCCAATATCCACCGCCAGGGCACGAATGTGGTTGAGCCAGGTGTCTATGTGGGGATTCGACGATGTTGGTTCGGACATGGCATTCTCCAGGGGAGGGATGGAGACATTATACCCAATTGCCCGAAAACTATAACCGAAAACCTTATGGTGAGTAGATTCCTCAAGATATAGCAGCAGGTCATTTCATTAACATGTTTTCATATTTTGAAACTAATTGCTCCATTTATTCGTCCAATTAATCAGGAGGTACAAGAATGAAAACCAGTAAGATTCGCATTCGCTTGCTGCATTTCTCCGTAATCGGTGCTTTGCTGCTGGCGATCTCTATGCCTATAACAGCTATTGCGGCCGCTCCACAATCTTGTGGACCGACTTATACGGTTCAACCAGGCGATACCTTGAGTGGTATCGCAGTCTCTTGTGGGATACCCCTGGCTACATTGGAGCAGGCCAACCCACAGATCCAAGACTATAATCTGATCTACCCGGGTGAGCAAATCAACATCCCGCAGGCAGTGATCCCAATTACCGGCGCGGCAATTGCCATCTCGCCTGCCAGCGGCAATCCTGGAACCCAGGTGACGGTGTCGGGAGCCAATTTCCCTTCCAACGCGACGGTGAGCATTAGCGCCACACAACAGGCAGGGTCCGGGTCTGCCAGTGCTTCAACAACCACTGACGCCAATGGAAACTTCTCAGCAACCCTGGCCATTCCCAGTAACGCCCCGGCCGGTAGCCTGTGGGCGATCACCGCTGCTGCAGCCACCATCGGTGGGCCTTCGTCTTCGGCAAACTTCCAGGTGACCCAGGCAGCCCCGGCGACCGGTTATTACACGGTGCAGAGTGGTGATACCCTCTCCAGCATCGCCTTGAAGTTCAACACAACCGTCAACGCCCTGTTGCGAGCCAATCCCAGCCTGAATAATTCCACAACCATCAAGGTCGGTGATCAGCTGGCCATCCCAGGTTCACTGATAACCGAGAGTGGGCGAACCATCTACATCGTGAAACAGGGAGATTACCTGTCAGCCATTGCCTTTGCCCAGGGCGTCAGCCTGTCGGCTCTGGAGGCAGCCAACCCGAATATATCGAACTACAACCTGGTCTTCCCGGGTGAGCGGATCGTTATCCCCTCCAGCATCATCCCCATTACCGGGGCGCAAATCATTCTGTCGCCGTTTAGCAGCGTCGCCGGCGCCCAGGTGACCATCAATGGGGAAAACTTCCCGACCAACACTGCCATTGTAGTATCGGTTGGCCTGCAAGGGAAAGCCGCGGCTTTCACTCTGTCAGCCACCACGGATAGCAACGGCGCCTTCAGCGTAACCGCCACCATCCCCAGCAGCGCCAGCCCTGGCAGCGCGTGGACCATATCCGCCACTACCCAGGCCAGCGGCGGCCCAACTGCCAGCGCCAACTTTCAGGTGACTGCGCAAGCCCCCACCGGGTTGTATACCGTCCAGTCTGGTGATACGCTCTCCAGCCTGGCGCTTCGTTTCAACACCTCAGTGAGCGCATTGCTGCGGGCAAACCCGCAAATTGCCAACCCCGACGTGTTGACCGTGGGGCAACAGCTATACATCCCTGGCTCGCTGGTCACGGTGAATGGACAGACGGTTTACATCGTGAAATCGGGTGATTACCTGAGCTTGATTGCCGCCGAACAGGGCGTCAGCCTGTCGGCCCTCGAACAGGCCAACCCGCAAATCACCGATCCCAACCTGATCGTTCCGGGTGAGCATGTGGCGATACCGTAATATCATCCTCGATGGACGAAGGCAATGCAAGGCCTTCATCTAATGGCTGAATCGAATCAAAAGAAGTCGCCTCAACGACGAACTCGGGAGGCGACTTCTTTTATATCTATGAAAACCTGAGCAGGCTGGGCCATAATGAAGCGCACCCCCCAATCAGAATTGCCATCCCGGGCAATGCAAGTCTGCAAGGTGAGCACCTGTTTTTGCTGGTAATAATGGGCGAATACCCCATCCACGCTCTCCTGCTGGCGGGTGGCCAAATCTAAAAAATCGCTGCGCAAGTCTGCCGGCGTTAACCTCTGGTAATCGCCGATCTCACTCACCGTGTAGTGCGAAATTCGGCCGTTGCCATAAACCAATACCAGGTCAGTGCCTGGGATTAAATCGAAGAAATAGCGCCCCGAAAGGTAGTTATGCGCCAGCAGGCCGGTGGCACCGAATAAGCTGGCTTTGAAAAATTGGGTGGCGGTGCCCTCCGTGGTGTCGATGTAAGCCGGGTCGCCGTCCGGCTGCTGTACGACGAGCAGCGCCATGATATCCTTCACGTAGATGCCCACCAGGCGTTCAGCCTCGCCATTGGCCACCTGGGCAACGAAATCCGTCAGCGAGGGTAGATCGGGCTGTGGGGTGGCGGTTTGAGCTGCCACCGGGGACGAGCCGGGTGCCATGGATGTATCCACGACCAATGTAGCTGCTTGCGTGCGATTGGCCTGGTGCATGGAAAAAGAAGCGAACCTGACCTTTCCCCTGGCAGGCAGCATATCCTTGGAAACCGAAGCCTGCCATGAAGTCTCAGATGCGGCTATTATGGATGAGCTGCCATCGCCACGCAGCGTTTCATATAGGGTTATGAGCAGGATACTGGTGATGAATATTGCAACAACAAAGCGTTTTCTACCCGTAAAAACTGGTTTCAACCAATTCCTCCTGACCTGAGCCGGGCAATAACCCGGAGGAATCTGAGCTTTACCATTATAGATACTGTCGAACGGAAATTAGCTGTCGGCTGCGACAAACCTGCCAGCCCTGGCACAAGAGTCTGGCTATTATACCAAAGAATCAAATTTGGCAGCCAGGTGGGTTCTACCCACACCCATGCTGAAAGTTGAGGAGGATCAGATCCATGCCCTTATCCGCCCTAACCAGCAAGTTGGTTGCTGGTCGCATGGCTAGCCGCAGAGCTGTGTGCGAACGCCCGATGCTCTAGGGAGTACCACTGGATAATTCAGAGATTATAATAATTTCAATTACACAGCCAATCTCGGAGAATTGCAGAACACATCATGGATAGACCGGAAAATAACTTAGATAGCCTGACGAAAGACGAGCTGCAGTTTGAGCTGCAGAAAGCCCTGGGTGAGCTCGACGAGCTGGATGACCTGGAGAATGCCATCGTGGGGCAGACAAACCTGCACATTGGAATGCACAAAATACTTGAATACCGCCAGGAATTTGAGCTCGACCGCCAGCGCCTCAACCAGCACGTTGCCCAGCTTCGCGCCCGCCTGGCTGATTTGGACCGCAATCGTAATAAAACCTGATATTCTACTGACATGCGCACCGTCTTCGATTTCCAGGATCAGCGGACACCAGCCAGGTGCTTTCCAAAGCTGAGGTATTGGATAGCATAGCGAAGCAATCGATTTTACCCCCCCAACAACCGTGAAGTCTGCACAGGGTGTTTTCGTGCCTCTACCTGGCGCTGTAATGAGAATCCATGGTCGGTAATGGTTAAAATCCATTCCTGGCCAGCTATCCTCTTCTTGATGCGCTTCCAGCAATGAGTGGAAAATTTCACGCCTGATTGGTTTCAGGCATCCGTTTCATAATCAAAGGGGGCGGCGGCGCTCCGAACCTTCTCTTCGGGATACGCTATTTGGATACGAAATACAGCGGGTACACCTTCATCATGCGGCCTGACCTGGACGAGGTGTATCTCATAGATGATAGAGACTTCGAGAATTGCTACCCCGATTGTCCAATACTAACTGTTGTCAGCTTTAATTGCAATCTCCAGACCTGGTACCACATTTTAGTCAAGGTCATTAGACCTCGCTTGCAATTGTTCATCAACGATTCCCAGGTCATCGACCTGGCGCTCGAAAGCCCATACAGGGCCAGTGGAATTATTGCTTTGACGGGTTGGACAGGAGCGACTGGGACGCATGTGGTCCAATTCGATGATGTGGTCGTTCGCTATCCTTATATTTACCATTTTCCGGGGGTGCTCAGGAAATAAAAACCTTAAGCAGTGCTGGTTAATTTCACCCTGGAAGAGGCTATTTACGGGCTGCTCAACCAATCGGAAATTAGCTTTTGATGGCTCGTTACAACCTGCCCTGTCAGCATCTCTGCCAGGCTGTGCTGGTAACCAGGATAAGAAATGAGCCCAAACGCACTATCGGTGATAGTGAATGTTGCCTGATATTGCAAAGCAGGCTGGTTGCCGTTGGATTGAAAATGGGTGATTGATTGGTTCCGAAAGGAAATATCTCCATTGGTAGCGTATGAGACACTCATCTGGATCTCCGAGCTCGTATAGAAGGGAGTCCAGATATGCTTGATCGGTGCGACCACCACGTATAGCACGGGGATATCCATGTGGTCGGCTGGGGCACTCATTGCTGAAACCTGGCCTGTATAATCTTGATCTTCGAGCATTTTTGTTAGCTTGGTTTGTATTTCCTGCGACAGGCCTGCCCCTGCGTCAACAAATAACCCGGTGGTAGCAGGCGCAAATTCAATCGAAATTGCGGATTCTCCCTGATGGCTGGAAGCTATTGTAGAATTAAACGTTGCCTGGCTTTTACTGATGCGGAAGTCAAACAACCCAAATGCCACGCAAAGGATCAGCAAAGCAGCCAGTAGGAATAAGCCCCATTTTTTCAAGGACGATCTTTCAGAACGGTGTTCGACGGAATTCACCATGACCTCATTTCTAAATTTTGTGATAGATTACGGGAAGTTTAAACCCGCCCATCTTATCATAAAAATCAATGGATCGCGGTGCTGATTCTGGGATTCAGAATTGCATACCTCACCATCTCATACCGTGCTCGCGACCGCGCCGCTCTATCAAAGATAAACGGAGGGAATTTACTTCGTACCCAGGTCTCCTAGAGAAACCAGCAACTATCTGCGTTACGCGTTTTAACGTTTAACATCTAAGCTTTGAAATGTACCAACCAGCTAATTTACGGTCCAAGCTCAGGCTTCTATAATCCGCGCCAGGATGTCGCTGCTCTCCATCAGCGTATATTCGGTGCCGTTATACTTGATTTCAGTGCCTGAATACTTGGCAAACAATACCTTGTCATTCACCTGGACCTTGATATCCTCGTCATCACCGATGGCAATCACCAAACCCGTCTGCGGCTTTTCCTTGGCGGTTTCTGGGACGAAGATCCCCGAGTTGGTGCGGCCTTCCTGCTCTAACGGCTCGATGAGCACGCGCGCTCCCAGGGGCTGAATATTGGGAAGAGAACCATTTGTCGACATGAGCAAACCTCCTAGTATGATCTATCGAATCCCTAACAGCTGGTTGATCTTTGGCCTGTCAAAACCAACCACGATCCTGCCGCCTATATCGATCACTGGCACGCCTTGCTGGCCTGAGCGGCGCACCATGTCGCGAGCTGCGGCCCGGTCGCGGCTGACATCCACGTCTTTGAATTTAATGCCTCTTTCGCGAAAGTAGCGCTTGGCCTGGTTGCAGAAACTGCATGTGGGGGTTGAAAACACGATGACACGCGGCTGAGGTCTTTGGGCAGCAGGCATGTTACAACTCCGCTGATGGATAGCTGGTGTGGTGGCGGTGGATACGGCGCGGGTCTGAGTTCAGCCTGCCGGCCTGGTAGGCTGCCAGGGCTGATTCAATGTCCCTCTCACCGGTCATGATCACCTGCAAGCCATGCTGCACGGCGCTGTCATATGCCGGCTGGCCCATGCCGCCGCTCACTAGCACCTGGCAATCGAAAATCGCGGAAAACATATCTTCATGCATGGCGTCGTGCTGGTGGAAGTGATGAGCCTGAGGCTCGTCGTGCTGCCCGTGAAAGGCCTTCTGGCGCTGCTCCAGTTGTACGGGCTGCCCTTCCTGGACGGTTGCGACCACCATGTAGGGGGCGCTGCCGAAATGACGGCTGATGGTGCGCCCATCTGCGGATGGAAATGCAATTTTTACCATTAATATTCTCCATAACAATAAAATTGGTTCGAGTGCTTCAAAATCATTGGATGCATTTCTTTCTGATAGGTTGCACGTGGAATAGCCTTCGGACCTATGTCACCCCAATTGGTTCAACATTTACACTTGCAAGCCTGTTGCAGAGATGTGCCTGCCCCAGCCCTGTAATTATCCAGGCAAAATCGGCATGTGGCATTTTTATCTTCTCGGGGTAAGGCAAGGTGAGGTGATTTTTACCAGCCGGTAGAATAAATACGTCGCGTCGGTATTGGTTGGTCTGATTGGATTGACCCATCAAATAAATATTGATCCTGCCGAGAGTCATAGTAAAATTATGTTGACCGGCTGAATTGTCCTTTGTGGTGCATATAGATGGGAAATAAGCCAGATGTTGACCATTTCACTTTTGGGCGATTTCCGGATTTCATATGCTGGAAAGCCTGTAACCGGGGTTAATACATCACGCCTTCAATCGCTATTAGCTTATCTGGTGCTGCACAGGGAAGCAGCTCAGTCGCGTGCTCACCTAGCCTTCCTTTTTTGGCCTGATACCAGCGAAGCCCAGGCCCGCACAAATTTACGCAACCTGCTGCACCACTTGCGTCAGGCTCTGCCTGAGGCTGACACCTACCTGGATATCAGAGGTCCAACCTTGCAGTGGCGGCCTGGCAGCCCTTTTACCCTCGACATATCCGAATTTAATGCTGCACTGTCTCGTTTTAATAACCTACCCCATGCAGTTTATTCAAATGCCAGTCGAGCTGAGTTGCACCGTGCAATTACCCTCTACAATGGGGATTTACTGCCCAGTTGCTACGATGATTGGATCATCCCCCTGCGTGAAGCGCTGCGCCAGGCTTACTTGGGTGCCCTGGATCGATTTGTGCAAATGCTGGAAGAACAGCGCGATTATCCGGCGGCGATCCGCTACGCCCAGCGCCTCCTACAACACGACCCACTGCACGAAGCCACCTACAGGCAGCTGATGCGCCTGCATGCTCTCAATAATGACCGAGCCGGCGCGTTGCGTGTCTACCATACATGCGCCACCGTCTTGCAACGTGAGCTGGAGGTTAAGCCCAGCCTCGCCACCCGTGAGGCCTACCGGCAGCTGCTTGGTTCAGAGTCGCCATCCTCCCCAATGGAACAGGCTCCCACTGCCTTTTCTCCGCTGGTCGGCCGTCAGCAAGAATGGGCGGAGCTCTTATACACCTGGCGTTCAGTGACTTCGAGCGGAAAACCACACGTCGTTCTGCTACGCGGCGAGGCAGGCATCGGCAAGACCAGGTTGATGGAAAATATGCTCCAATGGGCTGCCCGCCAGGGGATCACCAGTGCCAGCGCGCGCTGCTATGCAGCTGAGGGCGACCTGGCATACGCACCAGTTACAAGCTGGTTGCGCGCCCATCCCCTTACAACTATGGAAGATATCTGGATAACAGAGGTGGCACGCCTGCTGCCAGAGCTATTAAGCCACCGGCCGAATCTACCCAAGCCGCAAGCAATGACCGAAACATGGCAGCGGCAACGCCTGTTTGAAGCGCTGTCACGCGCCATTCTCAGCAAAAGTCAGCCGATCCTGCTGGCAATTGACGACTTGCAGTGGTGCGATCGCGATACCCTGGAATGGCTGCATTTCCTGTTACGCTATAAGCGGGATGCCCGATTACTGGTGCTTGGTGCATTTCGACCTGAAGAGATCGGACCAGGCCATCCCGTGCAATCCTTGCTGCAAGCATTACGCTTGGAAGGACTCGTGACCGAAATCGACCTGTCAGCTCTGGATGAGGATGCCACTGCATGCCTGGCCAGGATGGTAGCCGGAGAAGAAATCAGTGCCGAGATTTCTCAACGCCTGTATCAGGAGACGGAGGGTAATCCTTTGTTTGTGGTCGAAACCGTTCTTGCAGGTCTTCTGTTCCAGGAGCAGATGCTGTGTAGCGATTCCCATGTAGGTGACTCCCCGGCTGAGATACACCTGCCGCCCAAAGTGCGATCTGTGTTGGAAGCTCGTCTGGCTCAGGTCTCACCACCTACCAGAGAGATTACTGAGCTGGCAGCCACCATCGGGCGAGAGTTTAATTTTAAAATGCTGTTAAAGGCCAGCACCTGTGATCAAGACACCCTGGTGTATAAGCTTGATGAGCTTTGGCAACGACGTATTGTGCGGGAGCACGGCGAAGAGGCCTATGACTTCAGCCATGACAAGCTGCGGGAGGTGGCTTATCGCAACATGAGCACAGCACGACGTAAACTGTTGCACGGCCGGGTTGCCAGGGCGCTCGAAATACTCCACAAGGCAGATCTGAACCCGGTCAGCCGTCAGATAGCCTTCCATTATGAAAAGGCTGGTCTGCCCGAACGTGCTATTCCTTACTACCTGCGTGCGTTTGAGCTGGCACGCCAGGTTTACGCCAACGAAGAAGCCATCGACCTGTTGAGGCGAGGTATTAAGCTGCTGGAGGAGGACAGGTCAGGAGAAAGTGATCGTAGTGCTCATCTGGCGGTTAGCTTGTGGGAGGGATTGGCAGACATACTGGCCATGAAGGCGATCCATGAAGAAGCCCTGCAGGCCTACCAAGCTGCCCTCGAAAAGGTGCCCCAAGACAACCGGATTGATCAATCACGACTGCACCGCAAAGTGGGGTCGGTGCAGCAGCAGCAAAGGCTTTACACCCAAGAGCTGGAGGCCTGCCAGCGAGCCGAGAACGCCCTGGGTAAGCAGCCCGAGATGTATGACAAACTATGGTGGGACGAATGGTTGGAAGTGCAGGTGGAGCGCACCTGGGCTCACTACTGGCTAGCCCAATGGGCTGAGATGGAAAGGCTGGTCAATCAGCTTCAACCGGTTCTGCAGGAGCGGGGAAGTGAATCGAGCCGCCTGCGTTTTTTGATGGCCTCCTGCCTGTTGCAGTTGCGGAAGCATCGCTATGTGGTCTCGGATGAGATGCTGGCCAACTCGCATGAAGCCCTGGCTGCCAGCCAGCGATGGGGCAGCTTGAGAATCCGCATGGATTGCCAGTTTGAGCTTGGCTTCCTGCACCTGTGGCGCGGAGAGCTGGATGATGCTGAGAAACACCTGCTGGCATCACTTGAGCTGGCTGAAAACTGCGAGGTGTTCCCGGTGCGCACCCTGTGCCTCACCTATCTGACGGTTCTGCACCGTTTCCGCAAGCAGATGGAACAGGTATCGGCGTATGTACTGCTAGCGCAGAATGCAGCTGTAGCAGCTCACATGCCCGACTATGTTGCTGCTGCGAAAGGAAACCAGGCCTGGCTCAGCTGGCACAGGAATGATTTAACAGCCACCCGGCACCTGGGCCAGCAAGCACTTGATTTGTGGGTGCAATCGCCCCTTGTGTATCCCTTCCAATGGCAGGCATTGTGGCCGTTAATCGGCGTGGCGCTCAGGCAAAGCCGAGAGGCAGATGCCTGGACCCATACTCGGGCTTTGCTCGAACCTACGCAGCAGCTCCTACCAAAGCCATTGAACACCGCTTTGGAAGCGGCGGTCCAAGCTCATGAGAAGGACCAGCCAGCACTAGCACTCAATTATCTTAATACAGCCCTTTCATACGCGGGGGAAAAGGGCTATCTGTAGACCCCGGTTGGGAAATATCCCCATTTTTAGTTAATTCGAATAGCTCCCTGTCACCATGCGTGAAGATATAGCTTGCCTGGCTACCTAGCGTGACTTGTATTTGATTCCATTGGGCCATTAATCCTTCCAAGCGCCCCAACAAACGCTTTGGAAACGGCCTTTTGGCTAAGATGTAATAAACATGGATACAGCCAAGCGTTTCATGATGAAAACTGAGTCGAAAGCATGCTGTGCCCAATATAACCAATTCATTACCAACCCAATAAGGAGGATATATATGAAAACTAAACCAATCGTCATGATCACGTTGTTGCTTGCCTGCCTGATGTTGGCTCTGCCGGCCCCTGTGCAGGCGACCGCCCCCGAGCCGCTTACGATTGAAGCAGAACTGTGGCTCACCGGCAAAAATTCGGCAGAAGGCTACTTTGGGACTTACGGCTTGTTCGAGGACAGTGGTTACGCTTCCGAGGTTTTATTCCTCGCTGACGACACCATCCACGGCACCAAGACCCTGGTGGGCGAAGACGGCACCATTACCCTCAAATTCCAGGCTCAGATAACGTGGACTGGAGAGTCCACCGCCAAGGTTAACGGAAGGTATGTCATCCTCTCAGGCACAGGCGCTTATGAGAATCTTCATGGCGTGGGGGAGGCTCATGCGACGTTGGACCTTGGGTGCCAGGGTCTCGAATGTCCGCCAAATATCGTGGCGAAGTACACGGGCACAGCCCACTTCGATTAAAAAAACATTTCACTCTTTGGTACCGGTAGGAGAGGCTGGGGGTTATCACCTCTCCTGCCAGGGGGGTAGAAAAAACTGAAATTAGAAAAGAAGGAGGATTGCTATGAACCTTGTCGTTGGAGCAACAGGCATTTTGGGCGGCGCCATCACCCACCAGTTATTGGGACAAGGCCAGCAAGTGCGAATTTTACTGCGCCATAACTCGCCGGCAGAGGGCATGGCCCAGCAGGGTATGGCGACCTCGCCCCAATCCTTGATCGAGGCCGGCGCGCAGCCGCTGTACGGCGATCTCAAAGACCCAGCCTCGCTAGCCAGGGCTTGTGAGGGTATTGAGACCGTCATCACCACCGCCAACTCGGCCATGCGCGGCGGCGAGGACACGGTGGAGACGGTGGACCGGCAGGGCAACCTCAACCTGATCGCAGCGGCTAAAGCGGCGGGGGTGAAGCAATTCATCTTCATCTCCTTCCTGGGCGCCAGCCCGGACAACCCCGTGCCGCTGTTCCAGGCCAAGGCCGAGGCCGAGCAGGCGCTGGCTGAGAGCGGGATGACCTACACCATCTTAGCGCCCAACTTCTTCATGGAGAGCTGGATCGGCATGGTGGTGGGGATTCCCCTGCAGGCCCGCCAACCGATCACGCTGGTAGGCGAAGGTCAGCGGCTGCATTCATTGATCTCAATCAGGGATGTGGCAGCCTTTGCGGTGGCGGCAGTAGGGCGCCCAGCGGCACTGAACCAGCGCCTGCCCCTGGGCGGGCCAGAACCCCTGTCATGGTGCGGGATTGTGGATGGCTTTAGCCAGGTCCTCAGCCAGCCACTGCCAGTGAAATTCGTCAGACCAGGCGAGGCTATCCCAGGGCTGCCTGAGATCGTCCCGCCTGTACTGGCTGCCCTGGAAACCTATGATTCCCCAATCCCCATGGAACAGATAGCAGGCACCTTCGGCGTAGCACAAACCCCACTGAAGGCTGTTATTCACAGCATGCTCAATATTCCTCGTGCATAAGGAGGCTCGCCATGACCCTCAAAGAGGAAACAGACCCGCCAGCACAAAACTCACACTTGTTTACGTTGCGCCTGTGGTTGGAAGACTTGGGCAGTGGAAAAACGGACTGGCGCGGTAAAGTCCAGCACGTCAACAGCGGTGAGGCGCGCTACTTCCGGGATTGGTCGACTCTGGAGTCCTTCCTGGAGGGTCTGTTGCGGCCTGAACATGAGCCATAGATACAAAATAATGAAAGTGAACATAAGGATTTTATCCGGGAGGAGGTAAAAGATGAAGACAAAACAAGCCAGAATATGGGTGAGCTTGGTTATTATGATCATGTTGGTGGTAGCGACAACACCGGCAGCAGTAAGGGCAATCAGCTTGGACGATTCTCCCGCAGCGCCGGCTGAGGATAATGGTATAAATGCCTTGTGGTATGTGGGAGAAATCGACACGCCAGGACACGCATTCAAGGTGGAAGTGATCGGGGATATTGCTTACGTAGCCGATGACGACTTCGGCCTGCGGATTATTGACGTGTCGGAACCAACCGCACCGGTGGAGCTGGGAGCTTATGAAACGCCTAACCTTGACCACATCAGGCATCTGGATGTAGTTGGTGAATACGCATATGTAACAGACGCAAATTACGGTTTTTACATAATAAATATATCAGATCCGGAGTTTCCCACCTTGGTAGGTTCATTAAACTTATCTGGAGAAGAAACTGGAGTGGCTGTAGCTGGTATCTATGCCTATATTAATACTTATTCGTACCTACGAGTGGTGAATATCTCAAACCCAACAGCCCCTTACGAGGTGGGCTCCTGCCCTATATCTATCCCTCAAGAAATCACCCTGTCAGGAAGTTATGCTTACATACCACGCTATTATGGCGGGTTAAGCGTGGTCAATGTATCAAACCCGTTAAATCCCATTGAAGTCGGGGTTTATAACTCACCAGCGTATGCCTTCAGGGTGGATATCGAAGGAGATTATGCCTACCTTGCAAATTCAAATAGTCATCTTCGAATAATTGATATCTCAAACCCGGCGGAGCCGGAGGAGGTGGCGGTCTACGAAACACCGGGCGACCCAGTGGATGTCCAAGTGGCGTGGGGATTCGCCTACGTAGCTGATCTGACCGGTGTTCGTGTTTTGGATGTTGCGGATCCAGCGTCGCCCTTCATGGTAGGCTCATACCCCAGTACAGGTCCCGCCAATTGTGTGGATGTAGACAACGGCTACATCTATGTGGGAAACGGCGCGGCTGGTCTGCTGATCCTGCGTGACAGCTTCTCGATCTCCGGCTGGGTGAAAGACCCGGCTGAGAGCCCGATCGAGGGCGTCACCATAACAGCCACGGGCGGCGGCACGACAGTGACAGACGCGACGGGCGCGTATGGCTTTTCTGACGTGGAACCGGGAACATACACGCTCACTGCTTCGAAAGATGGGTACAACTTCACGCCTGACAGCCGGGAGGTTACCCTGCCACCGAATGCATTCGGCCAAGACTTTGTAGGAATCCCTGTAACCAGCTCGATCAGCGGGCAGGTGACTGAGGCGGACGATACGCCAATTCCAGGGGTCACGCTAACTTTTACTGGCAGCTACTCAACCACAACCGACCTGGCTGGACAATATTTCCTGGGTGGTCTACCGGCTGGCAGTTATACCATTATTCCCTCCAAGGTAGCCTACAACTTCACTCCAGGTTTCCGGAGCGTCACTCTGCCGCCCAATGCAATTGGCCAGGACTTTGTCGGCCAGACTTTCTGGCTATTCCTGCCTTTTACAGTGAAGTAGCCAGGGCGCCTGGCCTCGATTTCAGGCTAGATGGTTCCAGGCATCCTGTGTGCCTATGGATTTGGTTTACGGGATGCCTATAATTATGCCAATTCGTGCTGGTCGGTGAGAAGATTCATCATACACCCCGAACAGATGGGATGGTATCATGAATCGCCAGGATCAATCCAACAAGGCGGCGCGCTCGGAAGCCGGAGATGCCGCCTCGCGGAAAGCCTTCACGTCGATGCGCCCCAGCAGGAAGACTGCCACCAGCAGCATGGCGGCTTCTATGGCAAACACCACCAGGTATCCGGTCAAAGGCTGGCTGCTGGCGATGGAAACCGTATCGCGCACGGCCCCTCCCAACACCGAACCGGCCAGGCGAGACAGAGCATTCGAGATGCCCCATGCCCCGATGAACAAGCCGGTCTGGCCGGGTAGGGTTAGGTCGAACATCAGCGCCAGGTTGGCCACAGTCGATAGTCCGGTTCCAGCCCCCAGGAGGATCACGCCCAGATAAAAAATCACTTCCGTCCGCAGTCCCCCGCCGCTAATAATAAGCAAAAAACCGGCCAACGCCCCCAGGTTGCCGGCCTGGGCGACGATGCGGCGCGGAAGGAACCGTTCGAGGACTCCTGCCAGCAAGATGGTGAGCAGCACGAAACCACCCCACAGCGAGGTCAGGCGGGTGGTCTGGTTCACCGCCCAATCGAAGGCTTCGGCGGCGAAGGGTTCAAGCAACACGTCCTGGCCGAAGATGGCTACCAGCAGCAGCAGCAGGTACACAAAAAAGCGCTTTGCCTGCGGGTTCCCCAGGATGGCGCCTGCCATCTCGCTCGGGCTGGCAGCTTTCCTGTAGCTCTCCGCTGAAGGTGTACGCGCCTCCAGCCTGAATAAGGCCATCACACCCAGCAGCAGTGCGAACAGCCCAATCACACGGAATGCAAACATCAGCGCCTCAGGTGTGTATGGATCCACCAAGCGGCTCAAGACGATGGCGGTGAAGATGATGCTGGTGATCATCATGAACCACATCACAGCAATGGTTTTACCGCGCCCGTCTTCGCCCGACAGCTCTGAAGCCAGTGACAGGTAGGAAACGGAGGAAATGTTATATCCCATCCCCCACGCCAGAAAAGGCAACAAACCCGCCAGCACTCCAACCACCCCTCCTTGTGCCAGGCGGAAAGCTGCCCAGGGTGATATGATCACGCCGGCAACGCATAAAAGGATGCCTGCCAGTATGTACGGCGTGCGCCGCAAGCCGAGCAAGGGATGCCGGTCTGAAAAGGCCCCCACTGTCATCTGCACGGGCGAAAAGAAATAGGGCAGTGACGCCAGGACTGCCACCAGGGTGGCCGATAGCGATAGCTCGCGGATCATCACCCGGTTGAGGGTGCTGTTGATGGGCACCAGGGTCATCGCAACCGCCACGTGGATGAGACCTAACTGTATGCGTTTAAGGGTCATTGGTGTTCTACTCGTAAACAACGTGAAGACGCTGGTAATCCCTTTGGGGAACAGCCAGCAGGATCATGCCTCGCTGAGCAGAATCGAAAATCTGATATCTGGCGGTCATTTTTTATTACACCCTTTAATTTCGAAGTGTGAAGAGTTCAGCTTGTTTTATCCATATGCAGCTGTTGGACACTTGATGGGTCCTGGGTCACTTTATAGATCATCAGCACCGCAGCGGGTCTTGGGGTGGGGTTGTAGTAAGCGTGAGATTGGGTGGCATCGAAGAGCAGGCTGTCGCCAGGTTCCAGGCGGTAGGTGAGGCGCCCTATACAATAATCCACTTCTCCTTCCATGCAGTGAATAAACTCCTCACCAGTATGCGAGCAAGGATCTTCCAAGTTCCCAACTCCCGGTTGGATGGTGAGCCGGAAGGGTTCTATCTGCTGGTTGAACAGGCCGATTCCCAGGCTCTCCATGATCACACCGCTGCTTTGCGAGCGTAGGCCGCGATCACGTTTGACAAAAATAATCGTCTGCGTTGGTTCATTTTGAAAAAAAGTGGCGATAGGCACCTTCAACGCAGTTGCAAGGCGGTGAAGCGTTGACACCGTTGGAGAGTTTTCACCGCGCTCGATCTGGCTTATCGAATTGATCGATAATCCACAACGTTCCGCCAGTGCTCTAAGAGAGAGCCCCTGTTCCTCCCTTAATGAACGTAAGCGCAATCCTACATTGGGTTCTCCATTTTCGGTCATATTCGTACTGCCTCCTCTTTAATCCTTCTTACCTCCTATTATACAAGAATACTTGACTTTGTCCAGTATAGTTGTATAATAAAAGTGAGGTCTGATCCGGATATGCCAAATGAAACGATTCTACCAGCACATTCGTCAGCCCACTTCATATTTACGGTTGAGTTGCATGGAGGTGAGAAATGTCTCCAGCTTCTGATACACAAAACCGGCATTTAACAAATAAACGAGACGCAGGCTTCGAACGAAGTTTGATTGAAGAGTACCTGCTCGGCAAGGGATATCGGAGGTCAGACTTGAAAAATTTACCAGTAGTACAGAGAAAAGAGCTGTTGAAAGAAGCCAGTATTTATGCTTCCCTAAAAATGGCAGATATTGAGGCAAGGTCAAAATTTAGCCACAAAATCAAACCACCATAAATCAATTCGTGATTGCTTAAATATTGGTGATGGCGAGTTTGGTTGGTGGCAGCAGTTTGA
>CAYLPS010000012.1:0-59446 GCA_964385625.1 uncultured Anaerolineaceae bacterium | reverse complement strand
CTTGGAGGGGTACTGTGGTACCCGACTGTACTTGGAGGGTATCGATGCACAATTCAATCCATCCCTCACCTTACCCACCCGCAGGTTGGCTTTATCAAGAACCCTCAATCATGTGTAATCAAGGTCTATCCCAAATCTAAAATGTCCATGAAATCCTTTAAATACCTTGCACCCTTGGAGGTTTTCTTGTCCCTGCTGTCTTCCTTTCACCTATTCCTACCTTACAAAACCTTAATTGCCGATTCCCCCACTCTCTGGTATAATCGCACCCGCTGACTAGACCGCACGGCGGCGGGTGCTGCCGCGCTGGAGACCTGCTAGAAGCAAAATACAAGAAGTGGAGCAGATGTCATGGATAAGGAAACCAAAGCCAAAACGATCGAAACCTTTGCCCGACACGAGAACGATACCGGCAGCCCCGAGGTGCAGGTGGCCATCCTGTCCACCCGCATCAGTGAGCTGACCGATCACCTGCGCGAGCACAAACACGACGAGAGCTCTCGCCGCGGCCTACTCAAGATGGTGGGACAGCGCCGCCGCCTGCTGGCATACATCCGGCGCAACGATTACGAGCGCTACATGGCGCTGACCGACCGGTTGAACATCCGCCGGAAATAGACGGACCCACCCCTGAGTAGATGGGAGAAAAAGCAGCCCATCTACTCTTTTTATGGAGATTAAAGTTCAGCCTCAGGTCGGGAATTGATGGATAACGACAACACCCATGAACAGGAAACAACCAGCCCTGTCACGGCGGAAGATAATCCCGCCTGTAAATCGTTGTCGCTAACTCTCAGTTTCTGACCTGTGGGGCGAAAAAATTATATAGGAGAAACTGAAACATGAAACCTGAATTAAAGAAATACACCTCGATGGTGGGTGGCAAGCCCATCACCTTCGAGACCGGCACGCTTGCCTCGCAGGCGGGTGGCGCCGTGACCGTGCGCCTGGGCGACACGATGATCTTCGCCGCCGCCACCATGAGCCCCGAGGTGCGCCTGGGGATCGATTACTTCCCCCTGACCGTTGACTACGAGGAGCGCATGTACGCCGGGGGGCGCATCCCCGGCTCCTTCTTCCGCCGTGAAGGCCGGCCCTCCGAGGAGGCCATCCTCATCGCCCGCCTCACCGACCGCCCCTTGCGCCCCCTGTTCCCCAAGGACCTGCGCAACGACGTGCAGGTGATCCTGTACTCGTTCTCGGTGGACGGCGAGAACCCCATCGACATCCTGTCGATCAATGCCGCCTCGGCTGCCCTGATGATCTCGGACGTGCCGTGGGGCGGACCGGTAGCCGCGGTGCGCGTGGGGCGCATCGAGGGGCAGTTCGTGGTCAACCCCACCAGCTCAGACCAGGACTATTCGGACCTGGACCTGCGCATCGCCGGCACGCGTGACGCCATCCTGATGGTGGAATGCGGCGCCCAGGAGGTGCCCGAAGCGGTGATGGTGGAGGCGCTGAACTTCGGCCACCAGGCCATCCAGCCGCTGATCGACATCCAGGAGCAGATGGCCAACGAGATCGGCAAGCCTAAGCAGGAGTACACGCCGTTCATCCTGGCCGAAGCCATCCAGGCACCGGTCAATGAACGGGCGGCGGGCCGCATCAAGGAAGCCCTGGAAGCCCCTCACACCAAGGCCGAGTTGGACCTGGCGCTCACCGCCCTGCAGGCGGAGATCGTGGCCGACCTGGCCGCCCAGGATGAGGCGCTGATGCCCAGCGTGGTGGAAGCCTTCGACGAGACCTTGAAACGCATGGTGCGCACGGGCATCCTGGAGCGCCAGCTCCGTCCGGATGGGCGTGGCCTTTCCGAAATCCGCCCCATCTGGGGCGAGGTGGGGCTCAGCCCGCGGGCGCATGGCTCGGGCCTGTTCACGCGTGGTGAGACCCAGGTGCTCACCCTGGCCACATTGGGCACGCCGCGCGATGCCCAGGAGATCGACAGCCTGACCGGCACCGAGGCCAAGCGCTACATGCACCACTACAACTTCCCGCCCTTCTCCACCGGCGAGGTGCGGCCGCTGCGCGGCTCGTCACGCCGCGAGGTGGGCCACGGGGCACTGGCCGAGCGGGCGCTGCTGCCGGTGATCCCGCCTGAAAACGAGTTCCCCTACACCCTGCGCCTGGTGTCAGAGGTGCTGTCGTCCAACGGCTCCACCTCCATGGCCTCGGTGTGTGGTTCCACCCTGGCCCTCATGGACACGGGGGTGCCCATCAAGTCTCCCGTGGCAGGTGTGGCGATGGGCTTGATCAAGGAAGGCGAGCAGTATTCCATCCTCACCGATATCCAGGGCATGGAGGATCACCTGGGCGATATGGACTTCAAGGTGGCAGGCACCCGCGAGGGCATCACCGCCCTGCAGATGGACATCAAGATCAAGGGCATCACGCCCCAGATCATGTCACAGGCCCTGGAGCAGGCGCACACCGCCCGCCTGTTCATCCTGGACAAGATCCTGGAGATCATCCCCGAGCCGCGCAAGGAGCTGAAGAGCTTCGCCCCGCGCATCACCGTGCTGCACATCCCCGCGGATAAGATCGGGGCAGTGATCGGCCCGGGAGGCAAGATCATCCGCAACATCCAGGACGAGACCGGGGTGAAGATCGACATCGAGGAAGACGGCACAGTGTACATCGCCGCCACAGATGGCCCGGCAGCCGAGAAAGCGCGCGAGATGGTGGAAGACATCACCGAGGTGCCAGAAGTGGGGCACATCTACACCGGCAAGGTGGTGCGTACCACCGATTTCGGCGCCTTCGTAGAGATCCTGCCCAACCAGGACGGCTTGGTGCACATCTCCCAGCTGGATACCGAACGGGTGAACAAGGTGGAAGACGTGGTGTCGGTGGGGGACGAGATCACCGTGATGATCACCAACATCGACGAGGCCGGCAAGATTCGCCTTTCGAGGCAGGCTGTGCTGGAGGGTTGGACCCTGGAAGAGGCCATCGAGCACGACCGGCCATCAGGATCGCGCTTCGGCAGCTCGCGCAGCGGGGGGGGCGACCGGCGGCACTTCAACCACAATGGCAGCAACCGTAACCGCGACCGGCGCGACCGCCGCTAGAAGAAAGCAGCAGCCTGTTTTCAACCCGAAAACGGGCTGTTTTTTTTATGCTACAATCAAGCCGATGAACACGGGGTATTCCACCACTGAATATCGCTACCCCTACGAAACGCTGATCCTGCTGGCTACCATCGGGGTGGTGCTGTTGGTGATCGCCCTCACCGCAGCAGCCACCATTTGCACCAGCGCCATTTTCGTGCCGCTGGTGGTAACCTGGGGTTACTTCATATCAAGGCGCAGGCACCAGGCGTTGTTGGAGCAGGCCAGGCGGGTGACCGCGGAGAGCCAGCCCGAGCTGGCAGGGCTGGTGGAAACGAACCGCACTCGCCTGCAGGTGGAGCCGGTGAACGTGTTCATCGTGCCAAGCAAGCAGCTCAACGCCTATACATTCGGCCTGGATTCGCCCAAGGCCATCGTGCTGTACTCAGCCCTGTTCAGGGTCATGGACCAGGACGAGGTGCAGTTCATCCTGGGCCACGAGATGGGGCACGTGAGGCTGGGCCATACCTGGCTGAATACCCTGGTGGGCGGGATGGCAGGCATCCCCAGCTCGCTGGGGGCTGCCGCGATCATGGAGCTGGCCTTCCGCTGGTGGAACCGTGCTTGCGAATACTCAGCCGACCGGGCCGGCGTGCTGGCATGCGGTAAGCCCGACAAGGCCATCTCGGCGCTGGTGAAGCTGCAGGCGGGACCGGCTGCAAGCACCCAGGCGGGCATGCAGGCAGCCATCCAGCAGCTGGAGAGTGAGGATGATAGCGTGCTCAATAACCTGGAAGAGCTGCTGGCCTCGCACCCGATGATCGTCAAGCGCATCGAGCAGCTGCGCCGCTACAGTAAAAGCCAGCAGTATCAGCACCTGCTGGCCAGGATGGATCAAAACCAGGCTGCTTGAACGATGGGGCTGAGGGTTAACGATGGAGCTGCATGAGTTCGCCCGGCGCATGCCAAAAGCCGAGCTGCACGTACATTTAGAAGGCTCGATCTTGCCGCGCACCTTGCTGGAGCTGGCACGGCGCAACCATATCAACCTGCCGGCTGGTGATGAGGCCGGGCTGATAGCCCGGTACAAATTCAAGGATTTCAGCCACTTCCTGGAAACCTACCTGATGATCACCGGCTGCCTGCGCACGCCGGACGATTACCGGCTGGTGGCCTATGAATTCGGGCGCGAGTGCGCCCGTCAGCACATTCGCTATGCCGAGGTGACCTTCACCATGCTGACCAATGCGGCTATGACTGGCTTACCCTGGCCGCACATCCTGGCCAGCCTGAACGATGGGCGGCAGCAAGCCCGGGTGGATTTCGACGTGCAGTGGCAGTGGGTGTTCGACATCGTGCGCAACCAGCCCGAAACCCAAAGTGCCGTGCTGGACATCACCCTGGCCGCCCGAGAGCAGGGTGTGGTGGCGCTGGGCCTGGGCGGTACCGAGGCAGGCTACCCGCCCGAGCTGTTCGTGGATACCTTCGAGCGGGCAACCCGGGCACTCTTGCACCGCGTGCCACACGCCGGCGAAATGGCGGGGGCTGAGAGCGTGTGGGCGGCAGTCAGGCTGCTGCACGCCGAACGCCTCGGCCATGGCGTGCGCAGCATCGAAGACCCTTCTCTGGTACAATACTTGAAAGCCAGGGCCATCCCCCTGGAAGTCTGCCCGAGCAGCAACGTGAACCTGCAGGTGTACCCCGATTACGCCCACCATCCGCTGCGCAAGCTGTGGGAAGCGGGTCTGCTGATCACCATCGGCTCGGATGACCCGCCGCTCTTCGCCACCGACCTGAACCGCGAATACCGGCTACTGGTGGACGAGTTCGGCTTTACCCAAGGAGAGCTCGAGCAGGTCAGCCTGAACGGCCTGCGAGCCAGTTTCCTGCCCGAGCCGGAGAAACAGCGCTTGATCGAGGAGTTCCAGCAGGAATTCCGCCAGTTATCCCGAAACAAATGATGAGGTGAGTATGAGCACAACGCAGGATCCCTACAAGCAACTGGCCGAACGGTTAGACAGCCTGCCCAACGGCTTTCCACCCGCACAGGATGGGGCTGAGCTGAGGCTGCTGGCCAAGATTTTCACCCCCCAGGAGGCCTGGCTGGCAGCTCGGCTGCGCATCCCGCTGGAAACGGCTGAACAGGTGGCAACACGATTGGGGCGCGACTACACCACCACCCGCACCCTGCTCAAGGGCATGGCTCACCGTGGCCTGATACGGGCGGGTAAAGTGGAAGGCGGCCTGGGCTATGGGTTGCTGCCCTTCGTGGTGGGCATCTATGAAAACCAGCTTGGCAACCTTGACCAGGAGCTGGCCAGCCTGTTCGAGGCTTATTACAGGCAAGCATTCAGCGAGATGCTGTCCATCAAACCGGCCATCCACCGCGTGGTGCCGGTGGGTGAAAGCATCAAGAATGATATGGAAGTGGCGCCTTACGAATCGGCCGCGGGGATCATCGAGAACGCCAAATCATGGGCGGTGATGGACTGCATCTGCCGCAAGCAAACTGCCCTGATCGGCAAGCCCTGCAAGCACCCTGTGGACGTGTGCATGATTATGTCAGACAAAACGGATGCCTTCACCAGCAGCGATGAGCTGCGGGCGCTGACCAAGGAAGAAGCTTACCAGGTGCTGCGGCGAGCAGACCAGGCAGGACTGGTGCACTCGGTGAGCAACAACCAGCAGGGTACCTGGTACATTTGCAATTGTTGCACCTGCTCGTGTGGTATTCTGCGCGGCATCGCCGAACTGGGCATCGCCAACGTGGTGGCCAGCTCAGCTTTCGTGAACAGCGTGAACGAAGAGGCCTGCACGGGCTGCGGGCTGTGCGTGGAGCAGTGCCAGTTTGGCGCGTTAAGCCTGGATGGCGTGGCGCAGGTGGACCGGGTGAAGTGCGTGGGCTGCGGGGTGTGCGTGAACGCCTGTGCCGATCATGCCTTGATCCTGGTACGCCGCCCAGCAGAAGAAGTGAAACCGGTGCCGGTGAGCATCATCGACTGGGGATTGCAGCGTGCCCAGGCGCGGGGCATCGACCTGAGCCCCCTGTTATAAGAGCTGCAACACGCCTTTTCAGGCTTTATTGATTTCCAAGATTCCGGGTGGGTAAGTAGGGCATCTCAGGGCCGGGAAGACCCAGGCGCTCGGCGAGGGCGGCGCGCAGGGCTGTGCGGTCATCCCAGGGGTACTCGACCTGACCGAAGCACATGGATTGCTCGTGGCCCTTGCCGCAAGCCACCACTACGTCATCAGGCTGCGCCATGGAAACGGCAAACCGGATGGCTTCCCCACGGTCGGGGATGCGCCAGAAGGTTTCTCCCTCCACCCCGCCCATGGTGGCTGCCGCAGCCGCCATCCCAGCCAGGATATCATCCAGGAGTTCGGTACGCGGGTCTTCGGCGGTCAGCACGGTCAGGTCAGCCAGCTGTACGGAGACCTCGGCCATCATGCGGCGCTTTTCCCGGTCGCGCAAGCCCGCCGAGCCGAATACGGCGATCAGCTTGCCATGGGTGAGCGGCCGGAGCGCCTGCAGTGCCTTTTCGAGAGCATTGGGAGTGTGGGCGAAGTCGACCAGGGCGATAAAATCCTGCCCCAGGTCGATGCGCTCCATCCTGCCGGGCACCGCCTGTACCCGGGAGATGCCCGCCTGGGCTGCTTCATGCGGCACTCCCAGACCGTACACCGTAGCGGAGATGGCTGCCAGGCAGTTGGAGACATTGAAATCGCCCATTAATGGGCAGCCGATGGGGAAGCGCTGCCCCAGCCCCTCAACGACAAAGTTCATCCCCTGGTGTCCGCTCTCTACCGAAACCGCCCGGATATGGGCCTCGGGATGGAAGCCGTAAGAAAGCATGCTTTGAGCCGGGATCTGAGACAAATACTCGTAGGAAGCATCATCGCGGTTGAGGACCGCCGTGCGGGGGTTACCGCGCGCCTTTTCCACAGTGGCCGCCAGGCTGCGAAATAAGCTGGCCTTGGCCGCGCGGTAGGCCTCGAAGGAGCCGTGATAATCCAGGTGCTCGTGGGTGATATTGGTGACCACCCCCACATCGAACTCGCAGGCATCCACGCGGTGCTGGGCCAGGCCGTGGGAGGTGACCTCCAGGACAGCGTGAGTAATGTGTTGGGCCAGCATGGCTGACAGGTAGCCCTGGACTTCAGGGGCATCGGGGGTGGTGACGTGGAAGCCAGTGTCGAGCACCTGTCCGGCGAACACGGCGTTGATGGTCGAGAGCATACCCGCCCGGATACCGGCCGCTTGCAGGATGCTGAACACCAGGCTGGTGGTGGTGGTCTTGCCATCCGTGCCGGTCACCCCGATCATGGTCATTTTACGCGCTGGGAAGCCATAAAAGGCGGCCGCAAGATGAGGTAAGGCTGCCCGGCTGTCCTGCACCTGGATGTAGGGTATCTGGAGGCAGGGTGATGAGTGCATGCCCAGCACGGCGGCAGCCCCACGCTCGAGGGATGCAGGGATAAAGCGATGGCCGTCGGTATTCTCCCCGACCAGCGCCACGAACAGGTTGCCAGGCTGCACCAGCCTGGAATCGGAAACCACCCCGCTGACATCGGTCTCTCCTCCAGTCAGGTGGTATTGAAAGGGCACTTCGCGAAGCAGTTCAGCTAATCTCATGGTAACAAAGACGCCCGTGGCTCACCATGGGCGTCAAGACAATCAGGCATGCAAAATCGATTACAGGCAACCTAGCCCTATCCGTGTTTGAATATCGATGCCTGCCAACCGGGCGTTAAGTGATGGATTGGCGCAAGCCTTGCAGCTGGCCTGCCACAGACGCATCCAAGACTTTGCCTCCGATACGGATGACCAGGCCTCCCAGGATGTTGGGATCGATGCGGAAGGAGACCGAGGCTTGCTTGCCGACCTTGGCCAGCACTTCCTGCTTGACCGCTTCCATCTCCTCGGCGGATAGAGGTAATGCGCTGGTCACCTCGGCCGCTGAGCCATTGAAGGATATGCCCTCCAGTACTTCCAGCTTGCCGCCCCTCACGCCCGAGAAGAACTCGTTGATCAGGGCATGCTGGCGCTGCTCATCCAGGGATTGGGCGATCAGCTTTTGGGCAGCGGCAATCGCCAGGGCGGCAATCTGGCTGCGTAAATCGCCCAGCATGCGGTCGCGTTCGATCTGCACCTCGGCCAGGGAGGCTTCGCGCTCCTTGGATAACTCGGCTTCAGTTGCGGCGCGTATCTCCAGGGCGGCGGCTTCGGAGCGATCGGTGGCATCACGCACCATCTGGCTAGCCCTGGCCTGGGCCTCGGAAATGATGCGGGTGGCCTCCTGCTCAGCATTCGCCCGCGCATCACTGGCGATGCGCGCATCTTCCAATCCCTGGGCGATCTTCTGCTTGCGGATTTCCAGCATCTTCAGGACCGGCTTATACGCCCAGGCATACAAAAGGAGGCATAGGATGGCGAAATTAAAAATCTGGAATAACAAGAAACCTAAACTGACACCAAGTTTATCCATGGATCTAACCTATTCCGCATCGATTCAGGCGACGAATAAAAGGATCACGGCGACAACCAATGCATAAATCGCCACCGCTTCAGCAAATGCCATGCCCAGGATCATGTTGGTCTGAATGATACCGGCAGCATCGGGGTTGCGTCCCATGGCTTGCACGCCACCGGAGGCAGCCAAACCCACACCGATGCCTGCCCCGATAGCGCCGACCATCGCCAAGCCTGCACCTAATAATTTATATGCGTTCACAAAAGCGACTGGATCGTTCATGTCATGATACTCCTTGTCTTGATAATCTCTTGTTAGGTTTTAACTTTCACCGTGATGACTTACCGTGGCACTGCTGAGGAAAATTGTGGCCAACAAATAGAAAACATAGGCCTGGATGGCGCCGAAGAAGATTTCAAAGATATACAAGCCCGGGGGGATGAGGACTGGAAGTAATGCCCCTAGGATCGATAATAGAATAACCCCAGCGAAAATATTGCCAAATAGACGGAATGCAAAAGAAATGATCTTAGCGATTTCGAGGATGATTTCCAGAATGCCCACTACGAAGTTGATCAATCCGAAGATTCCTCCTGAGATCAATTGGTCAATGGGTAAGAAGCGAGAAAAATATCCAGGTCCCAATGCCCAGGCGCCATACACCTGCACCATTATCATGGTAGCCACCGCTAAACCGAAGGTGAAATTTAGATCGGTGGCCGAGCCGCGCAGGAAGGGGATGATCTCGCAGGAAGTGCACAGCGCCTCACTATGACCCGCCGATTCAGCTGAAGATGCGGATTCAGAAACATCGACCGGCTGAGCTTTATCAAGCGTGAATACTTCAAGATTACCGATCTGGAAGAGTTTGTACGGTGCATAACCCGCGCCGGTGATGGATGGCTCGACCAGGCCGATACTCTCAAACCCAGGGAGAAGCTTGATCATGTTGGCGGTAAAGATCAACAGGAAGATCGTGGCGGTGACTGGAAAAATGCGGCGAGCCCATTTCCCTGCGGCGCTTTCGACACCGTTCCAGAGGAACTCAAAAATGGCTTCGTAGATATTATAAAATCCGCCGGGTATCAACTTGCCTTTTTTGATAAACCTGTAAACCCCAATCGCCATAAGAATAAGCAGCAGGTCGACCAGTAAAGTCGTGAGGATCGTGTTGGTGATCTGAAAGGAGCCGATATGCAGGCCGGTGTTCTCAGCCGGCATCACCACCGGCGGGCTGACCGGTTTTAAGATCGATGGCCCTAGAAAGGCAGCATAAAAACCCACCCCGACCAATGCCAGGATGATCCAACGCTTCAACCCAAAACGTTTCCGCGGTTTAGCTTCACTCACGTTCCTCATCCTCCTGCCCGGGCTTTACGTCACTTTTAGCCGGGTCCTTTTGATTCGCTTGAGCTTGTTTGACCGCCCGCATCGCTAAAAAATACGAGACAACCAGAGCGAGCGGACCCGCAGCCAGAACGAAGAGCATCACCATTACATGTTGTTGGGTATGGAGCAACCTATCGAGCCCAATACCGATAAACAAACACAACACCACAATCAGGATCGTAGCACAACCTATTTGCCCACCCACCGAATAAATTGCCAGTTTATTCAGCGTAGAACCTTTGTCTTTTGATTCTGGCGGTGGATCTCTAGGTTCATGGTTGCCGGATTTTATCATAAGGATACTGATAACGTCAACATTATACCTGTTTAGCGGTCAAAAATAATGAAAATTCATACAAAGTTCAAAATAATGATGCCGCGATGCGGGATGAAAGCTGAAACCACGGGCCGAATAGCGTCCCAACGACGATGATGCCCAAGATCAGGATCGACAAGGCCAGGGTATAGGGCTTGGAGATGGGTAGCGGTTGGGTTTCATCATCCGAGCGATAGAGATAGACATATTTCAGCACGGTCAGATAGTAGTAAAGCCCGACGATGGAATTGAGCACGCCCACGAAGGCCAGCCAGATCATATCCGACTTGACCGCTGCGGCAAAGACGAACACTTTGGCCACGAAGCCTGCCAGGGGAGGCATGCCGGCCAGGGATAAAAAGGCCACCAGCATGGCCAGAGCCAGCCAGGGTTTCCTGCGGCTGAGCCCAGAGTAGGCCGTTATGTCATCTGAGCCGACCACCCTGGAGAAGGTTATCACCACCCCGAAGGCTGCCAGGTTGGTGATCAGGTAGGCGATCAAGTAGAAGACCACGCTGGACTGGCCCAGGGCAGAGATGGCCACCACACCTATCAGGATATAGCCGGCATGGGCGATGGAGGAATAGGCCAGCAGGCGCTTGATGTTCTTCTGCGCTAGGGCCAGCACGTTGCCCAATGTCATGGTGATCACCGAAATGATGGCCAGCAGGTTAATCCAATCCGGGGCTGCGGCGGGGGTAAACACATCCACCAGCACCCGCAGCACAACCACAAACCCGGCGGCCTTGGAGGCAGTGGACAAGAACCCGACAACCGGGGTCGGTGCACCTTCATAGACATCAGGCGCCCAGAAGTGGAAGGGAAAGGCGGAAATCTTGAAAGAGAAGCCAACCAGCACGAGCAGCAAGCTGCCCAACACAGTAATTTTGGGAAAGTCCAGGCTTGAAAAACTGGAGGCAATCTGGTAAATATTGGTCTGACCGGTGAACCCGTACAAGAGGCTGAACCCGTACAGCATGATGGCTGATGCGGCAGCCCCGAACAGCATATATTTGAAGCCCGATTCGGTAGATTTATCCTCGCGGGTCATGAAGCCCGCCAGAATATACATGGGGATGGAAGTGGTCTCGATGGCCAGGTAAAGCATGATGATGTCGGCGGAAGCTGCCATCAGGCTCATCCCCAGGGTGGAGACGAGCATCAACACGTAGAACTCACCTTTCTGCCCCAGGCCCTCTATATCCATGGCGAACAAGGCCGTGATGGCTGCGGCGAACATGAACACCACATTGAAGGCAAATGCCAGCCAATCCTGACGTAGCATACCGCCAAATATCAGGTGGTCTTCCCCGGAAGGCGCAGACACCAGGAAGCTGATCACCATCACCACCAGCAACCCGCCAGCGGTCAGCCAACCAAAGGCACGTTTTCGCTCGGGTTTCCACAGCGCATCCAGCACCAGGATGATGCCTGTGAGCGCAACCAGCAGGATTTCAGGCAGGATTGCTATAACCATGTTCAGTTCGAAGCTCGGGATGGTCATTTATGCACCTCCCAGCAGGCTCAGGATGCGGTCTACACCTGACGACACCAACCCGCTCATAATGGCCGGGTAAATACCGATGGTAATCATGACCACGCACAGCAGGGTGAGGGCTAGCTTGTCTTTTACCGTCACATCTCCAACGTGCCCCTCGAATTCCAGTTTCATCGGCCCGAAGAAAACCCTCCCGATGATGCGGATGATGTAGGATGCGGTGATCACGATGGAAATCGAAGCAATGATAGCCACGATGGGCTGCACCTGCCACACCCCCATGAAAATGGGAAACTCGGCCACGAATCCAGACAGGCCCGGCATGCCCATCGATACCAGGCCGCCAATAATAAACGCTACCGCCACCCAGGGCATTTTCCTGGAAAAGCCGCCCAACTCGTTGATCTCACGGGTATGCGCCCGGTCATACACCATGCCTACCACCGCAAAGAAGAGAGCCGTCATCACGCCGTGCGAGAACATCTGGATGCCCGAGCCGGTCAGGCCGTTCTTGTTAAGGGTGGCAAAACCCATCATCACCAGGCCCATGTGGGATACAGACGAGAAACCGATGACATATTTAAAGTCTGTTTGCACCATGGCGATGAAGGCGCCGTAGACTACATTTACCAGGGCAAGGGCCAGGATCAGCCAGCGCCAGTGCAAGGCGCCGATGGGCAGCAGCATGATGCCCACTCGGAGGGCAGCGAAGGCCCCCAGCTTCATCAGCACCCCGGCGTGGAACATCGAGACCGCCGTGGGTGCCGCCACGTGGCCATCGGGGCTCCAGTTGTGGAAGGGGAAGATGCCTCCCAACACGGCAAATCCGAAGAAGACGAAGGGGAACCAAAACACCTGGAAGCTCTCAGGGAAATTTGCCTGGGCCAACTTGATCATATCGAAGGTATTCAAGCCCGATCCAAAATACAGCGCCAGCCCGCCCACCAATGAGATCACCGAGCCGATGAACAGGTACAGGGTCAGCTTCATAGCAGCGTACTCACGCGTCTTGATCCAACCCCAGATGGAGATCAGCAAGTACATGGGGAAGACGGCGATCTCATAGAAGAAGAACAGCATGAACAGGTCTTGAGTCACGAAAACCCCGAATACACCGGTGGCCAGGATGAACAGAAAAGCGAAAAACTCGCGCGGCCTATCATCGATGCCCCAGGAAATCAGCACGCCGGTGAACATCACGATCCCGGTGAGCAGCACCAGTGGCGCGTTCATGCCGTCAACGCCGACATAGTACGTGATTCCCAGTTCTGGCATCCAGCTATAATTTTCGACGAACTGGTAGCCCCCGACGGCAGGATTATAGCTGATATACACAACAGCGGATAGCACCAGAGCCAGGCTGGCGGCAGCCAGGGCAACATAGCGCACCACTACCTTGCGGTCGCTGGGGATGAGCAGGATGATCATCCCGGCGATGATGGGAGTGAGCACGATGACGCTAAGGATTGGGAAATGCATACATCACCTCAAAAGCAGGCTGCGAATTTTCAAGCTTGAAATCCGGGTAGTGGTCATTGGCTTAAATTCTGGACAGCACTTGCATGGCGGAGTTGATGATGTTCAGAATCCATCCTGGCCAGACACCGATCAACAGCATGAGTGCCATCAGCGGGCCGACCACCACCAGTTCTCGCCCGTTGATCTCTGAGAGGTGCCCCACCCAATGTTCGTTGGTGGGACCGTGTAACACTTTTTTAATCCCCTTCAGGATGTACGCCCCGGTGAAGAACAGGCCGATGATGGATAAAGCCGTGAACAGGGTGAAAACCGGCCATGAGCCGCGCAGAACTAGGAATTCGGAGACGAAACCGTTCAACCCCGGCAATCCCAGTGAGGCCATGGAGGTGAAGATCAGCACCCCGCCGTACACCGGCACCAGGGGGAACAGGCCGCCAAAATCATTCAGGTTGCGAGTATGCGCCCGCTCATAAATGACACCCACCAGGAAGAACATGGCCGCTGCTGAAAGCCCGTGGTTGAACATCTGCAGGACGGCACCATTCAAGGCAATCACCGCGTCCTGCGTGCCGACGGCAAAAGCGGCTGCGGCAATGCCCAACACGACGAAACCCATGTGGTTGACCGAGGAATAGGCCACCAAGCGCTTGAAATCATCCTGACCGTAAGCCGCCAGGGCACCAAAGATGATGCCCATCACAGCCAGCAAGGCCAGCACCCAGGCATATTGGTGGGCTTCCTGGGGATACAAGGGCAATACCAGGCGCAGGAAGCCATAAGCACCCAGTTTGAGCAGTACACCGGCCAATATCATCGAGCCGGCCGTGGGTGCCTCAGTGTGGGCGTCGGGCAGCCAGGTATGGAAGGGCCACACCGGCACCTTAATGGCAAAAGCGAGCACAAAAGCCCAGAAAGCGATGGTTTTCACCACCTCGAGAGATAAGTTCAGAGGAATGTTGGAGAGGTGAGTAACCGTGGGAAATAAGGTGAACAGCCTGGCCAGGTCAAAGGTGCGGAAGGATACCCCGATCATCTGGATGGCGAGCAACAAGCCCAGGGAACCCGCCATAGTATAGATCATGAACTTGAAGGAGGCGTAAGTGCGAGCTGCGATCTTGCGTCCACCCCAGATTTCACGCTCACCCTTCTCGCTGCCCCACTGGTTGATCAGGAAATACATGGGCACCAGGCCCACTTCCCAAAACACGAAGAACATCAGGAGATCGAGCGAAAGGAACACCCCCAGCATGCCGGTTTCGAGTAGCAGAAATAAGATCATGTAGGCTTTCACCCGCTCCTTGATGCTGAAGGAGGCCAGTACTGAAACAGGAGTGAGCAAGGTGGTCAAGAGTACCATGGTCAAGGATAATCCATCCACCCCCAGGTGGTAAGAGGAGCTGATCGCACCGTACCACAAGCTCTGGATCTCGAATTGGAAGCCAGGAACCCCGGATTTGAACGATATCCACAGATACACGGAGAAGCCCAACGGAACCAGGCTGCCAAGTAATGTCACCCACCTGAGCAGCTTGTGATCTTCCTGGGGTAGGAAAAGCAGTAGCAGTGCCACCACCACCGGAGAAAATAAGATCAGTGAGAGTAAATTATTGCTTACGAAACCCATCATGTACTCCTCATGCTCTGCCAGCCCGACCTGGCACAGCAAGCTCTTTAATGCGGGATCACCGTGTACAACAGATAGAACATTGCGCCAAATGCCAAAACCAGTGCCATGAGCAGGTATTGCTGGACCTTGCCGGTCTGGATGATCCTCAAGCCCTGGCCAACCTTCTTGATCCCTGTCCCCACGAAATCACCGAAGCCATTTACCACGGGTTTATCGATGTAATTGCGGAAAACGTGCCCCACGTTGGAGGCCACCCGGGCGATGAGGTGCAGGACGCCATCGATGATGCCGCGATCCAGGAGCTGGTTGGTGAAGGTGCTGGCCAGCCAATAAGCCGGCCGCACCAGGAGCAAATCGTAAAGCTCATCGAAGTAGTACTTGTTCTTCAGCACGGTGTACACAGGGCCGAGAGCTGACTGCAGGGGATCCTCGGCCGCGGAGCTTTGCTTGCGATACACCAGCCATCCCAGGGTCAAGCCGCCCAAGGAGACCAGGATGGACAGCAGCAGTGGGGCGAGATTAAACGGTAATGCTTCCGGCGGTACCAGCAGGGTATCGCTTAGGAATTCATGCACGTGGTTGGGGATAAGGCCTCCGATCAGGGGGAACGACTCGGAAATGCCCAGCCAGCCAAGCGTGACGGCAAAAAATGCCAGCGTCGCCAGGGGCAGGGTCATCGTCCAATGGGTTTCCTGGGCGTGCTGGGCAGATTGGGTGCGCGGCTTGCCCAGGAAGGTCAGGGTGATCTGCCGCATGGTATAGAAGGCAGTTAAAAAGGCTGCCAGAACCAGCACAATAAACACTACCCAATAGCCCCTGCCAAAAGCCTCCGCCAGGATCTCGTCTTTCGACCAGAACCCGGCGGTGATGAATGGGAAGCCAGATAGGGCAAAGCCGCCGATCAGAAAGGTCCAGAAAGTGATGGGCATCTTCTTGCGCAGGCCGCCCATGTTGAACATGTTTTGCGGGTCGATCGTCTCGCCGGTGTGGTACACGCCGTGCTCGACGCCATGGATCACCGAACCCGAGCCGAGGAAGAGCAGGGCCTTGAAGAAGGCGTGGGTCACAAGGTGGAAGGCCACCGCCACGTATGCACCGATGCCCAGGGCAGCGATCATGTAGCCTAACTGCGAGATGGTGGAGTAAGCCAGCACGCGCTTGATGTCATTCTGCGCAACCGCAATGGTGGCAGAGAAGATGGCAGTTAAAGTTCCGATGAAAGCCAGCACCCCCATGGCGGGAGAGATATTCTCGGGAGTGCTACCCACCTGCAGCAAGGGGAACATGCGGATGACCAGGTACACACCAGCTGAGACCATGGTGGCGGCATGGATCATGGCAGATACCGGGGTGGGGCCTTCCATGGCATCCGGCAGCCAAACGTGCAGGGGCCACTGCGCTGATTTGCCGATGGTGCCGATGAACAGCAGGATGCCAATTAATCCGGCAGCAGACAGCCCCAGGATGCCCCCCACAGCCGGGGTGGAGCCCAGTTTCTGTAGGGTTTCGGGCTTGAAAATTTCCGAGAAGCTGAGCGAGCCGATGGAAGAGTACAGGTAGGCGATTCCCAGCAGCATGAACACATCGCCCACGCGGGTAGTCAGGAAAGCCTTGATCATGGCAGCCCGGGCGGATGGCTTCTGGTACCAGAAACCGATTAACAGGTAGGAGCACAACCCCATGATCTCCCAGCCGATGAACAGGGTGAGCAGGTTATCGGAAACCACCAGGGTGTACATGCCACAGGCGAACAGGCCTAGGAAGGCAAAAAAGCGTGAGTACATCGGCTCAACCGAGGGAACCACATGCTTGTGGCCGTGCTCATCGCTAATAGTTGCGCCATGCGGCTGCAGACCTGGCTTATCATGGTCACCTTTCGGCTGGCCGTAATTGCTGTATCCCACGCTATAGAGGAAGATCATCAGTATGGTCCAGGCGACGAAAAACAGGGTCGCCGCAGTCAGCGGATCGACCCGCACGCCGATCTGCAGCCAGCTATCCCCGGTGGGCAGCCAGTTTACGATCGAGTCGGAACCGAATGGGTGTGACCCCAGGTGCGGGGTGTTGATGGCGCGGATGAAGATCACCATGCTGCCCAGCCAGGAAAGCAGGGCGGCGCCCACACCCAGGCTGTGGCTGAGAGCGTGATTGCGCCGGGTGAATAAAACGATCAGGAAGAACGCTAGCAGGGGCGGAAGTGGAAGGAGCCAAATGAGCAAGTCAGTCGACATATTGAGCCTTTCTGTTTACCACTTCATCATATTCATATCTTCAGCAATAATGGAATTACGCCGGCGATAAATCGAGATGATCAGGGCTAAACCCACCGCCACCTCGGCGGCGGCTATGGCAAAGACGATGATGGCGAATGCCTGCCCGGCGATGCCCTGCGAAGAGCGATAGCGCCAGAAGGCGATGAGGTTGATATTCACCGAATTCAACATCAATTCGATGCCCATCAGGATGGCAATGGCATTCTTGCGCACCAGCACGCCATACAGCCCGATACAAAATAGGACAGCTGCGAAAATCAGATACCAGGCCAGCGGGATCATCGCTTCTTCTCTCCTGCTACATAGATCGCCCCAATCATACCTGCCACCAGCAAGATAGATGCCAGCTCAAATGGCAGGACATAATGATCTGGCGAGACCAGTGCCAGGCCCAGCTGGCGGATCTTCTCCGAGTCACCCGCCAGCGGGGAGGCCGGGGTGCTTAAACCCGGCCAGTTAGTCAACACCAGGGCGAGGCCAGCAAATAACAACCCGGCGATCAGGGCTCCCAGCCACCAGGTGGAATTGGTCTGCGGGTCGCTATCCTGCATCACCCGGCGGGTGAGCATGGCGGCAAAAATGAACAAGATCGCAATGGCACCGATATAAATGATCACCTGGATGACGGCGAAGAAACCAGCATCAAGTAGCACGTAAAAGATGGCCACTCCAAATAGGGCCAGGATCAACCACAAGGCCGAATGGATCAGGTTACGGCTGGTAACCACCGATAAGGCTGCGGTGAGGGTCACGACCGCTACAATGATGAATATGATCTGCTCAGGAGTCATAGGCCTTTGACCCTTCCTGGGGTACCGTCTTAACCTCCGCCAGCGGTGTTATCACTACCGCCCGGGGTTGGGCGACCACCACCCGGCTTTTAATCTGGTAGCCTTTTAAGATCTGGATGAGTACCAGCAAGATCACCAGGTTAACCAATAAATGAATGCCGGCGCGCGCCCACGGAAGGTAAGCTGCGCTAATGGTAACGCTAGGGATCGCCAGGTAAAACAGCTTATCAACCACGGCGGTGACCACCAGCAAGATCAGCGCCAAGGGGGTGAGGAATTTCCAGTTGAAATTCAACATCTGGTCGATGCGCAAGCGTGGCATGGAGATGCGGATCAGCACCACCACGAAATATACGATGAAAGCCTTGATGAAGAACCAGGCTACCCCCAGGATAGGCACTTGCTGGGCAAATGGACCACGCCAGCCCCCCAGGAACAGGGTGGCGGTGAGGGCTGATATGGTGAAGGCGTGCAGGAACTCGCCCACGTAGAACATGCCAAATTTCAAGCCCGAATATTCGGTTTGGTAGCCGGCCACGATTTCAGACTCGGCCTCCAACAGATCGAATGGAGCCCGGCCGGTTTCGGCGATGACGCTGGTGAAAAAGATGAACGCCGCAATGGGTGACATGACAATGAACCACACGCTTTGTGCATTCACCAGGCTGTTCACCCCCATGGTGCGACCTAAGAGCACCGGGACGAGTAAGGCCAGGACCATGGGGACTTCATAAGAGACCACCTGTGCGACTGCCCGAAATGCGCCCAGCAGCGAATATTTATTATTTGAAGCGAAACCCGCTAGAATGATGCCCAGAGAGCCAATACCACCCACCGCCACGATGTACAGCACCCCAATGTTCACATCGGTGCCCACGATGGTGTGGGCGAAGGGAATCACAGCCCAAGCCAGCAGCACCGCTGAGACGGACAATATGGGTGCCAGGTTGTAAATTACCTTATCGGCTCCATCAGGGGTAATGTATTCCTTGGTGAAAATTTTGATCATATCCGGGAAAGTCTGGAAGATGCCATACGGACCCACCCGGTTGGGTCCCAGGCGGTCTTGGATGCGGCCGTAGAGCTTGCGTTCTAGCCAGATAGTGAAGATGACCAGGGCGAAGCCAAAGGTGCCCACCAGCCCTGCACCGATGAATTTTACGATCGTGTTAACCAGCGCCTGCGACAGGCCCCAGCCGAGCAGCAAGTTGGTCAACCAGCTCCCGATAAAAGTGATGGGATCACTCAAGAAATTCATCACTCACTCCTATCATTACAAAGCGTATTGGCAGCCCGCCAACGACAAATAAAAGGCTGAGGAATCCTTCCTGCAGCCTTTTTATTTTTCCCACACTCATGCACTATGCCCACTCCAAGACACCTTTCCTCCATGCAGCAAGCAGCTCGGCAAACAGGATCAGGATGAACACCACCCCCGATAGAACGCCGAACAAAGAGAGCTGGTCGAATGCCACCGCCCACGGAAAAAGGAACACCAGCTCCACGTCAAATACCAGGAAGGTGAGGGCGAAAATATAATATTGCACCCTGAATTGGATCCAGGTCTCCCCTACGGTTTCGATACCACATTCATAGGTTTGTGATTTGGGTTTACTCGGCTTGTGGGGACCAATCAAACCTGCCAGAATAATTGGTGCACCAGGGAACAGAGCCACGATGAGCAGAAACAGACCAATAAAAAGCCAATCGCTCTGCATGATGATTCTCCTGCATGTGTGGAATGATTGCCTTTCGCTTAACTACCGCTAACTACCAATAAAATTCACATCATCCGAGAAAGTAACTCGCTCATTTTACCATAAGAGGAAAGCATGTCAAATTACCGAACATCATATGTTTTTTAGAAAACCATCCTGTCATCGATAGGGTATTATATGAATTTAACCTCATGAGATGTATAATCCTGCCAGAGGATACCCACGATGCGATTCGAAGACTGTTCCTGGTTTGACGTTGAAAAGTACTTGAAGGAAGAGGACAGGTTGATGCTGGTTTTAGGTGCCTGCGAGCAACACGGCTACCTGAGCCTGCTATCAGATGTTAAAATACCGCTCGCATTGGCGGATGCCGCCAGCCAAAAAAGCGGGGTGCTGGTGGCACCGGTGGTGAACTATGGCGTCTCACCCTACTTCCTGGATTACCCTGGGAGCTTCAGCCTACGGGCGACCACCTTTCTGGACCTGGTCGAGGACCTGGTGCGCTCTGCCTATCACCAGGGATTTCACCGCCTGCTGTTCCTGAACGGACACGGAGGGAACGATCCCGCCCGCGCCAGGCTGTACGAGCTGGCAAACGAGCTGCCCCAGCTGCGATTATCCTGGTACGCCTGGTGGCAGGCTCACAGTGTGGAAATCGTGGCCACGAAACATGGCTTGCGCTCCTTCCACGCAGGCTGGATCGAAGCCTTTCCATTCACCCGCCTGGGCGAACTGCCCGAAGGAGAGAAGCTGCAGCCGAGCATACCGGGATTGGCGAATTCCAGGCAGGCTCGCGAGCTTTACCAGGATGGTGTTTTTGGCGGTCCATACCAGGTGGATGAGGCTATCATGTCAGAAGTATTTTCGGCCGCCCTAGCAGACGTCCTGCAATCCTTAAAATTCGAGTAATTCACAACACGTAAACAAGATAAACTGAGGAGATCTCCATGCCGGAACCAAAAAAAGAAATTATCCACACCGATCGTGCTCCTAAGGCAATTGGGCCTTATTCTGCCGGGGTGAAAGCCGGGCAGCTGATCTTTACCGCCGGGCAGCTGGGTATTGTCCCTGAAACAGGTAATATCATTGAGGGGGGCATCGAACAGGAAACCAGGCAGGCTTTGCTCAATATGCAGGCCATTTTGGAGCAAGCTGGCTCATCCCTAGAGAGGGTGGTAAAAACCACCGTGTACTTGCGTGATATGGCCGATTTTTCGCGTATGAATAATATCTATGCGGAATTTTTCAAAGCCAGCCCTCCAGCCCGGTCTGCCATACAGGTGGCAGCATTACCGAAAGGGGCCGCCGTGGAGATCGAGGCTATTGCCCTGGTGGGCGATTGAGACAGCTGCGATCTTCGAATTTACCCGATCGTTCCACCCTTCACCGAGGATACTCTCTTATACCCAGCTGATGATCAAAGTTTCAGTAATTGTGCCCTGTTATAACGAGCAAGCCACGATCACACAACTGCTTGATTCGATCCACGACCAGACCTTTCCGCGGGACGAGATTGAAGTGGTTATCGCTGATGGAATGTCCACCGATGCCACGCGGGGCAGGATCGCTGATTATTGCTCGCAGCACCCGGACCTAATGGTCAAGGTGGTGGATAATCGCCGGCGCATCATTCCGGCAGCCTTAAACAGGGCCATTGAAGCCTCGCAGGGGACTTTCATCATCCGCATGGACGCTCATTCCACCCCAGGCCGCGATTACATCCAAAAATGCGTCAACGGCCTGGAGGAAGGCTTCGGAGAGAACGTGGGGGGTATCTGGAAAATTGCCCCGGGTGCCTCCACCTGGATGGCCAAAGCCATTGCCGTGGCAGTGTCGCACCCACTGGGTGCCGGCGATGCGCGTTACCGCATCGGGGGCGACGCCCAGGAAGTGGATACGGTGCCTTTTGGGGCCTACCACAAGAGGCTGATCAGCAAGATCGGCCCGTTCAATGAGAGTCTGCTCAGCAATGAGGATTATGAATTCAACGCCCGCATCCGGCAGTCGGGCGGGCGTGTATGGATGGACCCTTCCATCTGTTCCACATATTATGCCAGGCCTACTTTAAAGGAACTAGCCAGGCAGTACTGGCGGTACGGTTACTGGAAAGCACAAATGCTGCGCAGATATCCGCGCACCCTGCGCTGGCGCCAGTGCCTACCGCCATTATTCGTCCTGGCAGTGATCGCCCTGGGTTTGCTCAGCATGATTATCCAGCTGGCGCGTTGGTTATTCGCGATTATTGTGATACCATATGTTATCATCATCCTCGGCGTCGGTATCTTGATGAGCCTGAAACATAAAACTCCTCTGCTTGCCATCGGAGTACCGCTGGCGATTGCTACCATTCACTTTTCGTGGGGCGCAGCTTTCCTATGGGGGGGTGTGCATAAGCCATCCCCACTTGAAGGTGAACTATGAACACGGCAAAAACCATCCCAACCTCAGCGATATGGCGGCTGCGACCCAGGGAACGGAGAACGCTGTTACTCCTTGGGGACTTATTGATGGCATTTATCGCCTTGGTGATCGCCACGTACGTCTGGTCGGTTGCAGATATATTTCAAAATTACGACCTCAGCTTCATCCAACGCCTGCCCAACTGGTTCTTTCTGTTTCCCTTTATATGGCCCCTGTTGATGGCGAGGTTATACGATGAACGCCGCGCCAGGGATCCCGGACAAACCCTGCGCAACATCGCTTACTCGGCATTGATTGGATTGGTCTTTTACATGGTGTTCTACTTCACCTCCGAGCCGAAATCCCTTCCCAGAATTGGAATCGCATCGTTCATCATCAGCGTGTTCGCGCTTACCTTATTCTGGCGGCTGCTTTACATCCGCATCTTTACCGCGCCTCAATTCCTGCGAAAGGTGCTACTGGTTGGCGCGGGGGATACGGGTAAGATCATGCTGAAGATCATCAACCAGGTCAAACCGCACCCATACGTGCTGGTGGGAATCATCGATGACGACCCGCTAAAAAATGGACAAGCCATCGAAGGGTATCAAGTGCTTGGGGGCTGTGAGGCGTTGTTGAAAGCCATTGCCGACCATCAGATCACCGATCTGATTGTAGCCATCTCGGGGCAGATGCAGGGTGGCATGTTCCAGGCATTGCTGGACGCGCAGGAACTTGGCATCGAGATCATCCGCATGCCTGTGGCATACGAAGAGCTGCTGCACCGCGTGCCCATACGCTACCTGGAAACGGAATGGATCTTGCGCTCTTTCGTGGATAAATCACGCCCGGAGGCGTTCTCCGAGATGGCCAAGCGATTGTTGGATATCCTGGGTGGGATGATTGGTTTGCTTATCCTTATCCTTTTATTTCCCTTCGTTTCATTAGCTATCTTGATGGAATCGGGCAAGCCGGTTCTATACAAACAAATCCGCATGGGCCGGGGTGGTTCGCTGTATCACATCTATAAATTCCGCACCATGAAGCAGGACGCTGAGCCAAACGGCCAGCCTCAATGGGCAGAGGAGAACGATCGCCGGGCCACTCGAGTGGGACGCTTCCTGCGTAAAACGCACATCGATGAAATGCCGCAGTTTTACAATGTGGTGCATGGAGAGATGAGCCTGGTGGGTCCGCGGGCAGAGCGGCCGGAACTGGTGCAATGGTTCCAGAAACACGTACCATTTTATCGGGCACGCCTGTTAGTGCGCCCGGGGATCACCGGTTGGGCGCAGGTGAACCAGCAATATGCTGCCACGATCGACGAAACGATCGAAAAGCTTGAGTTTGACCTGTACTATATCATGCACCGCAACATGCTGATGGATCTACGTATCATTTTACAGACACCCACCCAGATGTTCAGTCTTAAAGGCAGATAAGGTGAAGCCTCGTTTCCTTTCCAGAAATCGGATGGTGCTGGTTGGGGACTTGTTATTCATCATAGTATGCGTGCTGGGCAGCTTCATGCTGCGCTTGCCGCTGGGCGCCAGGATCTTCGATTTCAGGCATCAAATCCTGATCATGTTGGTGGCGGCGTTAATCATGAAACCGCTGGTGTATTATCAATTCGGCCTATACCGGAGGGTATGGGAATACGCCAGCATCCGCGAGCTAAAATTGATCGCCATTGCGGTAACCACAGCGTCGATCATCCTGGGAGTGCTGGTGCTAATCGCTTCCCTGGTGATGAGAGACCTGGAATTTTCACGGGGGGTGCTGATCATCGATTGGCTGCTGTCTCTACTGGCTGTGGGAGGCCTGCGCTTTTCCTACCGCATCTTCATCGAAAGCCGTGCCACTGCCCAGCAACCTGGAAATAGGGTGAGGCGGGTGATGGTGGTAGGCGCTGGTGATGCCGGGGCACTGGTGGTGCGCGAGATGCAACGCAATCCCCAGGCCAACTTGAAGCCAGTGGGATTCGTAGATGATGACAATGCCAAGCAGAAACAGGAGATTCACGGCACACCGGTGATCGGAAAACTGGACGAATTAAGCCACCTGATCGATTCCAAGAAGCCGGATGAGGTGATCATCGCCATTCCGAGTGCCACGGGACAGGTCGTCCGTAAGGTGGCTGATGTGTGCCGCATCAAGAATATCCCTTCACGCACCATGCCGAGCCTGCACGAACTGATCGGGGGAAAAGTAAGCGTAAATCGGCTGCGCGAAGTGGACATCACCGACCTGTTGCGCAGGGCACCGGCACACATCGACAGCGAGCTGGTGGGGTTGAGCCTGAACGGCCGGCGTGTTTTGGTCACCGGTGCGGGTGGATCGATCGGCAGGGAATTATGCCGCCAGATAGCCCGCTGGGAACCTGGGGAGCTATTCTTACTGGGGCACGGCGAAAACAGTATTTTCGAGACTCTGGTGGAGCTCGAGCAAAGCTACCCCACGCTAACCATCCAGCCATTGATCGCCGATATCCGTGACGAAAAGCACATCAACCAGCTGTTCGCCAGTTACCAGCCGCAAGTGGTTTTTCATACCGCAGCCCACAAACACGTGCCCCTGATGCAGGCTAACATCGAGGAGGCCATCAGCAATAATGTGCTGGGTACGCGCGTGCTGGTTGAAGCTGCCATCAACAACAGGGTGGATAAGTTGGTGATGATATCGACAGATAAAGCCATTTGCCCGACCAGCGTATACGGCGCTACCAAGCGCCTGGGGGAGATGCTGGTGCTGGACGCGGCCAAGCGCAGTGGAAAGTCGTTCTCCGTGGTGCGTTTCGGCAACGTGTTGGGCAGCCGGGGCAGCGTATTACTGAGATTCAAGCGCCAGATCGATGATGGAGGGCCTGTCACCGTGACCCACCCGGATATGGAGCGCTATTTTATGACCATCCCCGAAGCCGTTCACCTGGTTTTGCAGGCTTCCGCCATGGGCGAAAGCGGAGAGGTGTTCGTGCTTAACATGGGCGAGCAGATCAAGATCCTGGACCTGGCGCAGGATTTAATCCGCCTTTCGGGGTTGGAGCCAGGCAAGGATATCGAGATCGTGTTCACCGGCATCCGCCCGGGTGAGAAGCTGAGGGAAGCCTTGTGGGATGAAGGCGCTGATTACGTGGCCACCATCCATCCAGATATCCTGCGCCTTAACGAAAACGAGGTGCTCAATGGCGGTGACCTGGAAACAGCGGTCAACGCCCTCATCGAGCTCGGGGAAAAGGGTGATCCCGACCAGATCGTCAGTATGCTCAATGCCATAGTACCGGGCGCCGCGGTGAGCAGCACGCCCATCCCCGATTTAACCTCGGTCATCTAGGTGCCATGGCCACGGTCAGCCTTTCGGATTGGGATGATTTCCTGGCCAGGTTTCCCAGCCCTCACATCCTGCAGACCAGTGCCTGGGGGTCACTAAAAGAAGATTTCGGCTGGCAACCTACCCACGTCATTGCCGGCCAATGCGGAGCGCAAATCCTAACTAAGCGCGTGCTCCCCGGGGTGAGCTTCGCTTACATCCCCAAAGGCCCCGTGGGTGAGTCATGGGAGCAGTTATGGCCGGCCATTGATGCAGTGTGCCGGGAAAAACACTGCGCCTTTCTAAAGGTCGAACCGGACCTATTCGAAGCGCAAGAGCCAATTCAAGGAGAGCGCCAACCCGTCGTACCAGCCGGTTTCGTTCCCAGCGCGCACGGCATCCAACCCCAGCGTACCCTGCTGGTAGATTTAACCTTAGATGAAGCCCACATCCTCGGGCGGATGAAGCAAAAAACACGCTACAATATCAACCTGGCGCTCAAGAAAAATGTGATCGTCCAGCCGCAGGTCGAGCTCGACGCTTTTTACCATCTGATGAAAATCACTGGCCAGCGCGACCAGTTCGGCATCCACAGTCTGGCTTACTACCGCCGTGCTTGCGAGCTCTTCCACGCCAGGAACCAGTGCCTGCTGCTGCTGGCGCAATATGAAGGCCAGCCGATCTCGGGATTGATCGCATTCCGCATGGGGAGGCGCGCCTGGTATTTTTATGGTGCCTCATCGGATGCGCAGCGCGATAAAATGCCCAATTACCTGCTGCAGTGGGAAGCCATGCGCTGGGCAAAATCGCAGGGCTGCGGGCAATACGATCTGTGGGGAGTACCCGATGCCGACCAGGCCACCCTGGAGGCGAATTTCACCACGCGCAGCGATGGCCTGTGGGGGGTATACCGCTTCAAGCGCGGTTTCGGTGGGATGCTCGTGCGCTCATTGGGACCCTGGGATCGTATTTACAATCCCATGCTTTATCGGCTATACTCTATATGGCTGAGGTATCGAAATGTCGAGGCATGAGTAAAAGAGGGCAGGCTGATGTTACCCAATAACCCGGCTCAAATTAACCCCCTTCAATGGAATACCGCTATCGCCAGGCTGAAGGGCGCCCACGTCTTACAAACCTGGGAGTGGGGTAAGGTGAAGTCGCAATTTGGCTGGCAGCCGAACTACCTGCTGTGGTATAAAGAAGGCGACCAGCTGGCATTCTCGAAAAATGAACTTACCAGCCAACCGGTGCACAAGGAGCTAGCGGCAGCTGCGCTCACCCTGCAGCGCAATATTAATATCGGCGGTTTTGCCCGCACCATGGGTGTGATGTACGCCCCCAAGGGTCCTCTGCTGGACTGGGAAGACCAGCCGCTCAGGCTGAGGGTGCTTTCGGACCTACGCGCATTTGCTCAAAAGCAGAGGGTCATCTTCATCAAGGTGGATCCCGACGTGGAGGTGGGCTGTGGCGTGCCCGGCAAGCCTGGCTACAGCGCAAATCCTGTGGGGGAAAGTATCATCGAGGAGTTGAAAACCTCCAGCTGGCGATTTTCGGATGAACAGGTGCAATTCCGCAACACGGTGTGCATCAACCTGGAAGCCAGTGAAAAAGAGCTGCTGGCAAATATGAAACAGAAGACACGCTACAATGTCAACCTGGCCATCCGCAAGGGAGTGTACGTGCGGATCGGCACACCGTCGGATGTGGATATGCTGCTGCGCATGTATGCCGAAACATCGGTGCGGGATGGATTCGTCATTCGCAACGACAGCTACTATCGCCAGGTGTGGAGCACTTTCATGTTCAGCCGGGAACCCAAACGGCTCGATCAGCCGGTGGCGGAGGCCCTGGTGGCTGAGGTGGACGGCGAGCCGGTGGCTGGGGCAATCATCTTCCGCTTTGCCGGCAAGGCCTGGTATTTTTACGGCATGTCACGTCCCTTACACCGGGATAAAATGCCCAATTACCTGCTGCAATGGGAGGCTATTAAACGGGCTAAGGCGGCCGGCTGCCGCGCCTATGATTTATGGGGCGCGCCCGATGAATTCGTGGAAAGCGATCCCTTGTGGGGTGTCTACCGGTTCAAGGAAGGCCTGGGCGGGAAGTTAAAGTGCCATATCGGCGCCTGGGACCTGCCCATCAACGGCATGCTTTACACGCTGTACTCCAAGACGCTCCCCGGCTTGATGGATATCATGCGCAAGCATGGCCGGGCCAGTATGAGACAAAGCATAGGATGAGGCAATGAGAACCCTGCCACGCATCAAATTCCTGCATTTGCCCACCCCGGTAGAGGCGCTGCCCCGCTTGAGTGCTGTGCTGAGCGGCCCGAACCTGCTGGTGAAGCGCGATGACCTGACCGGCCTCGGCATGGGGGGCAATAAGACTCGCAAGCTGGAATACCTGCTGGCCGAAGCCCAGGCCAATGGTGCGCGCACCATCCTCACCACCGGGGCCATCCAATCCAACCACTGCCGCCAGACCGCTGCAGCCTGCGCTCGCCTGGGCCTGGCATGCACCCTGGTGCTGAGCGGTGAAAAACCCGCTTCGGCAAGCGGCAACCTGTTGCTCGACCAGCTGTTCAACGCCAGGTTTGTGTGGACCAGCCGCGAGCAGCGCGACGAGACCCTGAAGCAGGCCTTTCAGCAAGCATGGGAAGCAGGCCAGCGCCCCTACCTGGTGCCTTACGGCGGCTCGAATACCACCGGTGCCTCGGCATACGTGTTCGCCATTAAAGAATTGTTCGACCAGGAAATCAGGCCTGACTGGATCGTATTTGCTTCATCATCGGCCGGCACCCAGGCGGGACTGGTGGCAGGGGCAAAGCTCTTCGGCTACAGTGGCAAGGTGTTGGGGATCAGCGTGGATGAACCTGATCTTCAGCTGAAAGCGCACGTTGCCGAGCTGGCCACAGCCACCGTCGACTTCTTGGGAGAAAAGCTGGTCTTTGACCCGCAGGAGATAATGGTCTCATCTGATTATGTGGGGGCCGGCTATGGGGTGATGGCGCAGCCGGAGATCAATGCCATCCGCATGTTTGCCCGCTATGAGGGACTGCTGCTCGACCCGGTCTATACCGGGCGGGCGGCTGCCGGGTTAATTGACCTGATTGGTAAGGGCTTTTTCAAGCCAGGAGAGATGGTGCTTTTCTGGCACACCGGAGGCACGCCAGCGTTGTTCTCCGATAAATATGCCAAACTCGCTGAAGGACTATAATATCGGATCTCCAGCCCTGTGCAACGCCCATTTGAGTGGCAGGCTCAGCTTGCCAAAAATCAAGGCATCGACTGGTTTTTAGAATCCCCAGATGCCTTTATATCATAAAATTTTTCGATCAGAACCTCGCCAAACCTTCAGCATAGCACTGAACCCCTGCTCATACACCTGCTCCTCTTTCCGGTGTTAAACAGGTGCTTATCTCCGTACAGCGGGCAGGTATAGGACCGGATTAAATTCATAGGCGCCGATATCGCAGCCCCCATCAATTTGGCGTGGGAACCCTCGCTGGTCGGTGAGCAATGGATTGCCATACGGGTCGTTGCAGCCAGCCGGATTAGCGGCGTTGATCGCCTCACTGGATGCCAGTAACGCACGGGTGAGGGTATTGCCACCATTGAAGGCCAATCTGCCGATGAACTCCAGGGAAATGTCATCGCGGTCGAGTTCATGGGAGCCATCAAACGTGGAATCAAAGGTCTGACTGAAGGCATTATACCCTTCGGTGGTGTAGGCTCCTCTCAAATCGCCATGCCTAGGGACGTAGATTTGTTGTTCGGGGTCGAAGTAGGTTTCATGATTGTAGACCACCAGGGAATTAGCCAGGCTGACACTGGCAGAGCCCGTTTGGAAGATCCCTCCGCCCTGGCCGCTACCGTTCAGGTCGTAATCTGAATTGTTGCCCATAAGGGTGGCGCTGGAAAGGCTGGTGAACCCATCCAGGGCATAGATGCCTCCACCATCAAAGTCAGCCTGATTGCCACTGAGGGTAGAATTGATGAGATCGAGGTGCGATAGCTCCCCATCCACTGAGATAGCCCCGGCGTAATCCGCCAGGCAGTTGGCCAGCGTGGAGCCGGCTAGGGTAACCAGCCCGTGGCATATATCCATGGCGCCACCCCACGGATTGCCGCTGTTGAACGGGGTAGCCCGGTTATTTTGCAGGGTGGAATCCTCGATCACCAGGCTCGAATATGGTTTACCCAGCTGGTAGTCCCCGCTCTCAAATTGCAGGCCTCCCCCGGCATAACCATCCGTTTCGACAGCGTTATCGGAAATTACCACGTTGGTCAGGTAATACGCGCTTTGCGACCAACCTTCCAGGTACAACCCACCTCCTGAAGCGGCTGCGCCCAGAGCTGAATTACGCCTGAACAATACATCTTGCAGCACGAGCGTGCCTGAGGCGCCTGTCTCATCCCCTAACCGGGCATACAACCCACCACCCCTGGCACCGCCGGCAAGCGCCTCAGAGGCCGTGCCGTCCTGGATGGTTACCCCCTGGATGGTGATGGCACTTCCAACGCTACTGGAGAGCACCTCGATCGTACGATCGAACGTAACAAGTGCATTCCCGTCGATAAAGGTCTGGTACGAGCCGGCACCAGTGATGGTCAGCGAACGATGTATTTTGATCGACCCATGGGCATCATCTTCGGGATCGATGGCTGGAATGACCAGGTTATATATTCCTGCAGGGAGATTAATTTTGATGGTGAAATCGGAGCTGGTATTGGCCTCCATGGTGGCAGCCCGCAGGGTACAATCGCCCATGCCTGGCGTGGCTTCGCACACGCCATCTCCTGCAGCAGCGTCCGGCAGGTCGGCACTGCTATTGACCGTGAAAATGATCCCTGCCATGGGGGTTCTGGCATGTGTGAGGACTACCAGGGAAGCAAACAATGCCGGTAGAAGAAACGATACCAAGACGATCCTGATGATAGATCTCATACGGCCTCCATTAATGAATCATCAAAATATGCTATTTTTTATAAGGAAACAGGCTCAGCTACGTACGCACCGGTGAAATTGGTGCCGGCTGCCTGTCTGAACCCCCAATGTCATGCACCACCCAGGATCTCCCGGTGCATCCTCATAAGCTACAACTACGAAAATTCTTGGAGCAATTTGGATGATTTGAGATATCATTCCATCCTTTTTATTAACCATATTAATTTATGTTCGACGGTAAATTTCAAGAAAGATGGATTTCCTTGTTTGAGTTAAGATAATAACATGAAATTCATAAGGCGAGCTTCCCGCGAAGCAGTCTTGCGGAAGTAGATTGCCTTGTAGGTTTTTATCTACCGGATAACCTCAATCGCCCCAAGAATTGGCGCAGCCATTCACGCCGCGATAGGAGGCGGATCTCGGCCGCGGCTTTGCGGGCAATCTCGGGGCTGGCGCCATGCCTGCTGTAGATCGAAGCCTGGTATTCATTCAGCAGCCACTGTACCGGCCCCGAGGCGGCAGGCAGTGCAGAAAGAAGCGCGGCGGCACGTTCGGAGGGCGTGTCGTGCATGGCGGGCCTCATACCGACGCGCTCTAAGGCGTGGTTGATCTCCAGGTAAGAGCGCGAGGTGGGAGGAAGCCTCATGTAATAAATCCAGCTGGTCAGGAAGTCTGGAACAGGGATGCCCATTTTCAATAAAATCCGCTCGATCGTCTCGGGCACCTTGAGAGAAACCCGCTCCATGAAACTGTAGAAGCGAAAGCCGCGCAACAATTGCCAAGCAATGATCAGCAGCACCCCCAGTGCGAATTGAGCGAAGACGAACAGAATGATATTCCCGGTAGTCCAAAAGCTCCTGGGGGTGTTGGCGTAGGTTGAAGATTGGTCGGCAGGTAGTTGTTCTGACCCCAGCTCCTGGTATCTCAACTGGTTTTCGCGCGTCCTATCGGCCGGACTCAGACCATTGCCGGCAGCCGGCTCACCGGAGGGGCGGGAAATCGCTGTTTGTGAGACGGTGGGCTCGAACACCACCCAGCCGATATTTGGGAAATAAACCTCCGGCCAGGCATGTGCGTCCTTCTGGCGGACCACATAGGTGGATGTTGTGCTCTGAGGCTCACCGGCATACACGCTGGACCCGGGGGGCAGGGTTTTTTCAGAGCCCGGCTGTCGCTCGCCCTGGGCAAAGCCCACCGCCAACCGTGCCGGGATACCCAGTGACCTCAACAACACCACCTCTGCGGTAGCGTAATAATTGCAAAAGCCCTTCTGGTAGTCAAATAAAAACCAATCGATGCGCTCCTGGTTGGCTGGCGGCTGGTCGATGGCCTGGTCATACCGGATGTTCGCCCGCAGGTAGCTAGTGACGGCATTGGCGATATCATAGGGGGTGGTGAGCCCCTCGGCGATACTGGCTGCCAGCTCTCTGGTGCGTGGGGTAATGTCGTCGGGAAGCTGTAAATTCTCGGTCAATACCCACTGTGGGTAATCACTTCCGGCATCTTTCAGCTGCTTCACCGTCACCGTATCCAGTGCTGACCGGACGGTGTATTGCTCTCCTGGCTTTACGTAACTCTTACTCAACAAAGCGCTGAGGTTCACTGTGCCATCCGGGTTCTGCTCCATCATCGCCCTGGTGGGTAAGCTGGTCCATAACAACTCGGGGATCGTATAAATATTGGAAATGGTCTGGTAAGGAGAAAATACGAACGTAACCTGCGTGCGTATGTCGATACCGGGTTGGTTTAGATCTTCGCTTGAGGCGGTCAGGGGTTGGATTTCCTGGATCGAGGAGGACCAGATATAGTTATCATAGGTGTCATAGGTGCGCGCCTCCCAATAAAAACGCATGCCATCCGGAGGGCTGGTGGGAGCCCGGACCTGCATGACCAGCGCATCACCCAGGTGTGTACCCAGCCCCAGTGCCAGGGTTTCGGAGTAATAGTTCTGCACGCTGGTGGCAGAAGCCCGCAGGGAGGCAAACATAAAACTGAAGTGGTCTTTCAGGGATAACCAGGGGCGGGAGGTAGACTGCCACAGCGATGCCACCGGCCTGATGGTGCCTACCACGACCGGCAGATTCCAGGCGAAGAGCACCACCACCAGCGATACAACCAGGGCAATGCGGGACAGCTCAAAACCAATGTCCGGTGAAGTGTGGGTGTGGTTTTCGCTCCATTTCGACATGTTTTTCAGGTGAGCCAGCCTGGCGACCATAAAAAGCGCAAATAGCAGGTAAACCGCCAGGTAGAGCGAGCGAACCGTGAGCAGGGAATCGAACGAATTGATCACGAAAGCCGCCACCCCACCCGGGATGATCACCTTCCATGGGTTGGTTTCGCGCACCAACACCACCCCCGTATATATCGCCAGCGCATAGAACAGCACCGCCATCAGGCACAGGAACAAGAGGTTGTCGGTGATCGCCTTGTGGTGCAACAACTCCTGGACAACGATATTCAGCCTGCCCCACAAGTCGATCAGCCGGTCGCGCCACCTGATTTCGGAATCAATGATCGAACCTAATTGCCAGGTGACCAGCACCGAGCCATAAGCCAGGGCCAGGATGAATACCCAAAGCCGCCTGAAGAGGCTTTTACCCAGCAGCAGGCCCAGCATGGTGCCGAAGAAGGTCACCACCATCACCAGGTTCAGGTCCAGGGTCCATAACGTGGCAACCAGGCGCGCGGCAGCAATTTGCAGCAGGATTAGCAGCAGGAATGCTACCAGCCAGTCCCAGGTACGTTTAATGCGCTTGGAAAAAATCAGCTCAGCCATCAATGGTCCACGAAAGACAAAGTTTAATACTATTCTATCAAACTACGCTTAATGGCAGATGATGGTTCACCTACGATATCTATACAACCGGTAAAAAATGGTGCACCCCCTGGGGAGTGCACCGGGATTTTACAAGACGATGTTCACCAGCCGTCCCGAGACCACGATCACTTTTTTAGGAGGCTTCCCTTCCAGAAACTTCTGAACAGCCTCGCTATTGAACGCGGCTGCCCTTGCCTGCTCCTCGCTGATGCCCGCCGGTACCTGGAGACGGTCGCGTAGCTTGCCATTTACCTGGACCACCAGGGTGATTAGATCCTCAGCGGCTGCTTCGTTGTCCACCTCAGGCCAGTGCTGTTGATGGATGGAGTAAGGCTTGCCCAGCCAGGCCCACAGCTCCTCGGCGATATGCGGGGAAACCGGGGCTAGCATGCGCAGGTAGATGTCTACCGCTTCATCCCAGGCTTGCGAGCCGGCCGCCCCCTGCTCACGGGCCTTGTACATCTCATTGAGCAGCTCCATCAGGCCGGAAATGATGGTGTTGAACTCGAAGACCTCGAAATCGTGGCTGACTTGCTGCAAAGTCTGGTGCAGCTTGCGGCGCAAGGCACGCAGCGCCTCACTTGTGGGATGACCCTGCTCGACCGGGTCGGTGAACAAGGTCCACACACGCCTCAGCCAGCGGAAGACGCCTTCGATGCCGGTATAGCTCCATGGCGCCCCCATCTCCCAGCGGGCAAAGAACATCAGGTAGGCGCGCACAGAATCGGCACCAAATTTCGCCACCAATTCATCGGGTGCCACCACGTTCCCCCAGCGCTTTGACATCTTCTCGTGGTCCTCCCCCAGCACCATGCCCTGGTTGCGGAGCTGCAGCATTGGTTCGGAGCCCTTGGTGAGACCTATATCACGCAGGGCTTTATGGAAAAAGCGCGTATAGATCAGGTGCATGGTTGCGTGCTCGATACCGCCGGTGTAGGTATCTACCGGCATCCAATAGTCATAATCCTCCTGCCGGAAAGGCCCTTGGTCGTAGTGGGGGCTCATGTATCGCAGATGGTACCAGGAGGAGCACATAAATGTGTCCATCGTGTCGGTCTCGCGCACAGCCTCCCCATGACAAACCGGGCAGGAAGTATGTTTCCAGGTGGGGTGGATGGTGAGTGGGTTGACCCCGGTAGGCCGCCACTCGGCATCTTCGGGTAACATCACGGGCAGCTGGTCATCAGGCACCGGGTTCCAGCCGCAGTGCTGGCAGTACACCATGGGAATGGGCGCACCCCAATAGCGCTGGCGGGAGATCAGCCAGTCACGTAGCTTGTAATTGACTGCCGCCTTGCCAATCCCCCTTTGCTCGATGTACAGGGTGGCAGCTTCGAAGGCCTTCTCAGCGGGCGTACCGCTGAGCGGACCCGAGTTGACCATCGTTCCTTCCGCAGGTACCGATGCCTCCATGGTGGCGCCATCCAGAGGTTGCATATCGGCGGGCTGGATGACCACCCGCACCTGCAGGCCGTACCGGCGGGCAAACTCGAAGTCACGCTGGTCGTGAGCTGGCACGGCCATGATTGCCCCTGTGCCGTAGGTCATCAGCACGTAATCGGCGATCCAGATGGGAATCTTCTCCCCGTTCACCGGGTTAATCGCATACCCGCCGGTGAACACGCCTGTTTTCTCCTTATTCACCGCTTCACGGTCGATATCCGATTGGCGACCGGCTTGCTGGATGTAGGCTTCCACCCCGGCGCGCTTATCGGGAGCGGTGACCTGCTGGATCAGCGGATGCTCGGGGGCCAGCACCATGAAGGTGGCACCCCACAGGGTATCCGGTCGGGTGGTGAAGATCTCGATGGGATGCTCCTGCTCGGTGTGGAAAATCACTGAGGCGCCTTGCGAGCGCCCGATCCAGTTAGTTTGCAGCGCCCTGACGCGTTCCGGCCAGTCGATGGTGGAGAAATCCAGCAACTGCTCGGCGTAGCTGGTGGTCCTGAAAAACCACTGCTCCAACTCTTTCTTGATCACCGGCGTGCCGCACAATTCGCAGTGGCGATCCTCGCCCCACACTTGCTCGCGGGCCAGGGTGGTCTGGTCTTTGGGGCACCAATCCACCCAGCTATTTTTGCGGTAAGCCAGTCCATGCGTATAAAGCTGGATGAAGAACCACTGCGTCCAGCGATAATATTCCGGATCGCAGGAGATCATCTCACGCTGCCAATCCCACATGGCGCCCATGCTCTTGAGCTGCACGCGCATGTGGTCGATATTGGCATAAGTCCAGATCTTGGGATGGATGCCCTTCTTCATGGCTGCCCGGTCGGCGGGTAAGCCGAAGGCATCGAACCCGATGGGGAACATCACGTTGTAGCCCCCCATACGCTTATAACGCGCCCGGGCATCGGAGGGCGTCATGGCGTACCAGTGGCCAATATGCAGGTCTCCGGAGGTATAGGGCAGCATGGTGAGGGCATAATGCTTGGGCCTCGAAGGGTCGATCTCAGCGTGGTACAGGCCATCCTGCTCCCATCTGGCCTGCCATTTAGGCTCGATTTCTTGCGGGTTGTAAATTGGTAATTCAGTCATTCGATTCTCCATAAAACATGGTTACCTGCTATTTCATCGATCAGGCACTTCGTGATGATTAGATCCTTGAGGCTTGCGCGCCAGCACCACCAGGCGCCTGGCGTCGGCGGTGAATTCTCTGGCATCCCAGCTGGCGTAAACGTGGTGCAGCTCCAGGCCAGCCTGTGCCAGCATGCTTTTCAACTCGCTCAGGTTGTACAACCGGACGAAGAAGGGCTTATCCTTGCGCACGCCATCGCGGATGACAATGCGGTGGTTATACCATCTACCGCTCTGACCATCGAAGGACAGGCGATCAATCATCAGGTTGCCTTCTTTTTCCATCACGAAGCACGGGTGCATCTCTTTGAGAAATGCATCCCGGTTGTGGGAGTCAAAGATCAACAATCCACCGGGTTTCAAAGCCCTGGCAATCCTCACCAGAACCTGCTGATTCTGCTCATCGGAGAAGTAGCCGAAGGCGGTGAAGAGCAGCATCACCCGGTCGAACTCTTCGTGGAATTCGATGGTGCGCATGTCACCTTGCAGGTAGGCCACACGCACGCCCCGATCCCTGGCATCCTTCCGGGCAATATCAAGGAATCCCGGGGTCAGGTCTACGCCGGTGAGAGTGTGGCCTAACGCTGCCAGTCGGTTGGCGTGCCGGCCAAACCCGCAGGCGAGATCGAGGATCTTCAGCGGCTTATCCAGCTCGAGCAAGCCGACCAGCGCACGGACTTCGGTATCGGTGCGCTCGTCAGTCAGCGATTCCTGATAAAAGTACAGGTAATCGTCCACCTCGAACACGGCCTGGAAGTCAAATTCCACGCTTCCAGCAGTCTCATTCCTGGCTGCAGGGATCATCTGTTGGTTAGTCGCCAGGGCTGCCTGGATGATCTTGCCGGCAATCTCCACCCGTTGCCGCCAATGGGCCGCATCAGCATCATAGCTGCGTGCGGCTTCTCGCTGCTCTTCCCGCGTGGCGGCCTGCGCCTGGAAGTGATCGGCCGTCTCCCAATCCAGGCCTTCCACCGGGATGTATGCCAGGTTGAAACCGGCACGCTTCAGCAAGATGGGCCACTCGGCATCGCTGCCGATCGAATCATCTGGCGAGCCATGCTCGACCAGGTATTGGGCAGCCCGCCGGCTGAAACTTTTCGAGCCGGCGCTCACATCCATTGGTATGTCCAGGAACCGCGAGACCAGCTGGTTGCTGAGTTGCTCGGTCGTGATCAAGGCCTGGGGATGGGTCTCATACGCGGCAGGAGTCCTGCCGAATATGATGGCCTCGTGCTGGGGAATGCAGCCTAATATCTCCTGCCATTCACCGGGTCTGGTCTCCACCCAGCGCAACAGGCGGTCCATGTCGGCATAGTGGATGAAATCCGCAGGGTAGTCCAGGGCAATTTTCAGCGCCATATACCTGCCATTAGCCTGAAGCTTATTGACATAGTATGCCAGGTTCGGATAGGAGGCGAATTTTCCCGCCTCGAATTCAGGAATGATGCGGTTGCCCTGCCTGGGGATGAAGGAGATCACTACCTGGGCATAATGTTCTAATAGCCTCGGCAGCAGCCGTGTAAAGCGGGGTAGTTCGCCGCGCGGGTACCAGGAGACAGCCAAAGTAATGTTCATAAGTAACTCTCTTTTTCCTATCGTATGTGACGCATGATCCTTTGCAGGATATTCATATTTCCATTGCGATTTCGAACATCAGCACAAACCAATAAAATCACCTGATTGCCAGCCCAGGCGCTGACAAGCTGGTACAGATTTTGCATCATCTCGGCTAGAAACCATCATGCACTGAAGAGACGATATGACCCACAAACAAAAACAGGAACTCTGGCTTCAATTTTTGATCAGCATCTCAAAATTCGTGGATCGCCGGGTCTCAAAGGGTGGCGAGCACAGTGTAAAAGTAGCCTATTGGGCCCGTTCCACCGCCCGCAAGCTCGAGATGAGCGATGATGAGGTGGATAATGTCTACTGGGCATCCATGCTTCACGATATCGGCAAGATCGGCATCTCAGATCGAATCCTGCGCAAAAAATCGGTGCTCTCGGAAGATGATTGGGTGCAAATCAGAATGCACCCCATGATCGGCTCGAATATCGTCAGCTCGATCGATGCCTACCCAGAATTGGCACCAACGATCTGCGCCCACCAGGAGAAGTATGACGGCACGGGATACCCCAAGGGGCTCAGCGGACAGGACATCCCGCTGGGAGCCCGTATATTGGGGATCGCCGATGCATACCAGGCAATGACCGAGCACCGTTACTACCGGCCAGCACGCACCCATGAAGAAGCCGTTGCCGAGCTGCAAAATGTCAGAGGTAAGCAATTCGATCCAGAAGTCCTTGACGTGTTCATCGAGGTGGTCAACACTGATGCACCTGCCTGACTTGCCATCCATCCGCATTTTAGTTTTTAAGGAACAAAAAACCTCCGCCTGATCAGGGACGAAGGTTTACTCCGCGGTACCACCCTGGTTGCCAGATATCCCACCTCGCAGGTGGATCATCGCAGCCGCTCAAATTCGCAATAACAGGCGAAACCTGCCAACAGCTAATACCAATACAGCTTGTTCACTGTTGGGGTCTGCCCTGATGATCCAGGGCAGCAGGCGAGTTCAGCCTTTACTACCAACGTGCTCCTGGGGCACCCTGCCGGGCTCTCACCTCTCTCTCCCGGCTCGCTGCAGGATGGCTTAATACTCCTGCCATGACCTTAGCAGTGGACCCAGAGGGATTCGAACCCTCGGCCTTCTCAATGCCATTGAGACGCGCTCCCAACTGCGCTATGGGCCCAAAAATGTAGCAGGAATTGTAATCTTAAACCATGGTTTCGTCAACACATCATGGTAGATCGGGGGGATGGTTTTCTAATCTGCAGGGTATTGACTTTTTCCTAAAACTTGCTATACTTTACTTTGTAAGTACAATGGACTAACAAACTCTACCTACCCTGTTCCGTAAACAAAATATATGCAAAAAGCAACCCGCCAATATACCAAAGAACACAATCGCAACCTGGTGCTAAAAACCATCTTCGAGCACGACAGCGTCAGCCGGGCTGAAATCGCCCGCATTACCAAGCTGACCCGCACCACGGTTTCAGACATCGTGGCAGACCTGATCCTTGAAGGTCTGGTGAGTGAAATCGGCATCGGCTCCTCCCTGGGAGGTAAATCACCCATTCTGCTCAGCCTGGTGGACGATTCGCGCTACCTGATCGGCCTGGACCTGGCGCACAACCAGTTCCGCGGCGCCATCGTTAACCTGCGCGGCAAGGTGATGGAACAGGTCACCCAACCGGTGAACAGCACCAACGGCGATGAGGCCCTGGGGCTGGTATACCGCATCCTGGACCAGCTGATGCAGTCACCCTATTTGCCCCTGGTGGGCATCGGGGTGGGAACACCGGGATTGGTAAATATCTCACAGGGGATGGTGCTGGATGCGGTCAACCTGGATTGGAAGGACCTGCCCCTCGCCCGCCTGCTGCATGAACGCTATCACCTGCCGGTTTACATCCTTAATGACAGCCAGGCCGCAGCCCTGGGTGAATATACCTATGGCCAGGGCCATGCTCCCGAAAGTAATATGATCGTCATCAATGCCCGGCACGGCATCGGGGCGGGGATCCTGATCCACGGTAGCCTATTCCAGGGTGATGGAGGCGGCGCAGGCGAGATCGGCCACGTGGTGGTGGTGCCGGAAGGCGGAGAGCTATGTCGCTGTGGTAATCGTGGCTGCCTGGAAACCGTGGCCAGCGCCCAGGCACTGGTAAAACAAGCCCAGGCTTTGCAGAGACAATCCGGCCCATCCAGATTACCCGGCTCAATCCAGGAAATCACGCTTAATTCCATTGAACAGGCCTTCGCCGAGAATGACCCACAGGTCAGAAAGATGGTTCTGGCAACCGGTCGTTATATCGGCATGGCCATTTCCAACCTGGTGGGTTCATTGAATATCCAAAAAATCGTGCTCACCGGTGATATGACCCGCTTTGGCGAACCCTGGCTGGAGGCGATCCGCAAGATGATCTCCAGAACCACCCTGCCCCGCATGGCGCAGGAAACCAGGGTTGAGTTCGGCCAGCTGGGCGTGAATAGCATCATCCTGGGGGCATCGGCAATGCTGGCAAATAACTATGCATTACTTTTCAGACCTCAATCGTTGAAACCTCGAGCAGGAATTTCGCCTGATACCCGCGCCTAAATCCGATGGCTCACCCCCTGATTCTGGTTGCCCCTAAATTTTTACCCCCCCTGGATGATGCCTTTCGTCCGGCCGCCCTGGCCAACCGCCTCTACGAGCGCGAAGCTGGAGTTGCTGGCGTCCCGCTTGTTTTCGGCCTGGAAAGAGAGGCCGGACAGCTATCCCGATTTGAAATCAGTCTGTTTCCTGAGAAACACCCCCGGGCAGCAGAAAATTTCCACTATGCCGAACGCACGCTTAAGTTCCTGCTCTGGCAGCGTGGCGCCAATAGAATTTATATCGGCGGGCCAGCCCACATCGGCGAATACCTTAAGGATTGCTACTCCCCGGGCGGCAGACGCCAGTTCGATTACCGCTTCATGAGCGAGCAGGTGTATGAGCAGTCGCTGGCGCTGGAGCTATGCGAGCCAGGCCAGGTGCCGCCTACCCACGACCCGGGAAAATCCCTGGGTAGAAACCTCGAGGGATGCCGCATCGGTTTTGACCTGGGGGCATCCGATCGCAAGGTCAGCGCCCTCATCGACGGCAGGGTGGTATACAGCGAAGAAGTGATCTGGGAACCGCGCAAGCAGACAGATCCCGAATATCACTACCGCGAAATCACCCGGGCGATCAAAACCGCCGCCTCCAAGATGCCACGCGTCGACGCCATTGGCGGCAGCGCAGCGGGCATCTACCTGGATAACCGTCCCATGGTAGCGTCACTATTCCGCAGCATCCCCCCTGAACGCTATCCTGAGATCAACGACCTATTCTTACGCATCAGTCGTGAGATGAACGTCCCCCTGGAAGTGATCAACGACGGCGATGTCACTGCGCTGGCAGGCTCCATGTCGCTTGAGGATAACGGTATTCTCGGCATCGCCATGGGCTCCAGCCAGGCTGCTGGGTATATCGATCTCAAAGGGCGTATCATGGGCTGGCTGAATGAGCTGGCCTTTGCCCCGATCGATTACAGCCCCAGCGCCCCTGTCGACGAGTGGTCAGGGGATGCCGGCTGTGGCGCGCAGTACCTTTCCCAACAGTGCGTGTTCCGCCTGGCACCCCGGGCGGGCATCCACATCCCTCAAAAGCTGCCCGATGCAGAGAAGCTCACCTACGTCCAGGAAAGACTGGAAGCCGGCGAGGATGGCGCAGTCAGGATCTGGCAGAGCATGGGCATCTATCTGGGTTATGCGCTGGCGCATTACGCCAGATTTTACGACATTCAGCACGTGCTGATCCTGGGCAGGTGCACCTCCGGGTATGGTGGCACACTGATCTTGGACGGAGCACGCAAGGTGCTGGAAGTTGAATTCCCTGAACAAGCCAGTCGCATACACCTTCAGCTGCCGGATGAGCGCAGCCGTAGAGTGGGCCAGGCGATTGCCGCAGCCAGCCTGCCGGTGCTCAGCCAGGTGAGGGAATCAGGCACATGAAGCGCACCCACCCTCATCAGCTCATCATTCCTTGCCACACTGTTCTCAACCATGGAGCCTGAGATGCAATTTCACCTTCCTACTGCCAAGGTATTCATCCCCGATGAGATGCCTATTGAACAGGCATTGAAGCGCACCACCCACCTGGCCATCAGTGCCCACCAGGATGATATCGAGATCATGGCGGCTGCTGCCATCCTGGAATGCTTCCAGAAAGAAGAGCAGTGGTTCGCCGGAGTGGTGCTGAGCGATGGTCGTGGCTCACCGCGCGATGGTTTTTACAAGCATTACGGCGATGAAGAAATGCGCCAGGTGCGCATCAAGGAGCAAAAAAAAGCTGCCGTGGTAGGGGAGTATGCAGCCTTATTCCTGCTGGATTATCCCAGCCAGGCTATCAAAGACGCTAGCAACCTCCATCCCATCGAAGACCTTGCCCGGATTTTGCTGGCTACCCACCCACGAACCGTATTTACCCATAACCTTGCGGATAAACACGATACGCATGTGAGCACGACCCTGCGCACCATCGCCGCCATCCGCAGCCTGCCCGCTGCAGAACGACCGGAGAAGTTGTATGGCTGCGAGGTGTGGCGTGACCTCGACTGGTTGGCGGATGCCGATAAGATCGCCCTTGACCTGGGTGGGCACGAAAACTTGCAGGCTGCTCTCTTGGGCGTCTACGATTCACAAATCAGCGGCGGCAAGCGCTACGACCTGGCCAGCTTGGGCCGCCGGCGTGCTAATGCCACCTATTTGGAATCCCACGGGGTTGACACCTCCAGCGGCTTGACCAACGCCATGGACTTGACCCCACTGATCCAATCGATGGATGCAGATATCAACACTTTTGTACGGGAACATATACAGCGCTTCGCACAGGATGTGGCTGACCGTCTCACCCGCTTAAGCCAGAAGGATGTGTAAGAGCATGGAATTATCCTCAGCAATTTCCGTACAGGTATCGATAGCCAAACAATTGAAAGGAGGAGCTGGTTAGACGCTAACATATGAAAAATCGATCATTGACGAAAATCGGGCTTAAAATATCAAATTTCAATAAAGGAGAATGAAGACATGCGTACCAAGTTATTTATTTTATTGATTCTCGCCAGCATCGTGGTTTCGGCGTGCGCTACCGCGACAACAGCTCCGCCCACCCAACCCGCTGCTGCGCCGACCAATACGACCGCCCCGGTGACCGAGCAGGTAACTCTCAAAATTTACCTGCTGGACTACACCGCCGATACGATCGATTGGCTGGAGAATGAGATCAACCCGGCCTTCGAGGCAGCCCACCCGGGCGTGACCGTTGAATTAACCCAGGGAAGTTGGTCGGGTTGGGATACCACTTTTGCAGGATTCTTTGCCGCCGGCGAAGGACCTGATATCATCAACCTCGGCTCTGAGATGAATACCCTGTACGGACCCAGCCTGGCCGATATGGATGCCTATCTCGGCGAGGCAGCCTGGCCGGATATCAACAACTTCGGACCAGCCCTGCAGAATGCCATGTATGAAGGTAAACTACGCGGCCTGCCCATCTTCACCGCCCCGCGCTACGTATTCTGTCGCACCGACCTAGCAACAGGCACCCTGCCACCCAAGAGCTTCGCAGACTGGGTCGCCTTTGCCAAAGCCAACACCGTCATCGACCCGGCCACCAACTCGCTCACCCAGCAGGCGCTCATCCCGGTTGACGCTGGCTCGATGGCCGACTGGCAGTGGTGGCTGCTGGTGTTCTATTCCATAGGCGGACAATTGTATAAAGCCGACGGCACACCCAACTTCGATTCATCCGAAGCCCTGGCCACCACCCAGTTCATGCTGGATATGCGCCAGGCTACCTATGGTCCGGCCGCAGATGCAGTGGGCTCGCTGCCCACCGGGCAGGGTTCGGTGATCGACGTCAACGACGATACCGGTGAGGATAACGGCGCAATCTGCCTGGCTCACTCCGGTTGGGCTGCCCCCGCCGCCGACCGGCCGGTGTGGGAGAATGTGAGCATCGAGCCTTTCTACGGCGACACTGCCAACTTCCCTAACAGCAAGCCAGTGGTGCTGGCCTTCAACGACTGGCTGGCGGTGGCAGATTACAGCAAGAATAAAGAGCTAGCCGCTGATTGGCTAAAAATGGCCTTCACCAAGGAAGCCAACAACAAGTGGAATGAGACCATGAGCCTGATCCCCGCCCGCAATGACTCGCAATATGGCTATGTAATCGAATCGCCCATCTTGAAGAAAGAAGCAGAGCTAGCCGCGCAGTACGGAGTCGGGTTTGCCGGCATCGAGGAATCGGCGCAATTGTCGGTCATCATGCAAGACGTCCTGGGAAGAGTGGTTACCGAGGAACTGACCCCGGAGGAAGCCGTGCAGCAGATCCAGGAGCAATACATCACTGCCCTGGGTGAATAGCCGCTAAACTATACGAATGGTGAATTGGATGGGGTAAATCCCATCCAATTCACCCTCTGTTCGACCGATAGAAAGAAGCCCAATGCCCAAAAATCCCTATCTCAATGTGCTGGCTTATGCAATCATTGCGGTCATTTTCATAGCCATAGCCAGTTACGGGCTGGGCCGCCTGGCACGCCTGATTTCCAAAAAGATGGGTGCTTCAAGCAGGAAACAGGACAGTACATTTTCAGGCTACTTCTTCGCCGCCCCGTGGATCATCGGCTTTCTCATTTTCGTGATCGTCCCGCTGGGATATTCGCTGTATTGGAGCTTCACTGATTACCGCATCACCGCCAACGTGCCCATCAACCTGGTGGGGTTCGAGAACTATGCCCGCTTGATCCTGAATGATACCGGCTTCCGGTCATCTATTGTAAACACCCTGTTTCTGACCGCTGTGGGGCTGCCCTGCATGATCGCCGCGGCGCTGTTCCTGGCGGTTTTATTGAACCAGAAGACCCACGGCGAGCGCGTATTCCGCATGGCATTTTACCTGCCGGTGATCCTGGGTTTCAACACCGCTGTGCTGTTATGCTGGCGGTTGATGCTGAACACCGGCACAGGCATCATCAACCAGCTGATCCGGGCCATCTCAAACGCCTTCCCGCCATTCAGTTACCTGGTGCGTGGCGTCATTTTTATCCAAGAGTTGGTCAGCGGGTTCTTCCTGGGCCTCAACAGCGGCCGGTTCAGCCTGCTCACACGGGTTTGGGAGGCGGGTTTCCCGGCTGCCAACCGGGTGCCGCTGTGGGTGGAAAGTCCCCTGTGGACCAAGATGTCGGTGGTGCTGCTGATGGTGTGGGGTTGTGGGGCAATGATGCTGATCTTCCTGGCTGGGCTGAACAACGTGCCGAGAGAGCTGCATGACGCCGCAGAGGTGGACGGGGCCAATAGCTGGCAGCATTTCTGGAAAATCACTTTCCCACTGCTCACCCCGTACGTTTTCTATAACCTGGTGGTGGGCCTGATCGCCTTCCTGCAAATTTTCGAGCCCATCTACGTGCTGTACCGCGATAACCAGCCGCTGGTCTCATCGGCAACCTCGATGGTTTACTACCTATGGCAGGCTTCCTTCAGAAATTTCCAAATCGGTTACGGCTCGGCGATCTCCTGGTTGATCCTGCTGCTGATCCTTGCCCTCACCGCCATCCAGTTTGCCACCCAGCGCCGCTGGGTCAACTACGAGCTGTATTAGGAGAAATCCGTGCGTACCACCTGGGCTATCTCTAAAAGAATCGTGCTCTACATCTTCCTGACCGGCTCCACCATCGTGATGTGCTTCCCACTGTTTTGGATGATCTCTTCTTCGCTAAAGACCTTGCAGGAGACCAATTCACCGGGGATCATGCTGCTGCCCAAGCACCCCACGCTGGAGGCCTATATCGCCATTTTCCAGAACTCTGATTTCCTGAGATCCTACTTCAACACCATTTTCTATACCACCCTGGCGCTGCTGGGCACGCTGGCCTCGGTGGCGCTGGTGGCGTATGCTTTCAGCCGGATAACATGGCCGGGGAGGAACGTGGTATTTTTCCTGATGCTGTCCACCATGATGATTCCTCCACAGGCTTTGCTGGTGCCCCAATACGTGTTCTTCAATAAGTTCCACTGGATCGGCACTTTCAACCCAATCGTGATCCCCGGCTTTTTTGCCGGCGGCGCAGCGATGATCTTTTTGCTCAGGCAATCCATGGCACAAATCCCCTTCGAGCTGGACGAGTCGGCTTTCATCGACGGTGCCAGCCACCTGCAGGTCTTCTGGGAGATCGTTTTGCCCCTGGTCAAGGCTCCCCTGGCCATCGTGGCCACCTTCCTATTCGTCGGTTTTTGGAACAGCTTGCTGGCACCCCTGATCTATCTTCAGACGGTCAGCCTGTACACCCTGCCGGTGTACGTTTCGACGCTGTATAACATCAACAGCTCGGTCCAGCAATGGCCGACGATCATGACAGCCGCGGTGCTCACCACGGTTCCGCTGATGTTGGTATTTTTCATCGCCCAGCGCTACATCCTGGAAGGCGTGATCATCACCGGGCTAAAAGGTTGATCATGGTCTATCATCCGGCCTGGTTACCAACAAACCCACCCTTTAAAATAGTATATACCTTGTGTTGTTGAAAAGCGGGTTAGAGCGGGGTACAATCGGTTAACCCGGTTAATTGGGGTTATGAAGCCACAATATACCCGATCTGATCGATCACCTGGCATAACGAATACGAACCGGCCAGCGGGCAGCCCAAAATGATCCGTTACTCATTCAACCACAACTGGTATTTATATAAAGAGAACCCATCAAGTGAAAAATCGTTGCTTGGGCCACTCACCCTGCCCCACGACGCCATGCTCTTTGAAAAAAGGGACCCGCAAGCCAGGAACAGCTACAATACCGGTTACTTCCCGGGCGGGGTGTACCACTATACCAAGAGATTTATTGCTCTTGAAGAGTACCGCAACAAGCTGGCCATCTTCGAATTCGAGGGCGTGTACATGGATTCGCAGGTATTCCTCAACGGTCTGCTGGCCGGGGGGCGGCCTTATGGCTACTCCAACTTCTTCGTCGATGCCGCTGGCTTGCTCAAGATCGGCCAGGAGAATCAGCTCGAGGTTGTGGCGCGTAACGCGAACGAACCCAACAGCCGCTGGTATACCGGCAGCGGCATCTATCGGAATGTGAACCTCTGGCTGGGTAGCCGGCTGCACATCCCTCCCCAGGGGGTAAAAATCGCCACCCGGGAGATCAGCAGCCAGCTGGCTGTGGTGACGGTGGACACCACCATCACCAACCAGGATGAGTGCCACAGGGATTTCCGCCTGGTGACAGAACTACGCGGCCAGGATGGAGAGATTGCTGCACTTGCCGTAACTTCTGAAAGTGCTGGAGCAGGCCAGACTACTACCATCCGCCGGGCAATTCAGGTCAGCCAGCCCGTCCTGTGGTCGCCCGAGCACCCCAGCCTGTACACCTGCCACACCAGGCTGCTAGCCGAAGATGCGGTGCTGGATGAGGATCGGGAAACCTTCGGTATCCGCCTGCTCAGCCTGGACGCCCAAAACGGATTGCGCCTCAACGGGCAAATGATCAAGCTGCGCGGGGGCTGCGTGCACCACGACAATGGCGTTATCGGGGCCTGCACGCTGGAAGCTGCCGAGCAGCGGAGAGTGCGCCAGATCAAGGCCAGCGGCTTCAATGCCATCCGCAGCGCCCACCACCCCATGTCGAAAGCCATGCTGGATGCCTGTGACCGTTATGGCTTGCTGGTGATGGACGAATTCTCGGATGCCTGGTTCCACCACAAGACGGATCATGATTATGCCGCATATTTTCGGGATTGGTGGGAGAGCGATATCCAGGCCATGGTGGATAAGGACTACAACCACCCTTGCGTGGTGCTGTACTCCATCGGCAATGAGATCAATGAGACGGCCACCGCTGAGGGGGTGGAGTACAGCCGAAAACTGGCCGATAAGGTAAGATCGCTGGATGATACCCGCTATGTGATCAACTGTATCAACGGCTGGTACAGCTACTTCACCACCCTGGGCATGTGGGGCACGCGGAGGAAAGGCATTGGGGACCAAAGTGTCGATACGGCGATAAAAAAGAGAATTACCAGCCTCCCAACCAACCAGGTGATGAACCTGATGAACAGGTTCATGGACCTGCTCGTGCGATTGCCGGGTGTAGACCGCTGCGCACGGCAGGCGTATGCCACGGTGGATGTGGCGGGTTATAACTATATGGCGGGACGGTATATAGTTGACGGCATACACTACCCACGGCGGGTGATATGTGGCAGCGAGACCTACCCGCCTGAGATCGCCAAAAACTGGCGCTTGGTTAAAGCTCTGCCGTACGTGATCGGCGATTTTTCGTGGACCGCCTGGGATTACCTGGGCGAAGCTGGGCTGTGCACCTGGCAGTACGGCGGCAACCAAAACCTGTTCAAACCTTACCCCTGCATTCTGGCAGACAGCGCCATCATCGACATCAGCGGGCAGCGCCAGGCTCAATCCTATTTGCACGAAATTGTCTGGGGCTTGCGGGAAGGGCCGTATATTGCCGTGCAGCCGATTAACCATGCCGGGGAGAGGCTTTCCAGATCGGTATGGAGGGGCAGCAATGCCATCGCCAGCTGGACCTGGCACGGCTACGAAGGAAGGAAAGCCGTGGTGGAGGTCTATGCCGCCGCCGATGTTGTTGAGTTGTTCCTGAATGGCAGGTCGCTGGGGAAGCAATCCTGCGGGGAGCGGCACGCTTTCCAGGCCATATATAGGATACACTACCAGCCGGGGCAATTGACCGCAGTAGCCTATGCCAAAGACGGGACCGAAATCGCCCGCAGCAGCCTGCAAACCGCCAGCCACACACTTCAAATCGATGCTCGCCCAGAAGTTGTAAGACTCAAGGCTGATGGTGCCGACCTGGCTTATATCCCCATCAGCTTGGCGGATGAAGATGGCACCGTCAACCCCCTGGCCGACCGATTGTTGACCGTGCAGGTGGAAGGAGCCGGTACTTTGCTGGGCTTCGGCAGCGCCAACCCGTTCAGCGAGGAAAGATTCGTTGACCAGGTCCACACCACCTACCAGGGTAGGGCGCTGGCGGTGGTGCGGGCAGGGTGGGAAGCAGGGATGGTCAAGGTGACCATATCTGCCGAAGGATGTGAGACGAAGGTGCTTGAAATTCTTGTCTGTGATGATCCCGAACTGGGTTAATCCCAAGGATGGCGATGCATGGATATGCTTATATGCACGCCAGCTATTCTTCCCGTGTTCCCCATAATCCGCTGAGGAATTTGACCTGCTCGATGGATTGAAAGTCCTCCCCGCCCTCGTGATCGTTGTAAGGCCAGACCCTGATCTGCTTCTCCCCGGTATAGTGGTTATAAGCGGCAAAAACCGTGGAAGGCGGGCAGGTCAAGTCCATCAAGCCCACCGAAAATAAAGCCTGGGCGTGTCCCCGGGCCGCAAAATTCAAGCCGTCAAAATACGACAGGGTGTTGAACACAGCCTCGATTCGATCGCGGTGGATCTTGCAGTAGCCGGCAATTTCAGCGTAAGGGTGGGCATCGGTGATCTGGGTGGCGCGACGGTAGTGGCACAGGAAAGGCACATCCAGCATGGCTGCCGAGATGTCGGGCACCAGGCCGCTCATAGCCAGCGCGATACCGCCTCCCTGGCTGCCTCCGGTAACAGCCACTCGCGACTGATCCACTGCCGGGTGGCTCCTAACAACTTCAATGGCCCGCACCGCATCGCTGAAAACCCGCCGGTAGTAATATTTTTGGGGGTCGAGGATCCCCTGGGTCATGAAGCCGGGGAAATGCGGGTCGGTACCTGCGGCAGGAGCATCGGGGGTATCGCCCCGCAGCCAGGTGCTGCCCTGACCGCGGGTATCCATCACCAGGTGGGCAAACCCCACGCTGCTCCACAACAGCCAGTTATAGGGAGAGCCCCGCCCGCCGCCGTAGCCGATATACTCGACCACACAGGGCAGCGGCCTGGCATGCTCCCTGGGAAGCAGGAACCAGCCCTTCACTGGCTGGCCATCGTAGCCGTTGTAGGTGACATCGTAGGTCTGAACCGCCTGCAGGTGGTAATCCACCGCCTCAAACCGTGCGTCGAGCGGGAATTTTCTGGCCTGAGCGAGCGTCTGTGCCCAAAAGGCGTCGAAATCGATCGGTTCTTGGCGCTCCGGTTTGTAAATTTTCAGCTCATCGAGAGGAAGGTCATAATACATGCTGATTCTCCATAATTAACCGGTTCATGGTACCGGGATTGAAATTATACAGTACCAAATCCGATAAAGTGCCTGCCAGCCAATCTTCACTGCATCTGCTGGAAGGAAGGTTTGAGAGCAGGGTACAGCTGGCGATATTGCGCATACATCTTATGATAGACAGCTATCTGCCCTTCATCGGGGCGGGTGATTTCCATCAGCCGCACCACCTGGGCGCAGGCGCTGGTAACATCCGGCCAGGCACCCGCTCCCACCCCGGCCAACAGCGCTGCCCCATAAGCCGCCCCCTCCACCACACCCACCGTGGTAAGCTCGGCCTCGAGCACGCTGGCCAGGATCTGCCGCCACAAGGGGCTCCGCGTGCCGCCGCCAGAGGCACGCACCTGCTCGATGGCTGACAGACCGGCGTTTTGTACCAGGCGAAAACCGTCTTTTAATCCAAAAGCCACGCCCTCCAAGACGGCGCGGGTCAGGTGCCCACGCCCATGCCGCAGCGTCAGGCCGATGAAGGCTCCGCGCGCCAGCGGGTCGGGGTGCGGTGTGCGCTCGCCGCTCAGGTAAGGCAGGAATTGCAGCCCCTCACTGCCGGCGGGGACGAATTCAGCTTCTTTGAGCAGGTCATCGAAGCTCATCTCTGATGCCAGGGTATCGCGGTACCACTGTAAGCTGCCGGCTGCTGAAAGCATCACGCCCATAAAGTGCCACATTCCCGGTACAGCGTGGCAGAAGGCGTGCAGCCGCCCCTCAGGCTCAACCATGGCGGAGGGTGTGGTGGCGAAGACCACGCCGCTGGTGCCCACGGTCAGCCCGATGATGCCCGCCCTGACCGCCCCCACCCCAACTGCCTGGGCAGACTGGTCACCCCCGCCGGCCACCACGGGTGTGCCAGCCGCGAGTCCGCAGGCAGCTGCAGCTGCCTGGGTCAGACGTCCAGTGACCTCGGGGCCTTCATAGAGCGGAGGCATCCAGCTGCGCGGAATGCCCAGGGTCGCCAGCACCTGCTCTGACCAGCCGCGCTCCTTGAGGTTAAATAGCACCGTACCGGATCCACCCGCCTTGTCCATGGCGAACTCACCGCTCAGCTTGTAGCGCACATAATCTTTGGGGAGCAGCATGTGGGCAGCCCGCGTGTAAACTTGCGGCTCGTTTTCCTTCACCCACAGGATCTTGGGGGCGGTGAAGCCGGTGAGGGCCAGGTTGCCGGTAACCTGGATGAACTTCTCCCGACCGAAGAGCCGGTGAATCTCATCACACTGGTCCTGGGTGCGCTGGTCGTTCCACAGGATGGCCGGGCGCAGCACCTCCCCCGCTTCGTCAAGCAGCACCAGCCCGTGCATCTGCCCCGTGAGGCCAATGGAGGAAATTGCCTCGGCCTTTATCTCCGCCCTGGTCATAACCGCGCGGATGCTCTTGCAGGCTGCCTGCCACCATTCCCGTGGGTCCTGCTCAGACCACAACAGCCGGGGCGTTTGCAGGGTATGTGGAGAGGAGGCCACTGCCACCACAGCTCCCGCCTCATCGATCAGCAAAGCCTTGCTGCCGGTAGTGGAAATGTCCAGGCCGAGAAAATAACTTCTCGCGTTCATCGCTCCTGACCGGCTAACGGGTACCCAGCAGCAGGTCAATGGTCAGCTGGTCAAGCCGCTCGTACCTCAGGCCGCGGGCCGAGATAGCCCGGCGGTCGAAGGGATGCGTCTTGAGGGCTGCGGCCTTTTCCGGCGTGTACCGGCCAAAATAGGGGGCCAGCTCAGCGTCCGTTGCGTTGATTTCCGCCAGCAGCGCCTGAATCTCCACATCGGCATTAAAACGGGCGGCTTTTTCCTTGAGGATGAGATAGGTGCGCATGCAGCCGCGGGCAAAATCCCTGACACCCTGGTAATCCTCCGTGCGGTAAGCATGGGCATCGAAGTGCCGCGAGCCGGGATAGCCTACATCTTCGAGAAATTTAACCAAGAAGAAGGCGGCTTTAATATCCCGGGAGCCAAAGCGCAGGTCCTGGTCATAGCGGCTGGGATACTGGTCATTCAGGTCGATGTGGAAAAGCTTGCCTGCGTCCCAGGCCTGGGCTACACCATGCATGAAGTTGATGCCGGCCATGTGCTCGTGAGCCACCTCGGGGTTGACCCCCACCATCTCCGGGTGGTCGAGGCTGGCGATGAAACCCAGCATGTGCCCGGTGGTTGGGTTGTACAGGTCGCCACGCGGTTCATTGGGTTTGGCTTCCAGGGCGAACTTGAGCTCGTACTTCTGGTCCAGGGCATACTCGCACAGGAAATTCATGGCTTCGCGGCTGCGCTTGATGGACTCGAGGGCGCTCTTGGCCGCATCGGTCTCGCTGCCCTCACGCCCACCCCAGAAGACGTACACGTGAGCGCCAAACTCCACGCCCAGGTCAATAGCCCGCATGGTCTTCTGCAGGGCGTAGGCGCGCACTTTGGCATCGTTGCTGGTGAAGGCGCCATCCTTGAAAACCGGGTCATAAAACAGGTTTGTGGTGGCCATGGGCACCACCAAACCGGTATCGGCCAGGGCTTTGCGGAAGTCTCTTTTGATGGCGTCACCTTCGGCGGGGGTCGCGTCAATGGGGATCAGGTCGTTATCGTGAAAATTAACCCCATAGGCGCCCACTTCACCCAATAAATAAACCAGTTCGGATGGGGATTTTTGCTCACGCACCGCACTGCCAAATGGGTCGCCGCCGCGGTTCCCGACGGTCCAAAGGCCAAAGGTGAATTTGTGTTCGGGTTTCGGTGTGTAATCAGACATGGGATCTCCTCGATAGGGAAATTATGAAATTGTAAATTGCACGTTGGCCGGGCGAGCGGCTCCAAGCGCCTCTCCACGCCCACCTGGCGAGCATCCGCCGGCAGTTAACCGGTAAGTGCCCGGTTCTAGTTTTGGTCGGCCGGATTCGTCGATCAGCATCAACATCTCAGGTCCGATGTAAAAACGAACTCGCTTGACCTGACCGGGATCGAGCCTCACCCGCTTAAAAGCGACCAGCTGGCTGAGCGGGGTAAGCAGGCCGGCTTCAAGCGCACTCAGGTACAGCTGGGCAACCTCTTCTGCAGCGCAGGAGCCGGCATTCTTGAGGGTCAGCGCCACTCGAAGGCCCCTGGAAGGTCTCACCGGTGGGATGATCTCCAGTTTCTGATATTCAAAACGTGTGTACGACAAACCAAAACCGAAGGGGTAGAGCGGCTCTCGTCTGGCATAACGGTAGGTACGCCCGGCCATGTTGTAATCTTCGAAAGGCGGTAGATCGGAGGTGGCTTTGGGGAAAGTGATGGTGAGCTTGCCGCTAGGGGAGGCATCTCCAAACAGCAGGCTGGCCAGGGCTCGCCCGCCCTCCTGGCCCGGGTACCATATGTACAAAATCGCCTCCACCATATCGGCAATATCTCCCAGGGCGATGGGGCTGCCACCGGTGAGCACCAAAAGGATGCGCGCCCCGCGCCCTGCCAGCCCGCGGATGAATTTCTGCTGCACGCCAGGCAATTCAATGTGCGTGCGGTCCCCATTTTCTGCGGTGAGCAGTGATTCGCCCTCCTCGCCCTCCATGAGCGGAGAACTCCCTGCACAAACGATGTTCAGATCGGCGCTGATGGCTTCGTCTTCCGCCCGGTTATAAGGGACGGCGCTATCCTGGGTCCACAGGCAACCGGGCCGGTATTCCAGCTTGATACCTTCAGGCACCCGCCCCACAATGCCTTCGATCAGGGTAGTCATTTGATCATTGATGCCGTAATAATTCCCTAATAATACATCCAGGCTGGCGGCAGCCGGGCCGGTTACAAAGATGCTTTTCACTTCCGGGCCAATAGGAAGCACCTGGTCCTTGTTCTTGAGCAACACCATAGCTTGCAGCGCAGCCTGGTAAGCCAGGTTACGATGCCTCCTGGATCCCACCACCGACATGGGTGTGGCTGCATAAGGTACCCGCTCGGGCGGATCGAACATACCCAATTTGAAGCGGGTGGTGAGCAACCGGGTAAGTGACCGGTCGATATCCTGCAGTGAAACTAGCCCTTGCTCAAGCGCCTCTCCCAGGTGATCGAAGATGCCGCCACAGGAGAGGTCACAGCCACTGGTGAGTGCCAGGGCGGCAGTTTCGACAGGGCCTGCCGTGCAGTGGTGGCCTGCATGCACATCATTGAGCGCCCCACAATCTGAAACCACGTGCCCGCCAAATACCCACTCGCCGCGCAGTATATCTTGGATGAGCAGCTTGCTCGCACAGGCAGGTTCATCCAGCACCCGGTTATAAGCTCCCATCACGGCTTCGACTTTCCCATCGATGACCAATTTCTTGAACGCCGGTAAGTAGGTAGCATACAGATCACGGCGGCTCACCTGGGCATTGAAGCTGTGGCGTAACTTTTCAGGCCCGCTGTGCACAGCGTAATGCTTGGCGCAGGCAGCCACCCGCAGGTATTGGGGATGGTCACCTTGCAGCCCTCGCACGTAAGCTGTGGCCATTTCCCCGGTCAAATATGGGTCTTCACCCCAGGTCTCCTGCCCGCGCCCCCAGCGTGGGTCACGAAATATATTAACATTCGGTGACCACAAGGTCAGTCCCTGGTACAGGCCGGTGAGACCCCTGGTGCGCAGGGTTTCATGGAATTTAGCGCGCGCTTCATCACCAATCGCGGCACCAATGGCCTTCACGAGCCCTGGATTCCAGGTGGCCGACATGGCAATGGCTTGCGGAAATACCGTGGCGCGGCCGTTGCGACCCACCCCGTGCAGACCCTCGCTCCAGTAGTTATAAGGAGCAATCCCTAAGCGCGGGATGCCATCGGCGGCGTGCATGAATTGGCCTAGTTTTTCATCTATCGTCAGGCGTGAGAGCAAATCTTGCACACGCTCAGCAACCGTTAATTCAGGATCGAGATATGCAGCGCTTGGCATAAAAATACCTTTATTTGTATAGAAATGGCAAGCTGTAAAGCGGGACGGATAATGTCACAGGTTGTAATTTGAACGCGAAAGTGGGCATGGCAGACTCCACATTACACAAATATAAAAACCAGATCAGTGTATATTTCGCATCGATATTCCAAGACAAGACTGGTCAAATACTGATCGCAATCGATGCTTTACCCTTCTCCTGGACGGAGAAAGGATACTTATGAGTCCCGACGGCGAGCTCATAACCTCCCCGGAATCCAGTGAAGAAAATTTTTCCACTTGCGTCTGTGGTTACCCTGGCAGGCGAAAGCCACCAATCACTTTTAATCAGCTTGAGCAATGCCTGGTAAGCCGGCTTAGGTGAATGATCCCGGCGCAGTAAACCGGCTGGTGCATTCAGCCAGCCCCCATCGGACAGGTCCCACCAGGTAATGGCCTGCACAGCCGGATGAGCCAGCAAGGTCTTGTAATGCAAGACAACTTCCTGGGCCTGGCGCTGCTCCCCTTCAGGTGTGCTCGGCCACTCACTCACCTGGTAATCATTGAGATCGACGATTTCTTGCGGCATGAGCTGACCGGAGAGAATGCTGTTCTCAGTGAAATGGATGGGCAGGTTGAAACGCTCGAAGTGCTCCAGCACAGCCCGGGTGCGTTCAACGCCCCAATAACCCTGGTGCATGTGCGATTGAATGCCTATCACATCGATATGGATGCCAGCAGCCAGGCAACCTTCCACGAGGATATCATAAGCGGGTGAAACGTCAAAATCATTCAATAACAATGTCGCCCGCGGGTTGATCGTGCGTGCGGCATCAAACACTGCCCGGATCAATTCGATCCTTCCCAAGTCCTGACAAATACGGGTGAGGCCATTCGGGTAGCGATCAAAGATGGGCATGATCACGGCTTCGTTCACCCCATCCCACTGGTCCACCAGCCCGGCGAAATCAGCCACCTCGCGCTGTACGCGATCCAGCTGAGCTTTCAATATTTCGGCGTTGCTCATGGGCAACAGCCAATCGGGGGCCAGGGTATGCCAGCACAACGGGTGGCCCTTAACCACGCAGTGATGGTCAGCATACCAGTGTGCCAGGTTGAGCAGCCGCCTTGTTTGAGGCTGGCCTTGCTGGGGCTCAAAGCGTGCCCAATAGAAAGGTAGCGTAGCCTGGTTGAACAACTGTAAAAATCGCTCGTTGCGCAGCTCGGCCAGCTCTTTTTCCCTTCCCGATAACTCACCATTGGCAAGCGCCAGGGTGCTCTCGCCCCAATTGCAGCCGAACAGGAACTGGTGGCTGATCTGTCTCAGCTCCATTTCCTGGTGAGCAACAGGAACCCCCCGGTGAGTGAGGCTGACCGTCACATTTTCAGCCCGGTTTTTCCGAATGGCGAGATCCAGATCGTCCATCCAGGGTCATCCTTTGAGCGCCCCGGCAGTGAGGCCCGAGACGATCTGCCGTTCGAAAAACAGATAAAACAGGATTGCCGGTAAGGCGGTGAGGGTCACGAAGGCGGCGGTGAGCGCCAGGTCGGAGCTATATTGCCCCTGGAACTGCATCGTGCCAAGCGGTAAGGTCCACAGCTTTTCACTGTTCAGAAGAACCAGGGGGGTGAGCAGATCGTTCCAACTGACGATCATGGTCAGTGCGCCGATGGCTGCCAAAGCCGGGCGCGCCAGCGGCAGCATGATGCGCCAGAAAAAGCCGAATGGGCTGCAGCCATCGATGTAGGAGGCATCCTGCAACTCCATGGGGATGGAGGTAAAAAAGCCGCGCAGGATCAGGATATTCTGTGAAATGCCGAAAGCGGTCTGTACCAGGATCACGGCCAGGAAGCTGTCGATCAAATTCATCTGGCGGATCACCAGGTAGACCGGCATGATGGCCACCGTAATGGGGAACATCAACCCCAGGGTGAGGAAGTTGAAGGCCAGGTCTTTACCACGGAACTGCATACGGGCGAAGATGAAAGACGCCAGGCTGCACACGATCAATACCCCTCCTGTCGATCCCACCATGACGATCAGGCTGTTGCGCAGCATCAGCCAGAAAGAAGGTGCCTTCAGGATGGTTGCGAAGTTCTCCCAATGAGCGGGGATGGGCGGGGTGTAGGGGTGGCTGAACATCTCACCGCGCGTCTTCAACGCGCCAAAAACCATGATCACAATGGGAACCAGCACGATCAAGGTGGTGATCGAAAGTACCAGGTACTGGAAGAAGCGGGGCAGCATCTTTTTAGTGGTGTTTCTCTTCTGAGCTCTGGCAATAACCATTAAAGTTCCTCTCTAAACACCGCCCAGGTAATCAGGCTGGCGGGAAAGCCTCAAATACATGATTGAAAAGATGAGGCACACGGCCAGTATGACCAGCGCCACCGCCGAGCCATAGCCCAGCTGGAAGCGGATGAAGGCGTAACGGTACATGTATGTCGACATGACCTCGCTGGCGTTGACCGGCCCGCCGCGGGTCATGATCCACACCAGGTTGAATTGGGTCAGCGAGCCCAGGACCGAGAGCAGGATGGTGGTGCGGATGGTGCTGCCCAGCAGGGGGATGGTGACACGGCGGACCGTCTGCCAGCGGTTGGCGCCATCGATCATGGCCGCTTCTTCGATCTCCCTGGGGATGTTCTGCAAGCCGGCCATATAGAGCAGCATGTGCAAGCCAAAATACTTCCAGGTTAGCACGATAAAAATGCACCCCATCACCTGGTTTATATCCCCCAGGAAGTTCTGGGCCTGGACGCCGGGAATCAAGATTAACAGGGCATTGATGAAACCGCGTTCGGGGTCTGCGCTGAACAGGCCCAACCAGATGATAGCGGTGATGACCTCGGAAAGCACGTAAGGCATGAAAAAAACAGCCCTGAAAAATGCCCTGCCGGGCAGCTCACGCCCCACCATGATGGCCAGCATCATGGCCAGGGGCAGCTGGACGGCAAGCGAGAGGACCACGATCAACAGGCAATTTTCAATGGATTTGATGAATACATGGTCGGTGAGGATCTGCTTGAAATTATTCACGCCTACAAAAATCGTGGCCGGACCCATACCATTCCAGTTGAACATGCTGAAATACGCGGCGCGTATGATGGGATAAATGATGAAAAGTAGAAAAATTACGAATGATGGCAGTAAGAATAAGAATATCGCCAGGCGGTCTTGCACACGGCGTGAAATGTTGATACGCCATGGCCACCTGAAAGGACTTTTTAGTACCTGGGAAATATTCATCGGTGCTATCCTTGATGCTATCCTTTGTTACTCACAACCTAGCGTTATAGTCGGCGAATAAAAATTCAGGCCGTTGCCAGCGCTTTTTTTGTCGTCTGATCAATTGTGATCAGCGTGAAATGGAAGCTGTGAAACAGCGAATCGCTAATAAACCTGCGTGAAGCTAGAATTGATTCCAGGTTGGCTGCCATATGACCAGTAAATTCAATGGGGGTTGGATTTTTTAACCCAACCCCCATTATTTTACAGGAGTTTGCCTATTTCCCAAAGACCTGCTTGGCACCATCTTCGATTGCCTGGGCCACCTGCTCAGGCGTGCTGGTGCCGGCATAGAGGCCGGCCACCGCGTCGTTAATGATGGAACCCATGGCGGCAGGCATATATTGATCGTAATACAGCTGGAAATAATTCGCAGCTGCAAAACCCTGCTGAACCAGGATCATATTGGGATCAGTCAAGCCAGCCTCACCGCCTTTGACAACCGGGATGCCAGCAGCAATCTCTGCGACCCGCTTCTGCTGTTCTGGGGCTGTCAGGTATTTGACAAAGTCAATTGCTTCAGGTGAGGCATTCTTGCCGATGGCAAAGCCATTACCGCCACCCATAGCATCTGTTAACGCACCCGCACCTCCCTCAACAGCCGGGAAGCTGAAGAAGCCCAGATTGGCCACGCCGGTTCCGCTGGCAGATTGGGCAGTTTCAACCGATGGCGCCCATTGCCCGGAAAGCTCCATGGCAGCCTTGCCATTACCGAAGGTAGCCTGCATTTCATCATGGTTAGCACCGAGGAAGCCAGGTTGGAAGGGATCGAGGGCGATCAATTCCTGCAGCTTGTTGCCAGCTTCGACAAAGCAATCATCGGTGAAGGCACCTGTTCGATTAGCCGCTGCCAAGAAACCGTCTTTTCCGCAAATGCGTGTAGCGAGATATGACCAGATGTGCATGCCCGTCCAGGTGTCTTTACCTGCCAGAGAGATGGGGGTGATGCCGGCATCCTTTAGGGTCTGGACATCATCGAGCAGCTCTGTCCAGGTGGCGGGCGGCTGAGAAATGTTAGCCTGGGCGAACAAGTCCTTGTTGTACCACCAACCGACCATGCCCATGTCCCACGGCACGCCATAGTTCTTGCCATCCAAGGAATAGACTGCCAGTGCACCTGGAGCGAAGCTGTTACGCCAAGCACCACCATCTGCATCCAGGTATGAGGTTATATCCTGCAGCATACCGGCATTAGCCTGGTCATTCATCACACCACCGCCCCAACTCTGGAAGATATCGGGGGGAGTCCCACCTTGCATGACGGTGGTCAGCTTAGTTTTGAAAGCTTCATTTTCCAATATTGTGATGTTAATTTTCACATTTGGATGAGCAGCCATATATTCGTCTGCCATTGTTTGCCAGAGCGTTTTACCCGGGTCCTGGGTGGAAATATGCCACCATTCAACAGTGACTTGAGGCGCTGCCGAGGGTGGTTCCCAACCCTTGGTATCCCATTCATGAGGGATGCCCTTAGCGTCCAAGCCAGCCTCGTAGTCCTTGAGGGTGGCAGCCGTGATGATGTCCACCCCAGTATCAATGATGCCATCCACTACCCCCATCTCAGACATGGCTGCATCCGTGCCTTTTGTAGACATAAGGTAAATGAGTTGCACCGACTTATAGCCCATGTCAAACTCGCGTTGGGCTATAGTGGCGTCAATTACGCCCTCTTTGATTCCGTTGATGATGTCGGTGGTGGCATCGAAGGAAACCAGCCTGGTCATCCCCACACGGTTCGCTTCCTTGATAGCTGTTGCCCAAGCCGGGCCATTATAACTTAGGTTCGGACACAAGTTCGGACAAAGGTGTAAAAAATGCAATGGAAA